>JBDZVC010000428.1:0-3718 GCA_040255475.1 Phyllobacteriaceae bacterium | reverse complement strand
TTCATGGCGCGCGCCGGCGTGCCGCAGGCGGCCGCCGAGGCCTTGCAGGGCAGCGGGTTGTCGCCGCTGATGATCCTGGTCCTCATCATCATTCTCTATCTCATCCTCGGCTGCCTGATGGACAGCCTGTCGATGGTGATCCTCACCGTGCCCTTCTTCTGGCCGGTCGTGTCAGGGCTCGATTTCGGCATGTCTCCGGCCGACCTCAAGATCTGGTTCGGCATCATCATCCTGATCGTGGTAGAACTCGGCCTCATCACGCCGCCGGTGGGGCTGAATGTCTTCATCATCAATTCGCTCGCGCCCGATGTACCGATGCGCCAGACCTTCAAGGGTGTCATGCCGTTCTTCGCGGCGGAGATGCTGAGGATCACGCTTCTGGTCGCGGTTCCGGCGATCACATTGCTGCTGCCGCACCTATTGACTTAGCAGCAGGTGAAGCGTTGCCGGCCATGGCGATATAGCGGCGCGGGGGTACGCCGAGCCCGCGCTTGAACATGGTGGTGAAGGCGGCCGCGCTCTCGTAGCCGAGATCGAAGGCGACATTGGCGATCCGCTCGCCCGACATCAGGCGCGGCAACGCAGCGAGCAGACAGGCCTGTTGGCGCCATTCCAGCGCCGCCATGCCTGTCTCGCGCCGGAAGGCGCGGGTGAAGGCGGACCGGCTCATCGCCATTTCCGCCGCCCAGCCGTCGATCGTTTCATGCGCGGTCGGCGCGGCTATAAAGCGCCGGCAGAGGGCCGCAAGCCGCGCCTCGCGCGGCATCGGAAGCGAAAGCGCCGTGCGCCGTAGTAGCGGGATTTCCTCCAGGATCAGCGCCATGATGAGGCCGTCGCGGCCGTCTGGGTCGTATTCGTGCGGCAGCTTCACCGCTTCGGCGAGCAGGCTTTTCATCAACTCGCTCATGCGCACCACATGACTCTGCGCCGGCTGGTCGGAAAGCGCAGCCGGCTCGATATAGATCGACCCTGTGGTAAGCGGCTCGATCGTCTCGACCGAGTGGCGGACGCCCGCCGGTATCCATAGGGCATGGTCAGGGAGGATCAGCCAGCGATTGCGCTCGGCGATGACGATCGCCATCCCTTCCAGTGCGCACAGAAGCTGCGACCGCCGGTGGCTGTGGGGCAGGATGCGGTCGCTAGCCGGATATTGTGCCCGGCGAACCAGCACCGGGCGTGAGATTGCCTCCAGGTCCCTGATGTCGACGACCGTCATGGCTTTGACCCATTCGCGAAAGAGATTGAGCTAATCACGAAAACAGGTCGCGTTACAAGGCGCTATATCCCCGCTCTTGCGAAAGCTATGAGTCGAATGAAAGCGGGTCGCAGACCATGACCGTGATGGAGCGCAAAGAGGCAGCGGCGCAAGGCGCCCAGCCCGATACGAAACAGGCCGCCGACCAGACGGTGTTTGCCATTCTGGCTGCGCTTTCCTTCTGCCATTTCCTTAACGACATGATGCAGTCGCTGCTGCCGGCGATCTATCCGATGCTGAAGACTAATTATGCGTTGAGCTTCACGCAGGTCGGGTTCCTTACGCTGACCTTCCAGGGCACGGCGTCGCTGTTCCAACCGGTCGTCGGCATCGTCACTGACAAGCGGCCGCAGCCCTATGCGCTTTTCTGCGGCATGGGTTTCACACTGGTCGGCCTCATTCTGCTCTCCAGCGCCTCGCATTACGGGCTGCTGATCGTCGCCGCCTCGCTCGTCGGCATGGGGTCGGCGATCTTCCATCCGGATGCCTCGCGGGTCGCGCGCATGGCATCCGGTGGCCAGCTTGGGCTGGCGCAATCGCTTTTCCAGGTGGGCGGCAATTTCGGCTCGGCGATCGGGCCGCTGCTTGCGGCCTTCATCGTGCTGCCGTTCGGCCAGTCGAGTCTTGCTTGGTTCTCGCTGGCCGCGCTGACGGCAATGGTCGTGCTGTGGAATGTCGGCGGCTGGTACAAGCGCAATCATGCAGCCGTCGCGAAGCGGGCGAAGGCCTATGGCGCCCCGCCGGCGCTGCCGCGCGCGCGGGTCGTCGCCACGCTCGTCATCCTCGGCATGCTGGTCTTCTCGAAATACATCTACCTCGCCAGCCTATCGAGCTATTACACCTTCTACCTGATCCACAAATTCGGCGTCTCGGTGCAGACCTCGCAGATCCTGCTCTTCGTCTTTCTGGGAGCGGTGGCGGCCGGCACCGTCATCGGCGGGCCGCTCGGCGATCGTTTCGGCCGGAAATACGTGATCTGGGTGTCGATCCTCGGTGTGCTTCCCTTCACGCTGGTGCTGCCGCATATGGGGCTCGTCGGCACGGCGATCCTGACGGTGCCGATCGGGCTGATCCTCGCCTCGGCCTTCCCGGCGATCATCGTCTATGCGCAGGAACTGCTGCCAAGCCGCGTCGGCATGGTTGCCGGCATCTTTTTCGGCTTTGCCTTCGGCATGGGCGGCGTCGGTGCGGCCGGACTAGGCATCATCGCCGACGCGAAGGGCATCGATTTCGTCTATGCGATGTGCTCCTACCTGCCGGCGATCGGGCTTCTCACCGTGTTCCTGCCCAACATCGAAGGGCCGCGCAAGCGTATGCTGAAGACGGTGTGAGCGGCTAAAAGCGCGAAATCACAAGACTGTCCATGACGGCGGCGAGGTGGAGCGCGGCGCCTACGAGCACACAGCCATGCCATAGTGCCGTCTGGTAGCGAAGCCGGTGCCATATGTGGAAGATCACGCCGACACTGTAGGCGATGCCACCGGCTGCGATCAGCCACAATGTCGCGCGCGGCAGCGACACCGACAGCGTATTGAAGACGACCACGCCGCTCCAGCCCATAGCCAGATAGAACGCCACCGCGACCTTCTCCAGACGACCGGGAAAGAGAAGCTTGACGGCGATGCCGAGCGCGGCGGCTCCCCATATGATACCGAGCATGAGGCGCACCGTCTGCGGATCGTCCATCTGCACGAGAAACGGTGTGTAGGTACCTGCAATCAGTAGGAAAATCGCCGCATGGTCGAAGCGGCGCAATGCCCATTTCAGCGGCGAGATCGGCCACATATTATAGAGAGCGGAAAGTGAGAGTACCGTCACCAGCGAGGCGACGTAGAAGATCGTGCCGACATATTCCCAGAGACCGGCGTGGAAGGCGGAGAGCGCCAGCAGCACCGATCCGGCGGAGATGGCCAGTACGACCCCGACGACATGGACGATGCCGTCGGCGATCAATTCGCCGCGCGAGTGGCGGAAGCGCTCGGCAAGGGAGATATGAAGCGCGCTCGAATGCGTGTGTTCGTTGGCCATCACGTACTCTACCATGCCCAATTCGGCGGGGATTTGACAACAGCACAGGAATTGTTCCGCCGCTACTGGACGTAGACGGAAACACTGGCCGCGCGGCCGACCGCATCAATCACCGTCAAGGTCGAATAACCGTTTCCGTCCGGCACCCATTGGCCGATGCGCGTCCGGGCGGGTTCGGGCAACGGCTTGCCGTTGGCGAGCCAGCGGAAAGGCGCGCGGCCGCCCTGGAGCTTGAGAAGCAGCGGAGTGGCAGAACTGCCGCCCGCCGAGCCGAGTTCGACATGCGCGCCCTCCGGCGGGAAGATGATGCGCGGCGGGGGTTCGGGGGTGCCATGGACCGGCGGCAGTTCGCCGGGCGGCGTGAAGTCGCGCAGCGTCACCGGCAGGTCGGCGCGCGCCTGGCGGAGCGCGCCTGCCGGCGCCCTCGGCAATGGC
>JBDZVC010000427.1:0-3723 GCA_040255475.1 Phyllobacteriaceae bacterium | reverse complement strand
AGATCGTCGATCGCGGTCAGCACGCCGCGCCGCGTCGGTATCTCGACCCTGAGGTTCTTGACGGAGAGCGCAGCGGTCATCGGAGCTTCGGATTGAGTGCGTCGCGCAGCCAGTCGCCGAGAAGATTGACGGCCAGCGCGAGGATGGCAAGCGTGATGCCGGGGAAGATGGTGATCCACCACTCGCCGGAGAACAGGAAATCGTTCCCGATGCGGATCAGTGTCCCCAGTGACGGCTGCGTCGGCGGGATACCGACACCGAGGAAGGAAAGCGTCGCCTCCGTGATGATGGCTAGCGCGAGGTTGATGGTGGCGATGACCAGCACCGGCCCGAGCACGTTGGGCAGCACATGCCGGAACATGATGGTTGCCGGCCTCAGCCCGATCAGCCGCGCGGCAAGCACATATTCCTTGTTCGCCTCCACCAGCACCGAGCCGCGCACGGTTCGGGCGTATTGCACCCAGAAGGAAAGCCCGATCGACAGCACCAGCACCCAGAAGACGATCTCCTCATAAGCACGCGGACCGGCAAGGCCGCGCGCCACCCCGTCGATGATGAGGGCCGTCAGGATCGCCGGGAAGGTCAGTTGCACGTCGGCGACGCGCATGATGATCGAATCGACCGCTCCCCCGACATAGCCGGCGATCAGCCCGAGCGTCACGCCGATGAAAAGCGCAAGGACCACGCTGGCAAAGCCGACGGCAAGCGATATGCGCATGCCGTATAGGATGGTCGACAGGACATCGCGCCCCTGGTCGTCGGTGCCGAGAATGAAACCGGCCTGTCCGTCGTCGGACCAGACTGGGGGGATGAGGCTGTCCATGATCGAGATTTTCGCCGGGTCGAAGGGATCGTGCGGCGCGATCCATGGTGCGAACAGCGCGGCGAGGATCAGGACCAGCGTCACCAGCGCCGCGACCACGGTCAACGGCGAGCGGCGGAAGGAATAGAAGAGGTCGCTGTCAATGAAGCGGCGCGCAAGACCGGGTGGCGCCTCGGCGGGAGTCTCGACCATTTCCATCAGTTCGCTCACGCCTTCGCACCTCCGATCCGGATACGGGGATCGACCGCGACATAGAGAAGATCGACGAGGAAGTTGATGAGCACAAAGAGGAAGGCGATCAGCAGCAGGTAGGCCGCCATTATCGGGATGTCGACGTTCTGCACCGCCTGCAGGAACAGGAGGCCCATGCCCGGCCACTGGAACACGGTCTCGGTGATGATCGAAAAGGCGATGATCGAGCCGAGCTGAAGGCCGGTGATGGTGATGACCGGCACCAGCGTGTTCTTCAGCGCATGGCCAAAATTGATGGCGCGCCGGGAAAGGCCGCGCGCGCGGGCGAACTTGATGTAGTCGGTGCGGAGCACCTCCAGCATCTCGCCGCGCACCAGCCGCATGATGAGCGTCATCTGGAAAAGGCCAAGCGTGATCGAGGGTAGGATGATCGATTCGAGGCCCGTCCGCGTGAGCAGCCCCGTCGTCCAGTATCCGCCGAGCGAAACGACGTCTCCCCGCCCGAAGGACGGCAGCATGCCGAGATTGACCGAGAAGATGAAGATGAGAAGGATGCCGATCAGGAAGGTCGGAAGCGATATGCCGGCAAGACTGATCGACAGGAACAGCCGCGACAGCCAGCTATGCGGATATAGCCCCGTATAGACCCCCATCGGCATTCCGATCACCAGCGCGAGGATGGCTGAGACGATGGAGAGTTCCAGCGTCGCCGGCAGACGCTGGGCGATCAGCTGAGCCACCGGCTGCTTGATCTGGTAGGAAATGCCGAAGTCGAAATGCGCCGCCTTGTCGACGAAACGCGCGAACTGCACATAGATCGGATCGTCCAGCCCGAGTTCCTTGCGCAGTTGCACCCGCTGTTCCGGCGGCGTGTCGTTGCCGACGAGCTGGCTCACCGGATCGCCGACGAAGCGGAACATCACGAACGAAATCATCGCGACGACCAGCATCACGCCGATAGCCTGGATCAGTCGCCGGATGGCAAAAGCCAGCATTCAGATATCCTTGGAAGCTTCTGCCCGGGCCGGAAAGGTCCGGGCAGATATCAAAGCGCCGGGCCTACTTGATGCTGGCCCAGTAGAACAGGACCTGATCGTCCGACCGCTGCACGATATCGACATTCTTGCGCTTGCCCCAGGACAGCGACTGCTGGTGGAGGGGAATGTGCGAAGTGTCGTCGAGCAGGATACGGTAAGCCTGATGGATCATGTCGTCCCGCTTGGCCTTGTCGGTCTCGACAAGGATTTTGGCGGCAAGCTCGTCGACCTTCTTGTTGCAATAGCCGCCGAGATTGAACGGGCCGCCCTTGCCCGACGCATCGCGGCAGGTCGCGAGGCTCGTGAAGACGTTCCACGAATCGAACGAGGAAGGCGTCCAGCCGAGCATGGAGAAGTCCGTGTCGTAGCCGCCGGGCGCCAGCACCTTGGCGAAGTATTTGGCCTTGGGCAAGGCGTTCAGATTGACGGTGACGCCGATCTTGGCCAGCATCGAGACGACGGCCTGGCAGATCCGCTCGTCATTGACATAGCGATCGTTCGGGCAATCCATGCCGACCGTGAAGCCTTTCGGATAGCCGGCATCCGCCAGAAGCTTCTTTGCCGCTTTCGGATCATAAGGCCAGCGCTTCAGGTCCGGAGCCGAATAGAGCTGCGGTGCGATCAGGAGCGGCACCGGCGTCGCCAGCCCGCGCATGACCCGCTTGTCGATCGCGTCGATGTCGATCGCCTGATAGAAGGCCTTTCGGACATTCGGATCCTTGAACGGGTTCTTGCCCTTGACGTTGGAGGTCGGCAGTTCGTCCCGCACCTGGTTGAAATTCAGGAAGACCACGCGCAGTTCGGGTCCGGTCAATGCATCGGTGTTCGGATTGTCTTCGATGCGCTTGATGTCCTGCACCGGAATGGGCTCGATGAGATCGACGTCACCCGACAGGAGCGCCGCGACGCGGGTCGAATCCGAAGAGATCGGGGTGAAATCGACCTCGTCGAGATTGCTCTCCACCTTGCCCCAGTAATTCGGGTTGCGCTTGAAGACCGTCTTCACGCCGGGCTGATGGCTGACGATCGTGAACGGGCCGGTACCATTGACCTCGTAGGCAGACGGACCGGGATTGGTGTCCTTGGCCGAAACGACCTTCACGGCCCCGACCTTCTCGCACCATTCCTTGTCCATGATGTAGAACGTGTCCCATTCGGCGAACAGGATGGGGTTCGGGCTCTTGAGGATCACATCGACGGTATAGTCGTCGACCTTCTTCCATTCCGAATCGGCGGGAATGCGCGTCTTCAGATCGGACCCGTCGGAACGGACGCGATCCGCCGAAAAGACCACGTCATCGGCCGTGAACGGATCGCCATTGGCGAACTTCACGCCTTTGCGCAGATGAAACCGCCAATGCAGCGGGTCGATCATCTCCCAGCTCTCGGCAAGGCCGGGAATGATCTTGAGATCCTTGTCGCGCTTGGTCAGGCCCTCATACACATTACCGAGCATGCCGAGCGTGAATGTCTCGTTGAGCGAATAGGGGTCGAGCGCGTTAAGCGTTCCCTGGAAGGCAAATCGCAAGGTCTTGCCCTGTGCCATCGCCGGCGATGCCGTGAGCATGGCCCCTGCCGTCACCGGCACCCCGACCGACAGCGACAAAGCGCATAGTGCGCCGGCCACCGCCCGGGGCAGTCTCTCCCAAAATCGTCCCTCTTTCCTCATAC
>JBDZVC010000426.1:0-3725 GCA_040255475.1 Phyllobacteriaceae bacterium | reverse complement strand
TGCGTGAACCACTACATCACCAACCCCGCATCGGTTCAGCGCTGTCAGGGCTACGCCGATGGTCTCGGCGTGAAGCTCGGCGACCAGATGGTTGATTCCGGTATCGATCCGACCGGGATCTACAACAAGGTCAAGGCGTTCCTCGCCAGCCACCCGGATACGGACGGCATCATAACGCTCGGGCCGAATTCGGCGGATCCGACGATCAAATATCTCCGTGACACCGGCTCGCGCTCGAAGTTCAAGAGCGTGATCTCGTTCGACCTCGACGCGGACATCTCCGCGGCGATCAAGGACGGCACCATGGACGCGGCGATCGACCAGCAGCCCTATCTGCAGGGCTATCTGCCGATCGTCTTCCTCACGCAATATGTCCGTTACGGCGTGATGCCCGCGAACAACGTCAATACGGGGCCGGGCTTCGTGACGAAGGACAACATCGCCCTGGTCGAGAAACTCGCCGGCGAATATCGCTGAGGCCTGGGCAGGCGGGCGTCTCGACGCCCGCCTTTCCTTCCCCAATGGCCGAGCGCCTGCCGGACTGCGTCCGGGGACAAGATGCGAGGTGAGAAATGGCCGGACAAACCGATCCCGGTGCGGCCGCCACGCCGATCGTGGATGTGGTCGACGAACGGCTCAGCCGCCAGTCCTGGTACCAGCGGCTGATGAGACGACCGGATTCCGGTGCTCTCGCCGGTGCGGTCCTGGTCCTCGTCTTCTTTGCCTTTACGGCGGGCGACACCGGCATGTTCGCTTCCGACGGCATCCTGAGCTGGATGACCGTCACGGCGCAACTCATGATCATCGGGGTGGGCGCGGCGCTTCTGATGGTCGGCGGCGAGTTCGACCTTTCGGTGGGCTCGATGATCGGTTTCACCGGCATGATGATCGCCATCCCCACGATCTATTTCCACGTGCCGGTCGGATTGAGCGTCATCCTCGCCTTCGTCGTGGCGATGGCGATCGGTGCGCTCAACGGTTACATCATCGTGCGCACGCGCCTGCCTTCCTTCATCGTCACGCTCGCCTCGCTCTATATCCTTCGCGGGCTGACGATCGCGCTTTCGATCATCTTCACCAACCGCACCATCGTCAGCGGGCTGAAGGAATATTCGGACAACAGCTTCGTGGCCTCGCTGTTTTCGGCCAAGCTGTTCCCCGGTTTCTTCCAGTGGCTGGCGGATAACGGCATCATCAACAAGCTGCCGAACGGTGCGCCCGCGGTTCCCGGCATTCCCATGCTGATCGTGTGGGCCTTCGTCATCGCCGTGATCGGCCATATCGTCCTGACCAGGACGCGGATCGGCAACTGGATATTCGCGTCCGGCGGCGACGCAGACGCGGCGCGTAATGTCGGCGTGCCGGTCAGCGCCGTGAAGATATCGCTGTTCATGGTGACGGCCTTTTGCGCCACCGTCTTTGCCGCCTGCCAGGTATTCGAGTTCGGCTCGGCCGCTGCCGACCGTGGCCTCTTGAAGGAGTTCGAGGCCATCATCGCCGCCGTCATCGGCGGCTGTCTGCTTACCGGCGGCTACGGTTCGGTGATCGGCGCCTGCCTCGGTGCGCTGATCTTCGGCGTCGTGCAGCAGGGCATCCTGTTCACCGGCGCGCCGAGCGACTGGTTCCAGGTGTTCCTGGGCGCGATGCTTCTGATCGCGGTCCTGTTCAACAGCTCGATCCGCCGGCGCGTGACGGGAGAACGCTGATGAGCACGGCTCCGCAGGCTGCCGCCGCCGAAAAGGATCGGCCCGAAGGCTGGGGACGTCCGCTGATCGAGGTGCGCGATCTGGTCAAGCATTTCGGCCCGGTCGTTGCGCTGGCAGGCGTCTCGCTCACTGTCGGCGCAGGGGAAGTGCATTGCCTTCTTGGCGACAACGGCGCCGGCAAGTCGACGCTGATCAAGACCCTGTCGGGCGTGCACAAGCCGACCGGCGGCGACTTCGTGGTCGACGGCAAGCCGGTGTCCTTCTCAAGTCCGCGCGACGCGCTCGACGCCGGCATCGCCACTGTCTTCCAGGATCTGGCGATGGTCCCGCTCCTCTCCATCACCCGCAATTTCTTCATGGGCCGCGAGCCTGTGAGGAAGGTCGGCCCCTTCTCCTTCATGGATATGGCCTACGCGAACAAGGTTGCGCGCGAGGAGATGCGCAGGATCGGCATCGACGTGCGTGATCCCGAGCAGGCGGTCGGCACGCTATCGGGTGGCGAGCGGCAATGCGTTGCGATCGCTCGCGCGGTGCATTTCGGCGCCAAGGTGCTGATCCTCGACGAACCGACCTCGGCGCTCGGCGTGGCGCAGACCTCGATGGTGCTGAAATTCATCCGGCAGGTGAGGGCGAAGGGCCTCGGTGTCATCTTCATCACGCACAATGTCCGCCACGCCTATGCCGTCGGCGACAAATTCACCGTGCTCAACCGTGGCCGTACGCTCGGAACCTTCACCAAGACCCAGATCAGCCTTGACGAACTGCAGACCAAAATGGCTGGTGACAAGGAATTGCAGGACCTTTCCGAGGAACTCGGCGGCACGGTATAGCCATCATCCTGTGCTCGACCTGCCGTCGCAAACGCGGCGGCATCGACACTCTTCATCGTAGGGATATTTCATGACAGTGAGATTCGGGCTGCTGGGCGCGGGACGCATCGGCAAGGTTCATGCAAAGGCGATTGCCGCCAATCCGGTGGCCAAACTCGCCGCGGTCGCGGACGCGGTCGAGAAGGCCGCGTCCGATCTTGCCTCAGCCTATGGTGCACAGGTGTGCACGATCGAGGCGATTGAGAAATCCCGCGATATCGACGCGGTCGTCATCTGCACGCCGACCGATACCCATGCCGATTTGATCGAGCGCTTCGCGCGCGCCGGCAAGGCGATCTTCTGCGAAAAGCCGATCCATCTCGATCTCGACCGGGTCAAGGCCTGCCTGGCGGTGGTGAAGGAGACGAAGGCGACGCTGATGGTCGGCTTCAACCGCCGTTTCGACCCGCATTTCGCGGCCGTGCGCAAGGCGATCGACGACGGCGCCATCGGCAAGGTCGAGATGGTGCAGATCGTCTCGCGCGATCCCGGTGCGCCGCCGGCGGAATACATCACGCGCTCCGGCGGCATCTTCAAGGACATGACCATCCACGATTTCGACATGGCCCGCTTCCTGCTCGGCGAGGAGGCGGCGACGGTGACGGCGCAGGCCTCGGTGCTGGTCGATAAGGAGATCGGCAAGCTGGGCGACTACGATTCCGTCAGCGTCATCATCACGACGAAGAGCGGACGGCAGTGCACGATCTCCAATTCGCGCCGCGCCACCTATGGCTATGACCAGCGCATAGAGGTGCATGGCTCCGAGGGCATGGTGGCGGCGGAAAACCAGCGGCCGATCTCGATCGAGATCGCCAACGGCAGCGGCTATACTCGCCCGCCGCTGCACGATTTCTTCATGACCCGCTACACGGAAGCCTACGCAAACGAGATCGCGGCCTTCATCGAGGCGGCAGAGAAGGGCAAAAAGGCGCATCCGAGCGGCGAGGACGGGCTGATCGCGCTTGCCATGGCGGAGGCGGCGTTGCGCTCTGTCAGGGAAGGCCGGACCGTGAAGATGTCGGAGTTCGACCTTTGAACGTGGCCGATTTCTCCCGGCGCAACGAGGACGCTCGCGCCCTCGTCACCGGAGGCGGACAGGGGATCGGCTTCGCCATCGCAAAGAGGCTTGTCGCCGAAGGATGCCGCAAGC
>JBDZVC010000425.1:0-3736 GCA_040255475.1 Phyllobacteriaceae bacterium | reverse complement strand
ATCCGTCCCGGCGCTCGTGCAATACGGCCTGTTCGCTCATGCGCTCCTCCCGAAAAACGATGGCGCCATCTTGCATGGCCGGGCACGATCATCAACCGCGCCTCAGGACGTCGGTGGAACCTCTCCCGGCCAGCTTACTCGAATACGATCGAAGGGGTTTCGCTCATCTCTCGCTCGGCGGAAAGCCGTGCCGATACTTTCGCCGCGATGTCGCGGTAGATGCACGCATGCGGCCCCTCCGGTTCGCTCGCCACGACCGGCGTACCCTGGTCGGAGGTCTCGCGGATCCTCATTTCGAGCGGCACTTCGCCGAGGAAGGTGACCCCGACACGCTCGGCTTCCTGCTTCGCACCGCCATGGCCGAAGATGTCATAGCGCTTGCCGGTGTCCGGCGCGACGAAGTAGCTCATGTTCTCGACGATGCCGAGCACCGGCACGTCTACCTTGCGGAACATGTTGAGTCCCTTGCGCGCGTCGATGAGGGCGAGGTCCTGCGGCGTCGAGACGATGACGGCGCCAGCGAGCGGCACTTGCTGCGCCATGGTGAGCTGCGCGTCGCCGGTGCCGGGCGGCATGTCCACCACGAGCACGTCGAGTTCGCCCCATTCGACCTCTCGTAGCATCTGCGTCAGCGCCGAGACGACCATCGGCCCGCGCCAGATCATCGGCGTGTCCTCGCCGACGAGGAAGCCCATGGACATGACCTTGAGCCCGTATTTCTGCATCGGCTTCAGCGTGCGCCCGTCGGCGACTTCCGGCTTGCCGGAGATACCGAGCAGCCGCGGCATGGACGGGCCGTATATGTCTGCGTCGAGTATGCCGACCCTGAGCCCGTTGGCAAGAAGCCCAAGCGCGAGGTTCACGGCGGTCGTGGACTTCCCGACGCCGCCCTTGCCCGAGGCGACGGCGACGATCGACTGGATGCCGGGCACCCCGCGCTTGCCTGGCTGGTGGCCAGAGGGGGCATGACCAGAGGGGGCATGGCCGGATGGGGCATGACCCGCTACACGACGCGGCGTCGGAGCGGGCGCCGGGCGCGGCGGTGCGGCTCGCGGCGCAGCGGCAGCCGCACCGGGTTGCCCAGCCTTCTTCTCCGCCGTAAGCGCGACGACGGCGCCGGCGACGTCCGGCATCTCCTTCACCGCCTTTTCAGCCGCTTCGCGCATGGGCTCCAGTTCCTGCGCCTTGTCGACCGGAACGGTGATCGAGAAGAACACCTTGCGATCGGCGATGAACACGTCGGAGACGAGGCCGAGGCTGACGATATCGCCCGAAAGCCCCGGCGCGGAAATGGATTTCAGCCGTTCGATCACGGCTTCCTTGGTAACAGGCATGGTTTTGCCTTCGCTTGGTGTCACCGTCCCAGATAATGCAGTTCCCCCGCCGGGCCAAGCGTGCTCACCTTTTGGCCCATGCGAAAGGCCGCTCTGCGTCGCGTCGACTGTGGATGGGCCCCGTCAGTTCGAAAAATATGTGCGTTCCGTAGAAGAGGGCTGATTGACAGGACTGCCGTCGGGGCATTTTCTATGTTGCCTCCGCTTCTCCTACGGCGGGCACGAGAGGATATGCCATGATCCTTACGCTGCAGGCATACACGATCTTCCACGTGGTCATCAGCCTTATCGCCATTCTTGCCGGGTTCATCGTCCTCTACGGATGGCTGACTGCAAGGAGGCTGGACGGCTGGACCCTGATCTTTCTTGTCTTCACGCTCGCCACCAGCGTGACGGGATTTTTCTTCCCCTTCCACGGCTTCACGCCGGCGATCGGTACCGGCATCCTGTCGGTCGTGGTCCTGCTCGCCGCTTTCGCCGGCCTTTACGCCTTCCATCTCGAAGGCTCATGGCGCTGGGTCTACCTGATTTCCGCGGCGATCGCGCTTTACCTGAATGTATTTGTCCTGGTCATCCAGGCCTTTCTCAAGATTCCTCCATTGCATGCTCTCGCGCCGAACGGCAACGAACCGCCTTTCGCCATCGTTCAGGGCATCGTGCTCGCGCTGTTCGTGATCGGGGGATTCCTGGCGGTGAGGCGATATCGGCCTGTGGCCGGGTAGGGCCGGCGTCAGGCGTAGCGTGGGAGCGGCTATCGGACCGGACCATGCGGGTTCCGGACGATCCCTCAGGCCGCCAGTTTCCCTTCCAGCGCCTTGCGGATGAGCGCAACGGTCTCGGCCCTGCCGTACAGCGCGGCGAAGGAGCCGAAGCGCGGGCCACGCTCCTGCCCGAGCAGCACCTGGTAGATCATCTGGAAGAAGGCGACAGAGACGCCCGGCCCGCCTTCCGGGCTCGTGCGCTTGTGGTCCTGATAGCGGGGAATGAAGCGCGCGACGTTGAGCGCGGCGTTCTGGATTTCCTCCGCGTCGGCGCCGGCGGGCAGCGCCTCCAGCCGGTCGGCGAGCATCGCCAGCGCCTGACGCTCCTCCTCGTCGGGTGCCCGATAGGTCTTCGCCGGCTTCACGAAATCCTCGTAGTAGCGGATCGCGTAGTCGGTCAGCCTGTCGAGTTCGGGATGCGTTTGCGGTGCCACCCCTGGAGCATGCCGCGAAATGAAACCCCACAGCACATTCTTGTTCTCGGCGTTCGACGCGCTGACGAGATTGAGCAGCATCGCGAACGGCACCGGCAGGTCGATCGCCGGCGGATTGCCGTCATGCATGTGCCAGACCGGGTTGCCGAGCCGGTTCTTCCAGTCCTGGTCCGGATAGGCGGCGAGGAAGGCATAGTATTCATCGACCGCTTTCGGGATGACGTCGAAATAGAGCTTCTTCGCCGTCTTCGGCCGCTGGAACATGTAGAGGCCGAGGCTTTCGGTCGGCGCATAGGTCAGCCATTCGTCGATGGTGAGCCCGTTGCCCTTGGACTTCGATATCTTCTGGCCCTTCTCGTCGAGGAAGAGCTCGTAGTTGAAGCCTTCCGGCGGCGGCGCGCCGAGCACGCGGCAGATGCGGCCTGCGAGCTTGACGGAATCGATGAGGTCCTTGCCCGACATTTCGTAATCGACGCTGAGTGCCGCCCAGCGCATCGCCCAGTCGGGCTTCCATTGCAGCTTGGCGGCGCCCCCCGTCACCTTCGTCTCGAAGCGCTCGCCGGTATCGGGGTCGCGCCAGACGATGGTGCCGGCATCGACGTTGCGCTCGTCGACCGGCACCTGCATGACGATGCCGGTCTTCGGATGGATCGGCAGGAAGGGCGCGTAGTTCGCCGCCCGCTCCTCGCGCAGCGACGGCAGCATGATCTCCATCACCTCGTCGAACTTCTCCAGCACCTTGAGGAGCGTCGCGTCGAAGCGCCCCGACAGGTAGTAGTCGGTGGAGGACGCGAATTCGTAATCGAAGCCGAAGCGATCGAGGAAGGCCCTGAGCCGCGCATTGTTGGCCCTGCCGAAGGAACCATGCTCGCTGCCGAACGGATCGGGCACCCTGGTGAGCGGCATGCCGAGATAGCGCTTCAGAACGTCCTTGTTGGGTACGTTGTCCGGCACCTTCCTGAGGCCGTCCATATCGTCGGAGAAGCAGAGGATCTTGGTCGCCACCTTGTCCTCGGTCAGCACGCGGAAGGCATGGCGAACCATGGACGTGCGCGCGACTTCCCCAAACGTGCCGATATGCGGCAGGCCGGATGGGCCGTAGCCCGTCTCGAAGAGCACCGTTTCCGGGTAACCGCGATCCTTGTAACGCTGGATGATCTTTTTCGCTTCCTCGAACGGCCACGCTTTGCTCTCCGCCGCAGCGGCG
>JBDZVC010000424.1:0-3739 GCA_040255475.1 Phyllobacteriaceae bacterium | reverse complement strand
AAATTCCGGGCGAACGACTATACGACGCGCTTCATCGACGAGACGCCGGAACTGTTCACCCAGGTAAAGCGGCAGGACCGCGCCACCAAACTCCTGCACTACCTCGCCGACGTAACGCTGAACGGCCATCCCGAGGCACGCGGACGCCCGAAGCCCAAGGCGGATGCCGCGCCCCCCATCATCCCCTGGTTCGCCGGACCGATCCCCGATGGCACGAGGCAGAAGCTCGACGCGCTCGGCCCGGAGAAATTCGCCGCGTGGCTCAGGGCGCAAAAAGAGGTGCTGCTCACCGACACCACCATGCGCGACGGCCACCAGTCGCTTCTGGCGACGAGGGTGCGCACCTACGACATCGCCCGCATCGCCGGCACCTATGCGCGCGCGCTGCCCGAGCTCCTGTCGCTCGAATGCTGGGGCGGCGCCACCTTCGACGTCGCCATGCGCTTCCTGACCGAGGACCCGTGGGAGCGGCTGGCGCTGATCCGCGAGAAGGCGCCGAACATCCTGTTGCAGATGCTGCTTCGCGGTGCGAACGGCGTCGGCTACACCAACTATCCCGACAACGTCGTGCAGCATTTCGTCCGGCAGGCCGCCGCCGGCGGCATCGACCTCTTCCGCGTCTTCGACTGCCTGAACTGGGTCGAGAACATGCGCGTCGCCATGGACGCCGTCGGCGCCGAGGGCAAGCTGATCGAAGCGGCGATATGCTACACCGGCGACATCCTCGACCCGGCGCGCGCCAAATACGACCTCAAATACTATGTCGGCCTGGCGAAGGAACTGGAGGCCGCCGGAGCGCATATCATTGCGGTGAAGGACATGGCCGGTCTGTTGAAGCCTTCCGCCGCCCGCGTCCTCTTCAAGGCGCTGCGCGAGGAAACCGACCTTCCGATCCATTTCCACACGCACGATACGTCGGGCATCGCCGGCGCCACCGTGCTCGCGGCGGTAGAGGCGGGCGTCGACGCGCTCGATGCCGCGATGGACGCGCTCTCGGGCAACACCTCGCAGCCCTGCCTCGGCTCTGTCGTGGAAGCACTCAAGGGAAGCGAGCGCGACCCCGGCCTCGACATGGACTGGGTGCGCCGCATCTCCTTCTATTGGGAAGCCGTCCGCAATCAGTACGCCGCCTTCGAGAACGACCTGAAGGGGCCGGCTTCGGAGGTCTATCTGCACGAAATGCCGGGCGGCCAGTTCACCAACCTGAAGGAACAGGCACGCGCGCTCGGGTTGGAGACGCGCTGGCATGAGGTCGCAAAGGCCTATCAGGACGTGAACCTCATGTTCGGCGACATCGTCAAGGTGACGCCCTCCTCCAAGGTCGTGGGCGACATGGCGCTGATGATGGTCAGCCAGGATCTTACCGTCGCCGATGTCGAGAACCCGGAACGGGACATCGCCTTCCCGGATTCGGTCGTCGCCATGCTGCGCGGCGATCTTGGCCAGCCGCCGGGCGGGTGGCCGAAAGCGCTGCAGAAGAAAGTGCTGAAAGGCGCCGAGCCGAGCATCGCACGTCCGGGCTCGCTGCTTGCCGACGCGGACCTTTCCGCAAAGCGCGCCGAGGCGGAGGCGAAGGCCGGGCGGAAACTCAGCGAAGCGGAGCTCGCTTCCTGGCTGATGTACCCGAAAGTCTTCTCCGACTTTGCCGCCGCGCAGGAAGAGTACGGCCCGGTCTCGGTGCTGCCAACGCCCGTCTATTTCTACGGCATGGCGCCGGAAGACGAGATCTTCGTCGATATCGAGAAGGGCAAGACGCTGGTCATCCGCTGCCTCGCGCTCGGCGACGTCGACGACAAGGGCATGGGGACCGTCTTCTTCGAACTGAACGGCCAGCCGCGCCGGGTGAAGGTGCCGGATCGCATCCATGGCGCGTCCGCCGCGCGCGAACGGCGCAAGGCCGAACCCGGCAACGAGGCGCATGTCGGCGCGCCGATGCCGGGCGTCGTCTCCGCGCTTGCCGTCGTTGCCGGCCAGAACGTGGCGGCCGGCGACGTGCTGCTCTCCATCGAGGCCATGAAGATGGAAACCGCGCTCCACGCCGAACGCGACGGAACGATCGCCGAAGTGCTGGTCAAGTCAGGCGACCAGATCGACGCCAAGGATCTGCTGATCGTTTACGGGTGAACGCGCGAGGACATGCCCGGTCTTTCTCGCTCACGCCCGTACGCCGCTTTCGCGGCTGGGCTCCACGAGGGCGCGCCATCAGGCGCGACGCCCGGTCGGGCGTTGTCGGGGGAGTACTTGTTTGAAGGGCATTGTGGTTATGAATGTCCTTCCCGTCCCCCGCCCCTTCGCACCCCCCTCTGTCCTACCGGACAGAGGGGGGTGCGAAGGAGCACAGGATCATCAGTCTTCGTCATTGCGCACGCTTTCTCGCTGCCACGCTGCCCTTCGGCCCTGGCCATTGTCAAAGAACGGACCTTCAGGAACGAAGGTCGGGAAGACGGGCGGCCGCAGGCTCGCTCATCTGGTAATCCATGTGCGACCCCGCGGCCGCCCGTCCGGCGTTTTTGGCCATCCGGCCGGGACGTCTCGCAGCTCCCCGCGAAAATGACGCCGAGGCGGATGGGCGATGTCGGCGGCGCCTTTCCTTCGCCACCCTCTGTCATGTTCCGGTTGCCCGTGGACGACGAAGGCAAGCACGTATCTTTTCGGGATATTGGCATCTATCTTCCGTCGGCGGCATGCCGCGCGCATTATCAGAACAGGACCAGTCGAGCATGATCCCTTTGCCTTTCGAACGCGGTGAGTATCGCCGCAGGCTTCAGGCCATCCGCGAGGAGATGGCGCGTCGTGGCCTCGATCTCCTGATCGTCAACGACGTCGCCAACCAGCATTACATCACCGGCTACGACGGATGGTCCTTCTATACTCCGCAAATGGTTCTGGTCTCGCTCGCGGACGAGGAGCCCGTCTGGATCGGCCGAGCCATGGACGCCGCCGGCGGAGTACTGACGGCATGGATGAAGCCGGAAAACGTCGTCGGCTTCCCGGAAGACCATGTCCAGCAACCCGACCACCATCCGATGGACTGGATTGCCGGCTGGATCGGTAAGAAGGGCTGGGGGCGCGGAAATATCGGCATCGAGATGGAAGCCTATTACTATTCGGCGAAGGCCCATGAGCGACTGACGGCCGGCCTGCCCAACGCTACTTTCCACGACGCCAGCCTCATCGTGAACTGGGTCCGCGCCGTCAAGTCGGATGCCGAGATCGTCTATCTCCGCAAGGCCGCGCGGCTCGCCGAGGGGGCTGTCAGCGCCGCCTACGAGATAATCGAGCCGGGCGTGCGCGAATGCGACGCCATCGCCGGCATACAGGCGGCGCAGATCGCAGGCTCGCCGGATTTCGCCGGCGACATCACCGCCCTGCCGCCGACCATACTTGGCGGCGAGAACGCATCCGCGCCGCACATCATGTGGAGCGACCGCCGCTTCGGCGCGAACGAGACGGTCGCGCTGGAACTGGCCGGCGCCGTGCGCCACTACACGGCCGGCCTCGCGCGCACGCTTCAGCTTGGCACCGCGCCGGCGAAGGTCGCGGAGACGGGCAAGGCGGTCATCGAAGGAATGGACGCCGTGCTCGGGACGATCCGGCCGGGCGCAGCAGCGGAGGAGGTCGAGGCCGCATGGCGCAAGGTCATCCAGCGCTACGGCCTGAAAAAGGAATCGCGCATCGGCTACTCGATCGGCGTCGCCTATCCCCCCGACTGGGGCGAGCACACGATCAGTCTCCGGCC
>JBDZVC010000423.1:0-3756 GCA_040255475.1 Phyllobacteriaceae bacterium | reverse complement strand
GGGCGCGCAAATTCTTCCGCGTCGCCTTCCTGCTCCCCTTCATGCTGAGCCCCGTCGCGGTGAGCTGGATGGTCGGCAAATCGCTGATGGAATACCGCTTCGGCCCAGCGGCAAGGCTGGCGCGCGATCTCGGCTGGCATACGCCTGCCTTTTTTGCCAATCCGTGGACGGCGCGTGTCTCCATCGAGGCCATGGATGCCTGGGTCTCCATCCCCTTTATCATGATCCTGCTTCTCGCCGGCCTGCAGGCGATGCCGAAGGAGGTCACCGAGGCGGCGAAGGTGGACGGCGCCAATGGATGGCAGGCCTTCTGGCGCGTCACCTTCCCGATGATGCTGCCGGTTTCCATCACAGCCGTCGTCATCCGCATCATCTTCAAGCTGAAACTCGCCGATATCGTCATCAATGTCACTTCCGGCGGGCCGGGCGGGGCGACCGACACCGTGTCGAGCTTCATCTACCGCGTCTATCGCGACCGCTCGAATGTCGGTTACGGCACCGCGCTCGCCATGTTCTATCTGGTGCTCATCATCATCTTCCTGACCGTGCTGCTCCGTGTCACGCGGCGCTGGACGCGAAGCGTGAACGATTAGGCGGGCTCATGGAAAACAGCGTGACAAGCCGGGCTGCCGCCTTCGAAATCCCGCCGGAGGAACCGGGCCGGCGCGCCCGGCATATCCTCGGCCGCGTGCTCGTCTACGGCGCTCTCATTCTATGGGCCTTCATCTGCCTGTTCCCGATCTACTGGACCGTCACCACCTCCTTCAAATCGGCGGTCGATGTCACGCAGGGTCACATCATCCCCTTCGTCGACTTCATGCCGAACTGGAAGGGCTGGCGTTCGCTCGGCCTGTCGCCGGATACGATCTTCGAGATCTCGACGCCGCGCACGGAATTCGTCAGCCGTTTCGAGAACAGCGTCATAACCGCCGTCGGCGCGTCGCTGCTTGCCGTCGTCCTCGGCTCGCTCGCCGCCTATGGCCTCAGCCGGTTCAAATACCGCTTCTGGTTCATGCGCAACGACGACATCCTTTTCTTCTTCATCTCGCAGCTTATCCTGCCGCCGGTGGTGCTCGCGCTGCCCTTCCTCGTGCTCTACAAGGACCTCGCGCTGCTCGACACGCGGATCGGCCTCATCCTGCTCTACACGCTGACCGTGCTGCCGATCGTCATCTGGATCATGCGCGACCAGTTCAATTCCATCCCCGTCGAGCTCGACGAGGCGGCGCTGGTCGATGGCCTTTCCGTGTGGGGCGCCTTCATGCGCATCATCCTGCCGATCGCGCTGCCGGGCATCGTCGCCGCCTTCATCCTGTCGCTCGTGCTGACATGGAACGAGTACTTCTTCGCCGCGCTCCTGACGGGATCGGACGCCAAGACCCTGCCGGTGATGGTCGCCAGCCAGACCGGCTCGCAGGGCATCAACTGGTGGTCCATGGCGGCGCTGTCGACGGCGGCCATCGCGCCGCTGGTCGTCGTCGGCATCATGCTGGAACGCTATATCGTCAAGGGGTTGTCGACCGGCGCTGTGAAATAGATTCAAGCTTTCGAATCCGAAGCGATCCCGCGTCATTCCATGTTCGTGTGATTGGCACGCATGGCATCGAGAGTGATGTGCAGCCGTTTCTGCAGTTTCAGCACCATTACCTCGAACAGGACGAACAGAGCGCCTTCGAAGACCGACCCCATGGGTAGTAGGGAACGTCGCGCCGGCCCTCGATCGTCGGCCATGGTCTGCGCCGGAATGACGAGCACGTGGTCGGCAAGGGCGGCGATGCGTCCAGCCGGCTGCGCGGTCAACAGCAGTACCTTCGCGCCGGCATCCCTGGCGACGGTCGCGAGCGCCATGGCGGTGGAGAGGTAACCCGGACCGGCGCTGACGATGAAGAGATCGCCGGCGCCGAGCGGCGGCATCGTCATGTCGCCGACGACCGAAACATCCCGACCGAGGTGGAAGAGGCGCATGGCGAAGCCGCGCAACTGAAGCCCTTCTCGACCGCAGCCATAGACGCCGATGCGTCGTGCGTCGGCGATCATCTCGCAGGCGCGATCGACGGCATAGTCGTCGATTTGAGTTGCTACGCTTTCGAGCTCCGAAATCGCCTGGCGGTAGAGTTCAGCCACGGTCGGGCTCCTTATCCGGATTTAGATCAGAAGCGATGAGGTGGCCGCCGCGCAACGTGCCTGCCGTCATCGTCCTTCGTCCGATCACGCCGGTGATGCTTGTAGACATGGTTTCTCCGTCACGGCTGTTGCCTGCCGCGCCCCGCTTGCCTAATCCTTCCTCCATGACACATCCCACACCGATTTTCGACGGACACAACGATGTCCTTCTGCGCCTCATGCATAAGGGCGACCATGCGTCCGGCGCCAAAGCCTTCCTCGAAGGCACCGATAAAGGGCACCTCGATTTGCCGCGCGCGCGGGCAGGCGGCTTCACCGGCGGCCTCTTCGCCGTCTTCTGCCCGCCCATCGAGCGCGCCGCGAGCGTCGAGGAACTGATGCGGGGAGAGACCTACGACATTCCCCTGCCCACCGGCCTGGCGCTGACCGATGCGCAGCAGGCGGCAATAGCCATGATCGCGGGTCTCTTCCGCATAGAGCGCTCTTCGAAAGGCGCGGTTCGAATCTGCCGCAACGCCGCCGACATCGACTGCGCGGCGGTGTCCGGCGCGCTTGCCGCCGTGCTCCATATCGAGGGCGCCGAGCCGATCGACGCGGATTTCCGCATGCTCGATATATTGTACCAGGCCGGCCTGCGCTCGATCGGTCCGGTCTGGAGCCGGTCGAACATCTTCGGGCACGGCGTGCCGTTCCGCTTTCCCAGTTCACCCGATACCGGCCCGGGTCTAACCGATGCCGGCAAGGCGCTGGTCAAGGCCTGCAATGAGCTCAAGGTGCTGATCGACCTGTCGCATCTGAACGAAAAGGGTTTCTGGGACGTCGCGAAACTCTCCGACGCGCCGCTGGTCGCCAGCCATTCCAACGCGCATGCGGTGTCGCCGCATTCGCGCAACCTGACCGACGACCAGCTCCGCGCCATCCGCGATAGCGGCGGGCTCGTCGGCATCAACTATGCGACCAGCTTCCTGCGCGAGGACGGCCGGATGAATGCCGACACGCCGCTCGAAACGCTGGTGCGCCATTCCGACCATCTGATCGGCATACTCGGCCCGGACGGCGTCGGCCTCGGTTCCGATTTCGACGGAGCGGTGATCCCGACGGCGCTCGGCGACGTTTCCGGCCTGCCGAAGCTGGTCGAGGCTTTTCGCGCCGCCGGATACGACGAGGAGACGATCCGAAAAATCTGCCGGGATAATTGGGTGAGCGTGCTCCGGCGGACCTGGGGCGGGTGAGGGTGTGGCGCGCGTCACCCTCTTATAGAAGCTGTCGGGCCGTTTGGCATGGCGATAGCAAACGCGGAAAGGTCTACGCCTCTGCGCATCCCCCTCTGTCCGGCAGGACAGAGGGGGATGCAGGGACGGAGGACAGGAGCCCGGCAGCGCCAGCGCATGCGGGCATGAGCGAAAAGAAACCATGCCCTTGACCTTCCAGTGACTGGAATGACTACGTCTGTTCCGACATTGGAGATTCCAGCGACATGAACGAGCACGCCCACCATCATCATGATCATTGCGCGCATGGCGCTGTCCAGGATGCCGTGATCCGCGATCCCGTCTGTGGCATGGTTGTCGATCCGAAGGCCGGCAAGCCGAGCATGGAGCACGGCGGCCATACCTATCATTTCTGCTCGGC
>JBDZVC010000422.1:0-3758 GCA_040255475.1 Phyllobacteriaceae bacterium | reverse complement strand
TGCCCGAAAAAGCGACGAACGAATTCTGGCGCGACCTGAAGCCGATCACGACGGTCTTCCAGCCGAACGCGCTGCCGGAGATCTACACCGCGAACGCAGCGACCGAAGACGAGCGCTATTACGTGCCGTTCACCGAGACGGTCTCCTCGCGGCCGCTCTGGATCTCGCCCAGCCAGAACAAATGGTGCGACGTACTGATGGCGAAAAAGGCTGGGCTGGTGAACCGCCACTACCACCCGCACCAGGTATTCGCCTATACGATCTCCGGCAAATGGGGCTATCTGGAGCACGGCTGGACCGCCACCGCCGGCGACTTCGTCTATGAGACGCCGGGCGAAGGCCACACGCTGGTCGCCTACGAGCATGACGAGCCGATGAAGACGATCTTCGTCGTCGAGGGTCCGCTGATCTGGCTCGACGACAAGGGCGAGGCCGACGGCTATTTCGACGTCCATATGTATATCGCCATGTGCAAGGCGCATTACGACAAGGTCGGGCTTGGCTCGGCGATGATCGACGCGATCCTGCGCTAGGTCAGGCGCTCATGCCGCCGTCTACCATCAGCGTAGTGCCGGTGGTGAAGCTCGACTGGTCGGAAGCGAGATAGAGCGCCGAACGAGCGATCTCCTCCGGTTCGGCATGGCGGCCGAGCGGGATGATCTCGTTGAAGAATTCGGTGCCGTCGCGGCCGATGATGCTCGAAAGGTCGGCCTCGACGGCGCCCTGGAAGGAATTCGTCACCGGCCCCGGGTGGAGCGTGTTGACGCGGATGCGGCGCGGCGCGAGTTCCTTGGCGAGGCAACGCATCAGCCCGACCTGCGCGTGCTTGGCGGTGATGTAGCCATAAACGCCCGGATCGCCGCGGGTGCCGGCGACGCTCGACATGATGATGATGCTGCCGCCGTCCGCCATCTTCGGCACGGCGGCCTGGGCAAGCAGGAAGGCACCCTTGACGTGGACGCGGTAGACCGCGTCGAAGATTTCTTCGGGATATTCGCCGATCGGCGCGACCGTGCCGAAATTCCCGGCATTGCTGACGACCACGTCGAGCCGGCCGAAGGCGGCGATCGCGGCGTCGACCATGCGCGCTGCATCCTCGGTGCGGGCGACGTCACCGGCGACTATCACCGCTCGGTCGGCTCCGATCTCGCCAAGGACCCGGGCAAGCGCACTTCCGTCGAGGTCTGACAGGACAAGCTTCGCGCCCTCCTCCGCGAAGAGTTTCGCGACGGCCCCACCGATGCTGCCGGCGCCGCCGGTGATGAGACAAACCCTGCCCTGCAAAGCGTCCATTGGAGGATGTTCCCCTGATCCGAATATGAAACCGATACCCCCTCGACGCGCGGGGATGAAAGAGGCATTCTTTGTCCATGGTGTTTCGGGCTCTCGCCCGGATGACTTCGTTGGCCGGAACCGAGGAGCAAGGTCATGCGAAATATCCATTCTGCCACCCTACCGATCCCGTCTTTCCCACCCATCGATACGGCCGCGGTCCGGGCCGGCCTTCGGCGCGTGACATGGGAGGGCGTGTTCAGCCAGTTGACCGGCCGGCGCATCATTGTCGGGACGGGCGTACTGCTCCTGATCCTGTTTTCATTCGGCTGGGCGACACGCAACGACCCGTCGGAAAAACCCTATCTCGGCGTTCTCGGCGGCGGCTTCATCTACAATTACCGCGAGGGCGAGGAATTCTACGGCCTGACCACAATGGTCCAGAAGCCGCTCGCCGAAGGTTCGATCATCGAAGTGGAGTTCGAAAATCCGGCCGGCGGGCAGCCGCTCATCGTCTCCGAGCGGGTGAGCGCGCGCACGAACCGCTACGCCTTCCATTCGCCGGACGTCCATGGCGTCGTCGCGAACAAGCCGTATCATGTGATGATCCGCATCTATGACCGGGAAAGGAAGGAACTGATCTGGTCGACCACCCGAGAATACAAGAGCGATCTCGACGACAACGTCGTGCCGAAGAAGCCGGTAGTCATCGGGCCCGGCTATACGCCGAATCCTGACCGCTGATGTGACGCCGGCCATTGATCGGGAACAGATAGCGTTCTAGGCAGGCATCTCCGGCAGGCATGGCGCGCGCAGGAGTTTGTCGCATGTATCTCGGCCTCGATCTCGGCACTTCCGGCGTCAAAGCGCTGCTCATCGACGAAAACCAGGCGATCGCCGGTTCGGCTCACGGCGAACTGGACGTATCGCGCCCACATCCGGGCTGGTCCGAGCAAAATCCTGCCGATTGGATACGCGCAGCCGACGAGGCGATAGGAGCACTCAAAGCCGAACATCCAAAGGCGCTCGCTGCCGTGAAAGGCATCGGCCTTTCCGGGCAGATGCACGGCGCGACGTTGCTCGACGCCTCCGACACGGTGCTGTGGCCTTGCATCCTATGGAACGATACGAGGAGCGCCGCCGAGGCGGCGGCACTCGACGCCGACCCGCGCTTCCGCACAGTCACCGGCAATATCGTGTTCCCCGGCTTCACCGCGCCAAAGCTCGTGTGGGTGAAAAACAACGAGCCCGAAATCTTCGCGAAAGTGAAAAAGGTGCTTCTGCCGAAGGACTATCTGCGCCTTTGGCTCACCGGCGAGCACATCTCGGAAATGTCGGATGCGAGCGGCACCGCTTGGCTCGACGTGTCCGCCCGGCGCTGGTCGGATGAACTGCTCGCGGCGACGGAACTGGACGAGAGCCATATGCCGTCTCTCGTCGAAGGCACCGAAAGGGCCGGCATGCTGAAGCCGGAACTGGCGGCCCGATGGGGCATCGGCGGGCCGGTCGTCGTCGCCGGCGGTGCGGGCGACAATGCGGCGTCGGCCTGCGGCATGGGAACGATCGGCAAGGAGCACGCCTTCGTCTCGATCGGCACTTCGGGCGTTCTCTTCGCCGCGAATGCCGCCTATCTGCCGAATCCCGAAAGTGCGGTGCACACATTCTGCCACGCGCTGCCGCAGACATGGCACCAGATGGGTGTCATCCTCTCGGCGACCGATTCACTCAACTGGCTCTCCGACACCACCGGTCGTTCAGCGGCGGAACTGACCGGAGAACTAGGCGAGACATTGAGGGTGCCGAGTCGAGTCACCTTCCTGCCTTACCTTTCAGGCGAACGTACGCCGTACAACGACGCGGCAATCCGCGGTGCCTTTGTCGGGCTTGGCCATGAATCCGGTCGGCCGGTATTGACGCAGGCCGTGCTCGAAGGCGTGGCATTCGCCTTCCGCGATTGCCTTGAGGCACTCAGGAAAGCCGGCACGACGCTTGATCGTGTCACGGCGATCGGCGGCGGCTCGCGCTCGGCCTATTGGCTGAAGGCGATCGCCACCGCCCTTGGCCTCCCGGTCGACATTCCGGCCGAGGGCGATTTCGGCGCCGCTTTCGGGGCGGCGCGGCTCGGCCTGATCGCAGCAGAAGCTGCCGATCCTGTCGCCATCTGTACGCCACCGGCCATCTCGCATTCGGTCGATCCCGACAGGGCGCTGACGGATGCGTACGAGACCGCGTATGGCCGCTATCTGGCGCTCTATCCCGCCATAAAGAAAGCGACCACCCGGTAGCAGGGCAGTAAGGTACGATCGCGCCTCAATTCGCCGGCACGCCGTCCTTCCAGCTTGCCCAGTCGCTGACGATAGCGTGGGTCAGACGGGAGCCGACCAGATAGGCATTCTCGACCGACGGGATGAAGCCGCCGGACTGGGCGTGCAGCGACTGATCCGGCGTCTGGCCGGGATATTCCTGGTCGAAGTTCGATGCCGTGC
>JBDZVC010000421.1:0-3762 GCA_040255475.1 Phyllobacteriaceae bacterium | reverse complement strand
ACTGCACTGGTCTTTGCCATGTTGCTTTCCTTTTTCTCGCCTGCCGTTACTGCCGGAAGGGGAAGTTGAAGGCCTTGAGCAGCGCCCGGGCCTCGTCATCCGTCTTGGCGGTCGTACAGACGATCACGTCCATCCCCCAGATCTGGTCGACCTGATCGTAGTTGATCTCGGGGAACACGATATGTTCCTTGATGCCCATGGCGAAGTTGCCGCGGCCATCGAAACTTTTGGCGTTGAGCCCGCGGAAGTCGCGAACGCGCGGCAGCGCTATCGTGACCAGGCGGTCGAGGAATTCGTACATGCGGTCCTTGCGCAAGGTGACCTTGGCGCCGATCGGCATGTTCTCGCGGACCTTGAAGCCGGCGATCGATTTGCGCGCATGGGTCACGATGGCCTTCTGGCCCGTGATGCGGCCGAGGTCTTCCGCCGCGACGCTCGGCTTCTTGGAATCGCCCGTCGCCTCGCCGACGCCCATGTTCACGACGATCTTGTCGAGACGCGGAACCTGCATCTCGTTCTCGTACTTGAACTCTTCCAGGAGCGCCTTGCGGATCTTCTCGTTGTAGAGCTTCTTCATCCGCGGCTCGTATACGGTCTTAGCCATCGATGGTTTCTCCCGAGCGCTTGGCGACGCGCACCTTCTTGCCGTCCTTCTGGAAGGTGAAGCCGACGCGGGTCGGCTTGCCGTCCTTGGGGTCGGCGAGCGCGATGTTGGACAGATGGATCGGCGCTTCCTTGGTGATGATGCCGCCTTCCTGACTCTGCGTCTGGCGCTGGTGGCGCCGGATCAGATTGACGCCACGAACGACGGCACGGCTCTCCTTCGGAGAAACGCTGACTACCTCGCCGGTGCGGCCCTTGTCCTTGCCGGTAAGCACGACAACCTTGTCGCCCTTCTTGATCTTTTGCATCTTCGGGCTCCTTACAGCACTTCAGGCGCGAGCGAGATGATCTTCATGTGGTTTTTGGCGCGCAGTTCGCGCGGCACCGGCCCGAAGATACGGGTGCCGACCGGTTCCTTCTTGTTGTCGACGAGGACCGCCGCATTCTTGTCGAACCGGATGACGCTGCCGTCCGGGCGGCGGATGTCCTTGGCCGTGCGCACAACCACCGCCTTCATCACGTCGCCCTTCTTGACGCGGCCGCGCGGGATCGCTTCCTTCACCGAGACGACGATGATGTCGCCGACGGAGGCATATTTCCGCTTCGAGCCGCCCAGCACCTTGATGCACATGACACGACGGGCGCCGGAATTGTCGGCGACGTCGAGGTTTGTTTGCATCTGAATCATGACTGACCGCTTTCCTGATTATCGGGGACGGGATGCGCCCTCCCCGGCTGTCCTTGCTCTTCTTACTGCGCCTGCTCTTCGGTGATGACGGTCCAGCGCTTGTGGCGCGAGATCGGCGCACATTCCTGGATGAACACCGTATCGCCGACCTTGTGCGCGTTGCTCTCGTCATGCGCCTGGTACTTCTTCGTGCGGCGCACGGTCTTCTTCATGGCCGGATGCGTGAAACGGCGCTCGACATCGACAACGACCGTCTTCTCGTTCTTGTCGCTGACGACGGTGCCCTGCAGGATGCGCTTTGGCATGGTCTTGTCCTTATGCCTTCTTGCCGGCGGCCTTTTCGGCCGCGATCGTCTTGATGCGCGCGATGTCACGCCGAACCTGGCGGACGCGCGCGGTTTTCTCGAGCTGGCCGGTCGCCTTCTGGAAGCGCAGGTTGAACTGCTCCTTCTTCAGCTTGGCCAGTTCGTCACCCAACTGGTCTGGGGTCATTCCCCGGGCTTCATCGCTTTTCATGGCCAAAACCCTTCCTATTCCGCAATGCGCTGGACGAAACGCGTCCTGACCGAAAGCTTAGCGGCGCCGAGACGCAGCGCCTCGCGCGCGGTCTCCTCGTCGACACCGTCGAGCTCGAACATGATCCGGCCCGGCTTCACGCGGCAGGCCCAGTAATCGACGCTGCCCTTGCCCTTGCCCATGCGGACTTCGGTCGGCTTGCCGGTCACCGGAACGTCCGGGAAAATGCGGATCCATACACGCCCCTGGCGCTTCATCTGGCGCGTGATCGCGCGGCGGGCCGCCTCGATCTCACGTGCGGTCACCCTGTTCGGTTCCAGCGCCTTCAGTCCGAAAGCGCCGAAGTTCAGATCCGTGCCACCCTTGGCAACGCCATGGATGCGGCCCTTGAACTGCTTGCGATAGGCCGTGCGCTTTGGCTGCAGCATCTTGTGTTACTCCAGATTCTTCCTGCCTATCAGGCGTTCTCGCGGCGACGGGCGCCACCATGGCTATGATCGCCCTCGACCGCGCGGCGCTCAGAGGCCATCGGGTCGTGCTCGAGGATCTCGCCCTTGAAAACCCACACCTTGACGCCGCACTTGCCATAGGCGGTGTTCGCCTCGGCCGTACCGTAATCGACATCGGCGCGCAGCGTATGCAGCGGCACCCGGCCCTCGCGGTACCATTCCATGCGCGCGATCTCCGCGCCGCCGAGACGGCCCGAGCAGTTGATGCGGATGCCCTCGGCGCCAAGGCGCATCGCCGACTGGACAGCACGCTTCATGGCGCGGCGAAAAGCGATGCGGCGCTCAAGCTGCTGCGCGATCGACTGCGCGATCAGCGTGGCGTCGGTCTCCGGCTTGCGCACCTCGACGATGTTGAGATGCGTCTCGGCCTTGGTCATGTCGGACAGCTTGCGGCGCAGCTTCTCGATGTCCGCGCCCTTCTTGCCGATGATCAGGC
Source organism: Phyllobacteriaceae bacterium (assembly GCA_040255475.1). Taxonomy (GTDB): domain Bacteria; phylum Pseudomonadota; class Alphaproteobacteria; order Rhizobiales; family Rhizobiaceae; genus Mesorhizobium_L. Next base: position 1,010 of record JBDZVC010000421.1, on the reverse strand, counting down.
CCGGGCGCGCCGAGTGGATCGTCACCCGGCACTTCTTGTGCGGGCGCTCGATGACCACCTTGGAGACGGCAGCCTGCTTCATCTCCTTCATGATGAGTTCGCGGATCTTGATGTCCTCGTGCAGGAGCCGGCCGTACTCGCCGGTATTGGCATACCAGCGCGAGTCCCAGGTCCGGTTGATGCCGAGGCGCAGACCGATCGGATTGACTTTCTGGCCCATCAGGCGGCCTCCACTTTCTCTTCGACTTCCCTGACGACGATGGTCAGGTGCGAAAACGGCTTCTCGATGCGGCTGGCGCGACCGCGGCCGCGGGCATGGAAGCGCTTCATGACGATCGACTTGCCGACATAGGCTTCCGCCACGATCAGCGCATCGACGTCGAGATCGTGATTGTTCTCAGCGTTGGCGATCGCCGATTCCAGCGTCTTCTTCACGGTGCCGGCGATCCGCTTGCGCGAGAATTCCAGATCCGACAGCGCAGTCTGGACCTTCTTGCCGCGGATCAGCGCGGCCACCAGGTTCAGCTTCTGCGGGCTGATGCGGATCGTGCGCAGCACGGCGCGCGCCTCGTTGTCCTCAAGCCGCCGCGGAGCCTTTGGCTTGCCCATGATTATTTCCTCTTCGCCTTCTTGTCCGCGCCGTGACCGTAATAGGTGCGCGTCGGGGAAAACTCGCCGAACTTATGGCCGACCATGTCCTCGGACACGGAAACCGGAATGTGCTTCTGGCCGTTGTAGACGCCGAAGGTCAGGCCGACGAACTGCGGCAGGATCGTCGAGCGACGACTCCACATCTTGATGACCTCGTTACGGCCGCCTTCGCGCACCTTGTCGGCTTTCTTCAGGAGATAGCCGTCGATGAACGGGCCTTTCCAAACTGAACGGGACACTGGAGAACCCTTTCCTTAGCTCTTGCGCTGGTGGCGCGAGCGCATGATGAACTTGTCGGTCGCCTTGTTGGACCGCGTCTTCTTGCCCTTGGTCGGCTTGCCCCAGGGCGTGACCGGATT
>JBDZVC010000420.1:0-3764 GCA_040255475.1 Phyllobacteriaceae bacterium | reverse complement strand
GAGCAACCGGCTGTTAACCGGTTGGTCGATGGTTCGAATCCGTCCCGGGGAGCCAATTTTTTCCTGAAAGGCAGGAAATCCAAGGAGATCGGGGCGCGTAGCTTCCCTCGGGGTACACCGCCAAAATCTCGAACCATCTTCGTCCAGCGTTCGACAACCAACCGGAAAATCGTCACTCTCTTAGGCCGCGCGGAAGCTGAGGCCTGAAGGCAAACGCGGAGGCTGAGCGACGCTCGGCCGCAAGTGGCGCGGCCCCAGCGGTGATCGGCAAACACGTCCGGGCAGTCGTCACCGACAAGACGATTTCACCGAACCATTCGCTACGACACCGGATGGCGGACCTCCTCGACCTTGCCGAGTCCGGAAGGCGACCCGAGATTTGATCCTCGGGCGACACCTCGGGGAATATCGGGTTCGGTTGAAGGTTATGGAGAAGGCGTCGAGGGAGGCATTGGGGTTCGTGTAGGCGATTTCCGTAGCGACCGCTCAGAGCCAATGCTACAGCTATCCGACCGGCAGGATCGGGGACCGCTTGGGGGAGTGGGCATGGCGAGCGTGTGGCGTGTTATATCGTTTGTCACGGATGTTCTGCTTCCCGCTTTGGCAATTGCGGGCTCCATTGGAGCGGTAGCCTTTACACTTGCCGCGCACTGGCATGCGGACCCGCGTTCGGCCGCGCAACAATGCCGCTGGGACAGTGCCGATGCGTCAACCTGCCAAGTAGCCCTTCGGCCAACCGCAGCGGATCAGACATCCGTGAACCGCTAGCGCCGTGCCGCGCTACTGACCGATCTTTCATCCCAAGGACTACGGGGGGCGATGCGGTTCGGCTGGAGGTCGCGGAGAAGGCGCTTAGGAAGGCGTTGGGACTGAAATCGGGAAGTACCTGAGGGTCACCCATCACTGGGAAGGGACAAAGAGCAGTCTTTCACGTAAGCCCATTGGCTGAAGCAAAAGCCGGACAGCTTCAGAAGGTAAAGCCCGAGCAAGACGCCCAATATCACGTACCGCATCGCCCACTTCCCTCCCGTCAAAGCACTCAACCACGACCCGATCAGGCTTTCCAGACGAGAGCGCGTGAAGATGCGCCGAGCGACCAAGGTGAAGATGGTTCGGAGGGTCAATTAGGCGGATGGGGAGTAAACTCGGCCACACCCACGCGGCGCTCACTACGTTCCAGGCAGCATTCTCCGCAATACGCCGTCGCCTCGGACGAAGTGGTGATAAAGCGCGGCGACCACATGCAATCCCACTAATACAAGCAGGACATATTCGGACAGGAATGCGTGGACGTCGCCCGTCCATGCCCAGCCGGGAGCGCGGGTGGCCATGATCTTCGGCATCGTGAAAAGACCGAAGAACGAAACCGGCATGCCACGCCAGGAAGCGTTGATCCAGCCGAGCACGGGCAGAAGAAACAACAGCGCGTAGAGGAGCCAGTGGACGATACGCGCCAGCATCGTCTGCCACTGCGGAATCCCTTTCTCCGGTTCGGGCTCTCCGTGGCCGATGCGCCACGCGAGCCGCAGGACAGCCACCAGGAGGATCAGCACGCCGAAAGAAAAATGCAGGCTGATCAGGGTTGTGACGGGAGTATCACGACCGATGTGCGGCATGGTCCATGCGAGGGCGAACTGGACGATGAGCAAGGCCAGGATGGTCCAGTGCAGCGCCTTGGCCGTGCCGGTGTAGCTTGTCATGTCTTTCTGCGTTCCCTGTGTCGCCTTCGGCAGCCATTGCAAGAATGGTATCGTCCAGGCATTGATCTTTCTCAAACTTGGCGTGGGTTTGACGTAAGGAAGATCAATCGGAGCGCCAACAGTCTGGAACCACCTCCGGGCAAACGTACCGATATTTTTCGCCACTTGGTTCGATGTCCGCCGATGGGGCCGACAGGACATAGGTCGAAAGCGGTACCGATCCTCGAAGGACCTGACAATTCTGCCCAAGCCAGTCTTCACGCAGCGCCTATATATGTCGATTCGGTATCCTTTTGTGCGTGTTGCCCTGCCTCCGACCGTTGCCGGATGATCACTCCACCGCGTGAGCAGGCAGGGTATTTTACGTGATCGTCAATATCCAGATATTGCGAGCGGTCGCCGCGCTGATGGTGGTTTGCGACCACATCCTCTTTGACTGGCATCACAGCCACGGGAACACGTTTCCCTACTTGTTCAACACCACTGTCGGCTCGGCCGGCGTCGATCTGTTCTTCGTCATCAGCGGCTTCATCATGCTCGAAACGACACGCCGGGGTGACACAAATCCTGCCTCGTTCCTTGCCAAGCGGCTGATCCGGATTGCTCCGCTCTACTGGCTCCTCGTAATGATACTCGCGGCCAGGAGTTACGAACACGATCCTTCTCACTTCGACTGGGAGTGGCTTGTTCAGTCGCTGCTTTTCCTCCCCCATATCGAGGGTGGCATGGCAGGAGCGAGGTTCCCCAGTTCCTACTTTCCCATTCTCTTCGTCGGGTGGACCCTTACTTTCGAAATGTTCTTCTATGCGATATTCGCCATCGCCCTCGTCTTCCGCGGCTCCAGATACTGGCCGCTTGTCGTTCCCGCGTTCTTCCTTGCGATGATATCGCTTGCCGGTTGGGCCCACTACCGGTACCTGAGCTATTACGACCATCCGATCATCTTCGAATTCCTCTTTGGGATGGCGATCGCCTCCATCCCGCCAGGATTTCTGTACCGGCCGCTCGAAAGCGTCGGCATGGCGACTTTCATGGTTATCGGCGGGATTGCAGGGTTGATCCTGGGAGATATCGTGTTCGGCGAGATCAGGTCGGCGAGAGTATTGATGTACGGAATTCCGGCCGCGGCCATCGTCTATGGCGCAACACGGCTGGAGCACTCGGGATATGCCGTGAGGAACCGGCTCCTCCTGTCGATCGGAGCCGCCAGCTATTCACTCTACCTGATCCATCCCATCGTTCTCGAGAAGGTGGAACGGCTGCTGGACATCTTCCCTCCGCAGCGCTTTCTGGCGGCACTTGCCATCTATCTATGTGCGATGATCGTCACCGTAATATTCGCGCTGCTTTCATATACTTATTTCGAGCGGCCAACGCAGCGCTTTCTCAAGCGGGTACTGAGCGCATCGCCGGTTCATGGCATCATCAGGCCGCTAAGGGAAAGCTAAATGCGGGTGCGGCTGGTGACCGGGCATTGCCCTTTCTCAGGGTGTCCAGCTTGCCTCTTCTTGCCGTCACGTCGGCCCTGCCCCGATGAGACAAATCTCTTCAGGCTCAATGAGCAACATTAACGGCTTCTGGCAATCAAGAGGTTAGATGGCGCGAGTGACGGGGCTCGAACCCGCGACCTCCGGCGTGACAGGCCGGCACTCTAACCGACTGAGCTACACCCGCGCTTCGACGCTGCCGGTGGCTGCGTCGTGGCGGCTGATTAAGCGGTTACCTATGTGGTGTCAAGCGGCCAGCCACGCTCGAACAGCACGGCTCAACGGGTGATTGCTTATCCCGCCGCCGCGCAAGGCAAAGGCACGGAACCGCCGATACGTAAAGTCGATGAAATATACCTTCAGGCCGTACGCGGACGGCGCCGCTTTGCCATCGATGGGGCGAATACACGGTAATCGCGATTCCTCCCGGCGGGAAGGCAGGGGATGCCGGAAATTCCCTTGCCGCGCACGCCGGAAACCCTTAAACGAGCGCCGGAAGGGCGATTAGCTCAGTTGGTAGAGCGCTTCGTTTACACCGAAGATGTCGGCGGTTCGAGCCCGTCATCGCCCACCATCG
>JBDZVC010000419.1:0-3768 GCA_040255475.1 Phyllobacteriaceae bacterium | reverse complement strand
ACTGGGACAACGCGATCCGCAACCTCCACTCCACCAACAATTTCCCCGACTGGACCGGCCGCATCTGCCCGGCGCCCTGCGAGGAAGCCTGCACGCTGAACCTCGAGGACATTCCGGTCGCGATCAAGACGATCGAGCACGCGATCTCCGACAAGGCCTATGAGCTCGGCTACATCCGCCCCTACCCGGCCGATCACAAGACCGGCAAGAAGGTCGCGATCATCGGCTCCGGCCCGGCCGGCATGGCCGCCGCCCAGCAACTTGGCCGCAGCGGGCACGACGTGCATGTCTACGAGCGCGAAAGCCGCCCCGGCGGCCTGATGCGCTACGGGATTCCCGACTTCAAGATCGAGAAGCACCACGTCGACCGCCGCGTGGTCCAGATGAACGGCGAAGGCGTCACCTTCTTCTGCGGCGTCAATATCGGCGTGGATAAATCCGTCGCCGAGCTTCTCGCCGAATATGATGCGGTGATCTATTGCGGCGGCTCCGAGATACCCCGGCCGGCAGGCATTCCGGGCACGGAGCTTCACGGCGTCCACGACGCCATGCCCTATCTGGTGCAGCAGAACCGCCGCGTGGCCGGCGAGGACATACAGTCGAGGGCGTGGCCGGAGGAGCCTATCCTGGCAGGCGGCAAGCATGTCGTGGTCGTCGGCGGCGGCGACACGGCGTCGGACTGCATCGGCACGGCCTTCCGTCAGGGGGCGGTGCGCGTGACCCAGCTCGACATCCGCCCGCAGCCGCCCGAACGCGAGGACAAGCTGACGGTGTGGCCCTATTGGGCGACCAAGATGCGTACTTCCTCCTCGCAGGCGGAGGGCGTTGAGCGGGAGTTCCAGATCGCTACGCTCGAATTTGTCGGCGAGGAAGGAACGCTGACGGCCGTGAAATGCTGCGAGGTGGACGAAAAGCGCAAGCCGGTCCAAGGCACGGAATTCTTCATCCGCGCCGATCTTGCCTTCATCGCCATCGGCTTCGCCGGAGCACTTAACGAGGGCGTCGTCAGTGAACTCGGCGATGCGCTGAAGATCGACAAGGACCGTCGCGGCTCCCTCAACGTCGCCGCCAACGAGATCGACTACCGGACCAGCGTCGACAAGCTCTTTGCCGCCGGCGACGTCAGGCGCGGCCAGTCGCTCGTCGTATGGGCGATCCGCGAGGGCCGGCAGGCGGCGCGTTCCGTCGATGAGTTCCTCATGGGCTCGACCGTGCTGCCGCGATAGCGGCTACGAGCTCGTGTTTGAAGACGGGGGCCGGCAGGAATTGCGAACCGTCAGCCGGCCCTGAAGCACCTCCCGCCGCGGCGGGCCATCGGTTTTCCGTTCGAGCCGATCGAGGATCAGTCGGGCCGCATGCTCGCCGATCGCCTGGACGGGCTGCGCGACCGTCGTCAATTGCGGATGAAAGACATCCGCCCAGGGAAAATCGTCGAAGCAGGCGGCCGAGACGTCCTCAGGACATGACAGGCCGAGGTCGCGCAACGCCTTCATGACGCCGATGACCATCAGATTGTTGGCCGCGAAGATCGCGGTCGGACGCTCCGGCAGCGTCAGCAATTCCATTGCCAACCTGTAGGCCTCCGCCTCCCGGTAGTCGCCGCGCCGCACCAGCGCCTCTTCATAGGCGATGCCGGCCGCTTCGAGCGCGCGCCGATAGCCGGCCAGACGGTCGCGCCCTGTCGATGTGCCGAGCGGCCCCGAAATATAGCCGATGCGCCGATGGCCAAGCCCGAGGAGATAAGTCACCGCGTCGAACACCCCCCGCTCGTTGTCGAGCACGACCGCATCCGTATCGACGCCTTCGCAGATACGGTCGATCAGGACGGCCGGCACATTCGTGCCGGACAGGATACGCTCCAGATTGGCGTCGTCGCCGGCCGGCGCGATGATGAGCCCGTCGACCATGCGGTCGAGAAGCAGTTGGATCTGCTCGTCCTGCATCTCGATATTTTCATCGTTCGAGCACAGCATGACGGCGTAGCCGGCTTTGTGCAGCACCTCCTGGATAGCCGCCACCACATCCGTGAAGAACGGGTTGGTGATATCGGCGACCGTCAGGCCGATCGTGCGCGTCGTGCCCATCTTCAGGCTGCGCGCGACGGCGTTGCGCTTGTAGCCGATATCGCGGATGGCCTTTTCGATACGGGCGGTGAGTTCCGGACTCACGACCGCCGTGCCGTTCACGACGGCGGACACGGTAGCGACCGAGACGCGCGCCGCCGCCGCCACGTCCAGCATCGTCGGACCGCGCGAGCCTCTCGTCCGTCTGCGTTTTGTTACGGTCATTTCCCCGGAATATTGGTACGCCCAGCAGCCTTGATACCGTGATTTCGGCCACCGATACAATATTCCGGAAGCCTCGCGAAGGCGAAGCCACGGTGAATCAGGCCAGGACGCGCCCGTCCGCCCCGAAGCGATAGATGCGCGCCGGATCGGGCGTGGCGTAGAGCACATCGTCGGCACCGAACCGGTGCTCGCCGAACAGGCGCGCCGTGACGAAGCCAGCCTTCTCGGTGCTGAGATAGAGGATCGTATCCGCGCCAAGATGCTCCGCATGGAGCACGGAGCCTTTCCACGCCCCGCCATCCTTCGCGACCGAGATGTGCTCCGGGCGGATGCCGACGGTCGCGGCGCCTTCGCCCAATCTGGAACCCTCGATGAAGTTCATCTGCGGCGAGCCGATGAAGCCGGCCACGAAGAGGTTGGCCGGGTTGTTGTAGAGTTCCATCGGCGAACCGACCTGCTCGACTACTCCTTTGTTCAGCACCACGATGCGGTCGGCGAGCGTCATCGCCTCGACCTGATCGTGGGTGACGTAGATCATCGTCGCCTGCAATTCGCGATGCAGCCGCGCGATCTCCAGCCGCGTATTGACCCGGAGCGCCGCATCCAGGTTGGAAAGCGGCTCGTCGAACAGGAAGAGTTTCGGCTTGCGTACGATCGCGCGCCCGATGGCGACGCGCTGCCGCTGGCCGCCGGAAAGTTCGGACGGCCGTCGATCCAGATAGTCATCGAGTGACAGCATCGAGGTTGCGGCCTTCACCCGCTCCTCGATCACATTCTTCTTCTCGCCGGCCTGCTTCAGCCCGAGCCCCATATTGTCTCGGACCGTCAGGTGCGGATAAAGCGCATAGGACTGGAACACCATGGCGATGCCGCGCTTCGCCGGCGGCACCGTGCCCACCTCCTCGCCGTCGATCCGCACGCTGCCGCCCGTCGCGTCCTCAAGCCCCGCGATGACCCGGAGCAGAGTCGACTTCCCACAACCCGACGGGCCGACGAAAGCGACGAACTCGCCGTCCTTCACGTCGAGGTCGATGCCCTTCAGCACATCGACCTTGCCGAAGGATTTGCGGATGTTTTCGAGTGTCAGCGAACCCAAGTATCCGTTCCCCGCTTGTGGTTTGACCGCGCGCCGCTCTCATTTCCCGCCGGCGTCACTTCACCGCTCCCGAGGTGATGCCGCGGATGAGCTGCCGCGAGAAGATGAGATAGAGGACGAGCACCGGCAGGATGGCCAGCGACAGCGCAGCCAGCACGGCGTTCCAGTCGGTGACGAACTGGCCCAGGAAAAGCTGCGCGCCGAGCGTCACCGTCTTGGTGGCTTCCGACGGCGCCAGGATCAGCGGGAACCAGAGATCGTTCCAGATCGGGATCATGGTGAAGACCGCGACCGTCGCCATCGCCGGCCGGACAAGCGGCAGGACCAGCCGGAAGAAGATGCGGTATTCGCTCAACCCGTCGATGCGCCCGGCATTCTTCAGAT
>JBDZVC010000418.1:0-3792 GCA_040255475.1 Phyllobacteriaceae bacterium | reverse complement strand
GGCGGCGGCTTTTCAGGCGGGGGCGGTTCGTCCGGCGGCGGCGGCGCCTCCGGCGGCTGGTAGAGGCTGTGGGGATCATCTGAATGGCCAGAAAGACCATGACGCCCGAGGAGCATGCCCGCGTCGCCGAGGCGGTACGGCGGGCGGAGGAAAAGACCTCGGGCGAGATTTTCTGCGTGCTGGCCCGCGCCAGCGATGCCTATTTCTTCCCCTCCGCCTTTTTCGTCACCATCGCCGTTCTTGTCGTCGGACTGATCGTCGCCTTCCTGCTCGACTATTGGTGGTTCACGATCCGCCTGCCGGAATTTGCCGCACTCCAGCTTCTCGGCGTGCTTGCAGTACTCATCGTGCTCTGGGCCTTCCCTGCGTTCCGTGTTCATTACGTCCCGCATTCGGTGCGCCGCAGGCGCGCCCACGACAACGCCGTTCGGCAATTCCTCGCGCACAATATCCACCTCACCGGCGAGCGCACCGGCGTGCTCCTCTTCCTGTCCATGGAGGAGCGCTACGCCGAAGTGATCGCCGACGGCGGTATCAACGAGCGCGTGGAACAGAAGGACTGGGACCGCATCGTCGCTCTCTTGATTTCGCATACCGCCAAGGGCCGCCTTGCGGACGGTTTCTGCGAGGCGGTCGAAGACGTTGGAACACTGCTTGCCCGCCATTTTCCGCCGGCGCCGGACGACCGGAACGAGCTCGACGACCACCTGGTCGAGATCTGACCCGAGCCGGTTCTGCGACAAAAAGATTTCCGTTGATAATCGGCCCCGAATCACCGATTCGCGGGTTGCGGCGAATGACTCCCGCCGTCTATGGTTAACTGGCCATGAAGACGCTCACCATCGATATTCGCAAGGCGGAGCCGGCGGACGCGGAAGCGATCGCCGAGGTGCATCTTCAGGCTTGGCAGGGCGCTTATTCCGGCATCATCCCGCACCGCGCGCTCGGCGCCATGATCGGCCGGCGCGGCAGCGACTGGTGGGCGAACGCGGTTCGCCGCGCGGCGTCGATCCTGGTGATCGACGTAGGCGGCACGGTCGCAGGCTATGCTACCGTCGGACGGAACCGCTCCCGCGACTTGTCGCAAGAGGGCGAGATCTACGAACTTTACATCAAGCCGGAATACCAGGGCGTCGGCTTCGGCAGCCGGCTGTTTGCGGCTGCGCGGCAGAAGCTGAAATCGCATGGGCTGAAGGGGCTCGTCGTGTGGGCGCTGGAGGAAAACTCCGGCGCACTGGACTTTTATGCCGGAGCCGGCGGCCGTGACGTGGCCGAAGGGGTCGAGGTGTTCGACCAGAAGGCGCTGCGCAAGGTGGCCTTCGTCTGGGACTGATCGTCACCGGCATCGCACAGTCGGTAAGAATTCGTGCCATTTGATGTTATTGCTCATTTGACGCGAGGCGATTATCCGTGCCCGCGACAAAGGAGCGACAGCGATGCGCATCGATGCGGTTTCGATCGGAAACAACCCGCCGGAAGACGTGAACGTCATCGTCGAGGTGCCGGTCGGCGGCCAGCCGATCAAGTACGAGCTTGACAAGGAAGCAGGCACGCTCGTCGTCGACCGCTTTCTCTATACGCCGATGCATTATCCGGGGAATTACGGTTTCGTGCCGCATACGCTGTGCGGCGACGGCGATCCGATCGACGTGCTGGTCTGCAATACGCGCGCTCTCGTTCCGGGTTGCGTGATCAATGTCCGGCCGATCGGCGTCATGATCATGGAAGACCAGTCCGGCGAGGACGAGAAGATCATCGCGGTTCCCTCGCCGCATCTCACCCGCCGCTATGAGAATGTGCACGAATATACCGATCTGCCCGAGATAACGCTCCAGCAGATCCAGCATTTCTTCGAGCACTACAAGGATCTGGAACCCGGCAAATGGGTGAAGATCGGCGACTGGCACGATGCGTCCGTCGCACGCCGTATGATCGTGGAATCGATCGAGCGGGCGAAGAAGGCCGGCTGAACGCCTGCCCGCTTCCTACAGATACTCCGCACCGATCTCGGAGGCGAAGCGCGCAGGCTCGCCTTCCCATACGATGCGCGCATGTTCGAGCACGTAGACGCGATCGGCATGCGGCAGGGCGAAGGTGACGTTCTGCTCGCCGAGCAGCACCGTGATCGGCGTCGTCTGGCGCAGCTTTTCAAGCGCCTTCGAAATCTGCTCCAGGATGACCGGCGCGAGGCCGAGCGTCGGCTCGTCGAGGATCAGAAGGTCCGGATTCATCATCAGCGAGCGGGCGATGGTCAACATCTGCTGTTCACCACCGGAAAGCGTGCCCGCCGATTGTTTTTGCCGCGTCCTGAGGATGGGGAACAGGTCGAACAGCCACTCGATGCGCTCCTTGGCTTCCGCGGCTTCGAGATGCTGGCCGCCCATGTCGAGGTTCTCGCGCACCGTCATCTCGGTGAAGAGATCGCGCCCTTCGGGAGACTGGACGATGCCGCCCCGTGCGATGGCGGCCGCCGACTGCCCGGCGAGCGCATGGCCCTCGCGGCGGATTTCGCCTGAATAGGGCACCATTCCGGAAATGGCATTGAAGAGGGTCGTCTTGCCGGCGCCGTTCAGGCCGACGACGGAAACGAACTCCCCCTTGTGAACATGGAGCGAGACATCCTCCAGCGCCTGCGCCTTGCCGTAGAAGACATTCAGCTTCTCGACTTCCAGAAAGGGCATGGCGCGGTCGGCGAACGACGCTTCCTTGCGCGCCGCCGTCTCCAGCTTGCCGCCGAGATAGACGCGGCGCACGGTCTCGTCGCGCATGACTTCTTCGACCGTGCCCTCGGCGATGCGTTCGCCGACATACATGGCGAAGACGCGGTCGGCGAGCGCGGCGACGCTCTTGACGTTGTGATCGACCAGCAGGATCGCATGGCCGGAATCGCGCAATTCGCGGATGAGCGCGGCGAATGTACCGGTTTCCTTTGAGGTTAACCCGGCGAAGGGCTCATCGACGAGGACGACCTTGGGATCGCGTGCGATCGCCTTGGCTACTTCCATGCGGCGCAGATCGGCAAAGGGAAGCGTGGAAGGAAGCCGGTCGAGGACCGGTGTCAGCCCGACGCGGTCGGCGATCCGACGCGCCTGTTCCTCCGTCGCCCTGTTATGGAAGACATGCAGCAAGCTGTCCTGCAGGAGCGCGAGCGTGATGTTCTCCAGAACGGTCTGGCGCTGCAGCGGCCGCGAATGCTGGAACACCATGCCGACGCCGAGCCGCGCAATGCGGTGCGAGGGCCAGCCGGCCACTTCGACGCCGTCGACCTTGACGGAGCCCGAATTCGGCTTCTCGATGCCGATGATCGCCTTCATCGCCGTGGACTTTCCGGAGCCGTTGGGGCCGATGAGCCCCAATATCTCGCCTGAATTGACGGCGAAGCCGATGTCCTTGACGGCGACGAGGCCGCCGAAGCGCTTGGTGAGGCCGGAAACCTCGAGCATGGAAGGCGCGTTCATGCCTCACCCCTGAGGCGCGACAGGAGACCGAGGAAGCCACTCGGGAAGAGCAGCACCACGACCAGCGCGATGGCCGAGACGATGAAAGTGGCGAGATCGCCGACCGGCCTCAACGCCTCATTGGCGCCGATCAGGAAAACAGCGCCGAGAACGCCGCCGATGATGGTGCGGCGGCCGCCGATGACGGCGGCGACGATGATCTGCACGGCAACCGTCACATCGACGAAGGTCCCGACAGAGGCCACGCCGAAATAGAAGACCATCAACGCGCCGGCCAGCCCCGAGAAGAAGGCGCTGACGATGAAGGCGGCGAGCTTGTGCTTGCTGACATTGA
>JBDZVC010000417.1:0-3799 GCA_040255475.1 Phyllobacteriaceae bacterium | reverse complement strand
CGCGCGGGCCTGATCGGCGCCTTCGCCGCGCCGGGCACCTATGTGCCGGGCATCGACACCACGCTGTCGGTCGGCAAGATCAGGGGGGTCGAGAGCCGTGGCATGATGTGCTCCGAGCGCGAGCTCCAGCTTTCCGATGAGCATACCGGCATCATCGACTTGCCGGCGGATGCGCCGGTCGGCGCGAGCTTCGCCGCATACGCCCATCTCGACGATCCCGTCATCGAGATCAATCTGACGCCGAACCGGCCGGACTGCACCAGCATCCACGGAATCGCACGCGACCTCGCCGCCGCCGGCCTCGGCCGGCTGAAGGGCGGGGCGATCGAGCCGGTTCCGGGCAATGGCGCGTGCCCGGTCAAGGTGACGATCGAGGCGCCGGAATTGTGTCCCGGCTTCGCGCTTCGACTGGTTCGCGACGTCAGGAACGGCCCCTCGCCGAAATGGGTGCAGCAGCGCCTGATCGCGATCGGCCTGCGCCCCATCAACGCGCTGGTGGACATCACCAATTACATGACCTTCGATCGCGGTCGGCCGCTCCATGTCTTCGACGCGGCCAAGGTCAAGGGCAATCTCGTCGTCCGCCGTGCCCGGCAGGACGAGAAGGTGCTGGCGCTCGACGGCCGCGAATACAAACTGACGCCGCAGATGTGCGCCATCGCCGATGATGACAGCGTGGAATCGATCGCCGGCGTCATGGGCGGCGAGCATTCCGGCTGCGACGAGAACACGAAGGATGTGCTGATCGAATCGGCGCTCTGGGACCCGATGGCGACCGCCCGCACTGGCCGCGACCTCGGCATCATCACCGATGCGCGCTACCGTTTCGAGCGCGGCGTCGATCCGGAGTTCATGGTGCCGGGCATCGAGCTTGCCACCCGCATGGTGACGGAACTCTGCGGCGGGAGCCCGAGCGAAACGGAAGTGGTCGGCTATGCCGGCCCGCCGAAGAAGACGGTGCGCTTCCCCGTCGCTGAGGTCAAGCGCCTGACTGGCCTCGACGTGGCGCCGGAGGAGAGCCTCTCGATTCTCGACCGCCTGGGCTTCAAGGCACATGGCAAGGGCGATGTCATCGATATCGACGTGCCCTCCTGGCGGCCCGATGTCGACGGCAAGGCCGATCTGGTCGAAGAGGTCATGCGCATCCATGGCGTGAACAAAATCCCGTTCACGCCGATGGTGAGCCACGACGCCGTCAATGGCCGCATCCTGACTCCGCTCCAGATCCGTACTCGGGCTGCCCGGCGGGCGCTTGCCGTGCGCGGTATGATGGAGGCGGTCACCTGGTCCTTCATCCCGGCGAAGCATGCGGCGCTCTTCGGCGGCGGCAAGCCGGAACTCAGGCTCGCAAACCCGATCGCCGCCGATATGTCCGACATGCGCCCTTCGCTGCTGCCGGGGTTGCTGGCAGCCGCGCAGCGCAACGCCGACCGCGGTTTCGCCGACGTGGCCCTGTTCGAGGTTTCCGGCAGCTATGAGGGCGACACGCCTCAGACGCAGCGCCGCGCGGCTGCCGGGGTTCGGCGCGGCACGGCGAAGCTCGAGGGCTCGGGCCGCAACTGGGCCGGCAATGCCGCGCCGGTCGGCGTCTTCGATGCGAAGGCCGACGCCCTTGCTGCGCTCGAAGCCGCCGGCGCGCCGGTAGACAAGCTCCAGGTCGAGGCAGGCGGGCCGGACTGGTATCATCCCGGCCGTTCGGGCACGATCAAGCTCGGGCCGAAGAACGTGCTCGGCACCTTTGGCGAATTCCACCCAAAGACGCTGGAAGCGCTCGACGTCGATGGTCCGGTGTGCGGCTTCGAGGTATTCATCGATGCCGTGCCGGAGCCGAAGCAGAAGGCGACGCGCACGAAGCCGAGGCTCGACCTTTCCGCCTTCCAGGCGGTGAAGCGCGACTTCGCCTTCGTGGTCGATCGCGCGGTGGAGGCGGGCAGCCTCGTCCGCGCGGCCGCCGCTGCCGACCGCAAGCTGGTTACCGGCGTTTCCGTCTTCGACGTCTTCGAGGGCGCCGCGATCGGTGAAGGCAAGAAATCTATCGCCATCGAGGTCGCCATCCAGCCGGTCGAGCGCACCCTCACCGACGAGGATTTCGAAGCGCTCGCCGGCCGCATCGTGGAGAATGTGAAGAAGCAGACCGGCGGCGTGCTGCGCGGGTGAGAGGGATGGCCGACATGCGCATGGTCGACCTGCCCTCTGGCGAAAAGGTGCCGGCGCTTGGCCAGGGCACCTGGCATATGGGCGAGGATCGGCGTAGGCGCGCAGACGAAGTCGCCGCGTTGAAGCTCGGTATCGATCTCGGGATGACCCTGATCGATACGGCCGAGATGTATGCCTCGGGCGGCGCGGAGGAGGTGACGCGCGAGGCGATCGCGGGACGGCGCGACGAGGTGTTCCTCGTCAGCAAGGTCCTGCCTTCCAACGCCTCGCACGCCGGCGTGATCCGCTCCTGCGAAGCGAGCCTCCGCCGTCTCGGCACCGACCGCATGGACCTCTATCTGCTCCATTGGCGCGGCGGTGTCCCGCTTACGGAGACAGTCGCGGCGTTCGAGGAACTGAAGCGCGCCGGCAAGATCCGCCATTGGGGCGTCAGCAATTTCGACACCGACGACATGGAGGAATTGCTTGGTATCGACGGCGCCGCCGCGGTGCAGACCAACCAGATCCTTTACAACCTCTCCAGCCGCGGCATCGAATACGATCTGGTCCCCTGGTCGAACGAGCGTGGCATTCCGCTGATGGCCTATTCGCCGGTAAACCAGGGGAGCCTGGGCAGGGAGCGCAGCCTGCAAGCCATTGCCGATCGTCATGGCGCAACCGCGACGCAGATCGCGCTTGTCTGGGTCCTGCGGCGAAAGGGCGTCATCGCCATCCCGAAAGCTGTCGAGCCCGACCATGTGCGTCAAAACAGGGCGGCGCTGGATATCGAACTGGACGAGGCCGATTTAGCCGAACTCGACCGCGCTTTCCCGCCGCCGAGGCGCAAGGAGCCGCTGGCAATGATCTGACGGCCCGGCCGCTGGCCGCCTGTCGGCATCCGGGATTTACCCTCATGTTCCCATCATCCTGCCGCCGTTTTATAGCAGTGGTTTCCAGTACCTACGGCACAAGGAGATGGAGATATGTTTCGTTGGGGTGTTCTTTCGACGGCAAAGATCGGCCGCGACCATGTGATTCCGGCCTTGCAGGACGCCAAGAACGGCGTGGTTACGGCGATCGCCAGCCGCGATCTCGCGAAGGCGCGAGCACTTGCCGGCCGCTTTGGCGTGCCCCACGCCTTCGGCTCTTATGAAGAGATGCTGGCCTCCGATGTCATCGACGGCGTCTATATTCCGCTGCCGACGTCGGAACATGTGGAATGGGCGATAAAGGCGGCCGATGCCGGCAAGCACGTGCTGGTCGAAAAGCCGCTGGCGCTGAAGGCGGAGGACATCGCGCCAGTTATCGCCGCGCGCGACCGGAACAAGGTGCTGGTCTCCGAAGCCTTCATGGTCACCTACCATCCGCAATGGTTGAAGGTGCGCGAGCTGATCGCGGAGGGTGCCGTCGGCCGGCTGCGCCATGTGCAGGGCGCCTTCTCCTATTACAATGTCGACGCGTCCAACATGCGCAACAGGCCCGAGCTCGGCGGCGGAGGCCTGCCCGACATCGGCGTCTATCCGACGGTTGCGACGCGTTTCTCGACCGGCAGGGAACCGGGGAGGCTGCAGGCGACGATCGAGCGTGATCCGAAATTCGGCACCGACATCTATGCCAGCGTCAAGGCCGAGTTCGACGGCTTCGACCTGACCTTCTATTGCGC
>JBDZVC010000416.1:0-3803 GCA_040255475.1 Phyllobacteriaceae bacterium | reverse complement strand
TCATAGCTCATGGAGAAATCCCGCCGGCAGGAAGCGCCGGTTCCCTTTTGAAGTCAGATAGGTGCATGCGCAGCGCCCTTCCATCGCCGACGCGGCGCAACATGGCAAGCCTGCAATGCAAAAACCTGCGATGCAAAAAGGGAAACAGGAAAGCTTCAGGCGCACAGGCAAGCTGGATCGGTCGTCGGAATTGCGTTACCCCTTCCGTCCTCAGGGCGGGCGTGGCGGAGAGGCCCATTGCGCAACATCGACTTCAGTTCGTGGCACAGCCTGCTGGCGACCCTGATCGGGCTTGCGCTCTTCACCCTCATCAGCATCGGTATCCGGCTGTTGATGATGTTCACCATCCAGCAGCGCCGCGAACGCGCCAACCGGCAGATCAACGAGCGCCTGCGTACCCTGATCGCGGCCTACAAGACCCTTGGCGGCTCCTTCACCGGCGATCTCGCGGTCGATCCGACGCATCTGCGCGACCTGCGCCGGCCGCGCCAATCCGAGCCCGAAGGCGGGGCAACGGAAGCCGTTGATCTCGCACCCGGCGGATCCGATCGTCGCCGCCGTATCCGCGACGCGGTCGAGGCGGCCTTGTCGGACATTATCCTGCTCGGCACCGAGGAACAGGTGCGGTTGGCCGAACGCGCCGTGCGCGAACTGGTCGCCGGGCGCCCGGTCCATATGCATGAACTCGTCGTCTCGCTCCGCAATTTCATCCGCCGCGCGCTCGACCTTGCACCGATCCCTTCGGATATCGACATCCCGATGCAAGGCCCGGCACGACCCTCCGGATCGCGCAGCAGCGGCAAGGGCGGACAGGAAGGTGGCGGACGCGGTGGAAGAGGCGGAGGTGGTGGCATGGGCGGTGGAATGGGAATGGGTGGCGGCATGGGCGCCGGCTTCGAAACGACCGACGATCCTTCCTCCTCCGGCCATTCGACTTAGACAGTCCCGGTTTCACCGCACGGGTCGAAAGCAGCAGAGCGAGGCCCCCGCCCTCTTTCCCGCGCCGTTCGCCTGACGCATAGTGCTGTCCATGCTGAGTGATTCCGATGAAGAACTGATCGAAGCTGCCCGCGCCGTACTGAAGGCGCGTTTCAAACCGGGGCGGCACGCCGTCGGCAGCGCCGTTCGCACCCGTTCCGGCCGGATCCATGTCGGCCTCAATGTCGAATGCTATGTCACCCGCATCTCCGTCTGTGCGGAAGCGGTCGCCATCGGACGGGTCTCCGTCGAAGGCGAAGCCGACGAGATCGAGACCGTCGTCGCCGTGCGCCAGGCCTCGGCCGACGACCCGAAGGCGAGGGTTGTGTCGCCCTGCGGCATGTGCCGCGAGATGATCAGCGACTATGCGCCCGGCGCTCGCGTGATCGTGCCGGAGGGAAGCGGCGCGGAGGTCGTGCCGATTTCGAGCCTGCTGCCCAACAAATATGTGCGGCCCTGAAAAGACCTGCCTCCGGCAGTGACGCTCGATCAAGGATACGTCTTTTCCAGCCTGGACCGATCGTTTTCCCGAAGCGGGTGTTTATTCACCGGGGTCGGTCCCCTAGCTTTGTCGGTGACCCAGGAGATTACGGAGAAAATCATGACCAACCGTCGCCTCGGACGCACCGATATCGAGATCGCGCCGCTCGTGCTTGGAACGAACGTCGTCGGCTGGACCGCCGACGAGAAAACCTCCTTCGAGGTGCTGGATGCCTTTGTCGCCGAAGGTTTCACGGCCATCGACACCGCCGATTCCTATTCGCGCTGGGTGCCCGGCAACGACAGCGAGAGCGAGAAGATCATCGGCCGCTGGATGAAGGCGCGGGGCAACCGTTCGAAGGTCCACATCTTCACCAAGGTGGGCTCGGATATGGGCCAGGGAAAGAAGGACCTGTCGGCGAAATGGATTCTCGAGGAGGTGGAGGCGTCTCTGAAGCGGCTCCAGACCGACTATATCGACCTCTACCAGAGCCACTGGCCCGATCCGACCGTAAAGCAGGAAGAGACGCTGACGGCCTATGACAGGCTTATCAAGGAGGGCAAGGTCCGCCATATCGGCGCCTCGAATTACGACGCCCCCATGCTCGCCGAGGCGCTGAAGCTTTCGCAAGAGAAAGGCCTGCCGCGCTACCAGACGCTGCAGAACGAGTTCAACCTCTACACGCGCGACAAATATGAAGGCGCGATGCAGGATCTCGTGGTGAAGGAGGGGCTGAGCTGCATCCCCTATTATTCGCTCGCCGCCGGCTTCCTGACCGGCAAGTACCGGTCGGAAAAGGATTTCGACAAGAGCCCGCGCGGCAAGGGCGTGCAGAAATACCTCGACACGAAAGGCAAGCGTATCCTCGCTGCGCTCGACAAGGTCGCCGGGAATACTGGCGCCGCCCATGCCGAAATCGCGCTTGCATGGATCAACGCGCAGCCCGGCATCGCCGCGCCGATCGCTTCGGCAACCTCCGTCAGGCAGTTGCAAAGCCTTGTGCGCGGCGCGCGGCTGACCTTGAGCGAAGAAAACGAAAAGCTCCTGACCGACGCAGGCTTGCCGGGAGCCTAGCTCGGCAGCCCGGAATCGCTTTCCCGGCGCGTCACTTCAGTTCTGAGATGCCGCCATGGGCTGAGGACCATTCGAGAGGGGCCTTGAGGAAGCTTTCCACCTCGTTCAGCGTTGCGGCGTCGAAGCGCTGTTCGTCCTTGCAGACTTTCAGCACGTCCCACCAGGTAGCGAGGTAGTGCAGCCGCATGCCGGCCGCCTGAAGCCTCGCCGGCGTGTCGGGGAAGATGTCGTAGTAGAAGACCGCGAACGTGTCGGTGACATGCGCGCCGGCATTAGCGATCGCCTCGGCGAATTTCAGCTTCGAGCCGCCGTCGGTGGTCAGGTCCTCGACGAGGAGAACGCGCGAGCCTTCAGCGAGATCGCCCTCGATCTGGGCATTGCGGCCGAACCCCTTCGGCTTCTTGCGCACATAGATCATCGGCAGGCCCATCTTCTCCGACAGCCAGGCCGCGAACGGGATGCCCGCCGTCTCGCCGCCGGCAACGACGTCGAACTGCTCGAAGCCGGCCGAACGGAAGACGACCGAAGCGGCGAAGTCCATCAGCGCGGAACGGATGCGCGGATAGGAGATCAGCTTGCGGCCGTCGATATAGACCGGGCTCGCAAGCCCCGAGGTGAAGGTATAGGGCTGGTCGGCGCGGAAATGCACCGCCTGGATCTCGAGCAGCATACGCGCGGTCGTCTCGGCGATCAGCGCGGGATCGGGAAAACTATTGGAGAACATCGATTTTCGCCCCACCTTGTTGGGTTCTTGCGGACGAAACCCCCGCTACCAGCTTCCGTCGCCCCTAGATAGTCTCCAAAACCACATTCCAGTGGATGGGGAAAAGAGGGTCGAACACGGTCACCGGCCCGTCGCGCGTGGCGAGCGACTTCGGATAGGCAACCGGCTCCTCCTGTCGCGTCAATGTTATACGCGCCTCGTTCGGCGGCAGCCGGTAGAAGGCCGTGCCGTTCAGCGAAGCAAAGGCTTCCAGCCGGTCGAGCGCGTTTTCCTCCTCGAAGACATGCGCGAGGCATGAAAGCGTATTGGGCGCACAGAAGACGCCGGCGCAGCCGCAGGCGCATTCCTTGAGCGGATCGAGGTGCGGGGCGGAATCGGTGCCGAGGAAGAAACGCTTGTCGCCAGAGGTCGCCGCCTCGCGCAGCGCCAGCCGATGCAGTTCGCGCTTGGCGACGGGCAGGCAGTAATAATGCGGGCGGATGCCGCCTGCGAGGATGGCGTTGCGGTTGATGATGAGATGGTGCGTGGTGATGGTGGCGCCGAGAT
>JBDZVC010000048.1:0-20859 GCA_040255475.1 Phyllobacteriaceae bacterium | reverse complement strand
GCCGTATTGCATGACGCCGCGGACCACTCTGTCCATATGGCCGTTGACGAGGAGATCGGCGGGCTCGACGTCATCGGTGCACAGTGCCACGTCGACGTGATTGGCTTTCAGGAGATCCGGCATCAGGCGCGGCAGATGGTTGCCGTGCGAGCCGAGCTTGACGAGCGGCAGGAGGCCGAGCCGAAGCTTTTCCAGTATCTCCGGACCGAGACGGGATTCATGGTCGTTGTCGACGCCGGCGGCGATATAGGCGTTGAGGTCGCGACCGACGAGGCGGGGCGCGTGGCCCTGCACCACAACGCCTTCTTCGAGCGCGGCATCGACAATGCCTCTCATTCGCGGATCGTTATGCGCGAGCCCGATGTAATCCATGACTTCAGCCAGCGAGATGACACGCGGCCAGGTCAGCATCTCGGCGATCTCCGCCGGTCCGAACACGGCGCCTGCCGTCTCGTGGCCGAGCACCGACGGCACACATGAAGGCACGGCTATATAGACTCTGAGCGGCAGCCCTTCACTGCCCTCGATCATGGTCCGCACGCCCTGCATTCCGCTTACATTGCCGATCTCGTGGGGATCGATCACCGCGGTGGTGGTGCCGTAGGGCAAGACACCTGCTGCGTAGTTCGCCGGCGTGACCATGGTGCTCTCGATATGGAGATGGGCGTCGAAAAACCCCGGACAGGCCCATTTGCCGGTTCCATCGAGCACTGTGCGACCATCGAGATCATAGGCGCCCGCCGCGCCGATGACGGCGATCCTCTCCTGGTAGACTCCGATGTCGGCGGCATAGATCTCGCAGGTCAGGACGTTGACGAGCTGGACATTCCTGACGACGAGGTCGAGCGGACGCAAGCCACGTGCCGCCTCGACCAGTCCAAAGCGATCGGCTGGATAACGTCGAAACATCTCGTCTCCTTTGTCTCGGTTCAGCTCTCAGTGAAGACCTTCAGCCCCACGATGCGCTCGATCAGCACGAAGAACACAAGCGTCAGGCCAACCATCAGGGTCGAGACCGCGGCAGGCGTCGGATCGGCGCTGTATTCGATGTTCGACATGATTTGGACCGGCAGCGGTGTCGCCTCGGGGCTCGTCAGGAAGACAGAGATCGTCAAGTCGTTGAACGAGTAGGTGAAGGCGAGGATCGCGCCCGCTATGATGCCGGGCCGCGCCGTCGGAAGCACGACCTTCCAGAAGGCGATCCAGGGATTTGCGCCCAGGCTGAAGGCGGCTTCTTCCAGCGACAAGTCCATCCCTGCCAGGGCCGACCAGCTTGACCGCATCACGAAAGGAATGCCGATGAGGACATGCCCGGCAACGAGGTTCGGGATGCCGAGATTCTCCATCCCGATGAATACGAGCGCATTGAAAAGCGCGAAGCCGAGCACGACGCCGGGCAGGATCAGCGGACTGAGCAGGACGTATTCGACAACCGTCCGGCCGGGGAACCGGTGTCGCGAAAGGGCGCGCGCGGCGACCACGCCGACCGCTGTGGCAATGACGGTCGAGGCGACGGCGACGATGAGGCTCGTCGCAAGCGAATTCCAGAACCACGAAAGGCCGGCGATCTTGCCGAACCATTCCAGTGAGAAGCCCGGCGGCGGGAAGGTCATGTAGTTCGCGCTGGTGAACGATACGACGACGATCACCACGATCGGAGCGAGGAGGAAGATCTGCCAGAAGATGCAAAAGGCAACGAAGATGCCCCGTCCGATCCTCCAGAGGGCCATTCCGCCTCTCGATCCGATATTAGCCATGACGGACCGTCCAGGAACTGGCGATGATGCGTTGTGCCGTCACGAAGATGAAGGACAGCACGATCAGCACGACGGCCACCGCCGCGGCGCTCCCCCAATCATAGCTGGAGAAGGCGTAGGTATAGAGCAGTGTCGTCAGCAGCGGCACGCGAGGTCCCCCGATCAGGAGGGGCGTCGCGAACGCTGTCAGAGCGAGGTTGAAGACAAGCAGGATGCCGCTCATCAGGCCGGGCAGGCTGAGCGGCAGGATCACCTTGGCGAAGGTGACGATCGGGTTCGCGCCGAGGCTGAGTGCCGCCTCCTCCAAATGCGGATCGACCTTCTGCAGCACGGCGACGAGAGACAGCACCATATAGGGCAGCAGCAGCTGCGTCTCGCCGACGACGATGCCGATCTCGTTGTGCACCATCGAAAGCGGCTGGTCGATGAGCCCGATCGCGCTGAGCGCCCGGTTGACGATCCCGCTCGGCCCGAGGATCACCAGCCAGCCGAAGGCCCGGACCACGACGGAGACCATCAGCGGGAAGATGATGATGACCAGGATCACCGAGGCGGCTCTGCGGCCAGCGCGAAGGAGCAGCAGCGCGAGCGGATAGCCGGCGATGACCGAACAGAGGGTGACGAGACATGCGATACGCAACGTCCGCCACAAGGCCTGGACCGCAAGCCGGCTGTCCGCCAGACCGGTGAAGTGTTGGAGTGAGGGAAAGCCTGTTTCCGGCGAACTGAATGCCTGCGCGAGAAGCGCTATCGATGGCGCAAGCGCGAGAAGCACCACCAGAAAAACCGCGGGTGCCGAGAGCGACCATCCGGCGCCAGGCGACGATCGCGTGGCAGCCTCAACCATGGTCCAGCACCATCAGGCTCTGCTTGGGAAGCGCGATCCTGAGGCTTCCGGACCATTTCATCGTCGCCGGCACCTGGACGGTCAGAGGCGCGTCCGCAAGCCGGGTGCGCAAGCTCAGCGCAAAGCTGTCGCCGCGGTAGTCGGCGTCGAGCACTTCCGCTTCGATGCCGTTTTCGTCGTCCGGCTCGAGCAGTTCGACATCCCGGGCGCGGATCGCGAGGAAGACGGGACCCGGTTTGCACCGACGGGGGTCCGCCGGGACGACATGCCCGTTCTTCAGCCTGACGACAGCCTCGCTACCGCTGCCCTCTAGCGTTCCCGTGAGCAGGTTCTCTATGCCGATGAAGTCAGCGACGAAGCGCGAGCAGGGATGGTTCCAGATCTCCTGGGGCGTGCCGATCTGCTCGACCCGCCCCTCCTTCATCAGCACGATCTTGTCGGAGAGCGAGAAGGCTTCCTGCTGGTCGTGCGTCACGAAAACGGTGGTTATACCGCTCTCTCGCTGCAGGCGCTTCACCTCGAGCCGCATTTCGCCGCGCAGCTTGGCGTCGAGATTGGACAGCGGCTCGTCGAGCAGCAGAAGCCGCGGCTCGATGACCATGGCGCGCGCAAGAGCTACCCGTTGCCGCTGGCCGCCGCTCATCTGGCGCGGATAGCGCTCTCCAAGCTCGGCTAGCCCGACCATCTTGAGGGCTTCGCCGACCCGACGGCGAATTTCCTCCTTCGGCCGCTTTCGCATCTTTAGGCCGAAGGCGACATTTTCGGCGGCCGTAAGATAGGGAAAAAGCGCATAGGTCTGGAAGACGATCCCGATGTTGCGCTTCCACGGTGGCGTAGCGGCGACCGACACGCCTCCTAGCCTTATTTCTCCCCCGGTCGGGGTTTCGAAGCCAGCGATCACCCTGAGCGTTGTCGTCTTTCCGCAGCCGGAGGGGCCGAGGAGCGAAACGAATTCGCCCTCGTTTGCGGTGAACGCGACGTCCCTCATCCCCCACGCGGACGAAGAAAACCGCTTCGAGACCTGGTCGAGTTCGATCGCGTGCATGGATCGGGCTTGCAGCGGCAAAGCGGGAGCGACCTCAGATTATTGTGCGAGCACCTGCTCCTGCCAGCGCTTCATCCACTCGTCGCGATGCGCCAGGATCTTGTTCACGTCGAAGAATTGCAGATT
The DNA here is from genome assembly GCA_040255475.1 of Phyllobacteriaceae bacterium. Classification (GTDB taxonomy): domain Bacteria; phylum Pseudomonadota; class Alphaproteobacteria; order Rhizobiales; family Rhizobiaceae; genus Mesorhizobium_L. The sequence continues at coordinate 17,084 of JBDZVC010000048.1, read as the reverse complement.
GCCGATATCGGACTGCGGAATGACGTTGAAATTCGACGTCGCCGGACGTTCCGCCTTCTTGTTGACCGGGGTCTCGCCTTGCGCCTTCAGCATCCCCTCCTGCGCCGCCTTCGAGAGATGGAAGTCGATGAATTTCTCGGCAAGCTCGGGAACATCGGTTCCCTTGACCATGCAGACGAGATTGAGCACGCCGAGACCGCCATCCTTCGGCCAGGTGAAGCGCAGCGGCACGGAATCGTCCTTCTTGACGAAGATGTTGAGCTGCGGAGTGAGGGAGACATCTCCCTGATTGACCGACTGGAGGATTTCCTGTCGCGTGAAGAACTGCAGGTGCGGCTTGGCCTCTTCGATCTGCTTGAAGGCCGGATCGACATTGTCGATGCCGCCGCCATAGAGCTTTGCGACCTCCGCCAGAAGCAACGGGGCGTATGATACGCTCATGTCGACATAGCCCGCCTTGCCCGGCAGGCTCTTGCTGAAGAGCTCCTTCCAGGACTGTGGCGGCTCGTGAAACTGGTCCTTGTTGTAGGCGAGGCCGACGCCCGCCACCGTGAAGGCCGGACAGGTATTGCCGCCGAGCGGATCGCGGGCGAAATCGTAAAGATCGGACAGATTGCCGAGCTTGCTCGGATCGACAGCCTCGAGCAGGCCCCTCTTCTTGGCCTCCGCCATCTGGTAGTCGGTCAGGTAGATGAGATCGACGCCGCGTCCGTGCGTCGCCATGAGCTTCGCCAGCCGTTCCGTCGAAAGTCCGCCCTCCACGCGAACCGTCGCGCCGGTTTGTTTCTCGAAAGGCTCGACCACCTGCTTCTTGAATTCCTCGGCATAGCCTCCGCCCCAGATCGAAATCGTAAGATCCTTGGCGACGGCCCCGGTGACCATGACGGTCGAAAGCGCGACTGCCCCGAGAAGGCCTTGCAAGGTCAGCTTCATCTCAAATCCTCCCTTGGTCCCTTGTTTCCGGCCACACAGTAGACACGGCGATTACTTTAGACAAATACTCAATTACAATGAATTCATAGTAGGAACCTATGAGTGCCATGGACCGATAATCGCCGGCTCCGCCATCTCGCCTTCTTCAAGGCGGTAGCCGACACATCGAGTTTCACGCTTGCGGCGGAGCAGTGCAACGTCGCCCAGCCGACCCTGTCGAGCGCAATTCGGATGTTCGAACAGGAACTCGGCGCGGATCTGTTCGAGCGCACGACACGTCGTGTCCGCCTGACACGGCTCGGCCACTCGCTCCTCCCGCTGGCCAATGCCGTGCTGACGAACATCGACCTGGCCTCTCGCGACATCAGGGCGCTGGCCGAATCGGAGCGCCAGAGCGTTCGGTTCGCGGCGGTCTCTTCCCTGACGAGCAGGCGGCTTCCGGCGATCGTTCGACGCTTTGGCGAGGAGCACCCCGCCGCGAAGATCATGATCCAGGACGTGCCCAGCCCGGACGTCGCGCGTCTCGTGCGCGACGGCGAGGTCGACATCGGGATCGGTCTTGCGCCTTTCGACCCCGATCTCTTCGAGCAGCATCTGCTTTCGGAGGACGCGCTCGTCGTCGTCTGCTCCGAGGGCCATCGGTTCTTCGACCGCGGAGAGGTATCGTGGCGAGACCTCGCCGGCGAAACAGTCACGACTTTCAAGCCGAACAGTAGCGTGCACCAGATGGCGGCCAGCGCCTTCGCCCAGGCCGGCCTGCCGTTCCAGCCGGAAACCTACAACTACCGCATGACGGTTCTTGGCATGGCGGCCCAGGGCCTTGCGGTCGCCATTCTTCCGTCGCTCGAGGAGCTTGTTTACGCCAGCCTGAGACAGATACCGCTGGTCGAGCCGGTCGTGCGCCGGCGCTACTGCCTCATTCACCGTAAGGATCGCCCGTTGTTGGGTCCGATCAGGCCGTTAATCGACCTGATAAAAAGCGAGCTGTCGGGTTGAAATCTTGAAGCAGATGCAAACCCGCGTCCGTCTCGATATCTCCGATGTCCGCTTTTCGTCGACGGACAGGACTGTTGGAATGACCGCGAGGGGGCGCAAAAATGCCGGCGGCCGTTGATCAGTGAAGGGCAGTTTTCCTGAGGTAGATACCCAAAACCTTCCTAACCGTTTCCCACCCCACAATCCTCGCAGCAGCATAAGACCATCGTGCGAAGCGGTCATCCGCTAAGCACGGATGACCTCTACAACGTCAGATTTCAGTTCGTTCTGCCAGGAGCAGTGCATCTTCGATGTCGACGCCCAGATACCGCACCGTATTCTCTATCTTGGTATGTCCGAGCAGAATCTGGATGGCACGCAGGTTACCCGTCGCCTTGTAGATCATTGCAGCCTTTGTTCTGCGAAGGGAGTGCGTGCCATAGTCCGATGCTCGAAGCCCAATCGCAGTGACCCATTCGTCGACCAGACGGGCATATTGCCGTGTGCTCATATGGTGTGCATGGTTGATCCGGCTTGGGAACGCGTGGTCATCCACGGTGCCGCCGCGCCTCTCCAGCCACGCCAGCAAGCTGGCACGTACGTCGCTGGTCAGTTCGAATTGGACAGGACGTCCTGTCTTCTGTTGAACGACTATCGCCCGCGTTCGTATCTCCGGCCCCGCTACCAGGTCTCCCGTTTTGATCTTGACCAGATCGCAGCCGCGAAGCTTGCTGTCGATGGCAAGATCAAAAAGAGCCCGGTCTCGAACCCGCCCTTCTCGATCCAAGAAGAAGCGGATTGCCCATATCTGTTTCTGCGTCAACGGGCGTTTCGTTCCAACTGTCTTTCCCGCATTCCAGGCCGCGCGGCCGCGAACTGCGGCGTCATAGTGAGAGTAACCCATTTCATTTCTCCTCGGCCTTCATTGGCCGAGAGGGAAAACGAAAGGGAGCTGGCTGCGGCGAGGCCGAGTGCCGACTGGTAGATTATCTGTTCACAACCGAGCAGACGTTCGACCTTTGGAGACCGAGGTCGTCAGCCAAGCTTCCTGGACTCCATGATCGAATTGCCGAAAACGATTCCTCAACCTGAGCATTGCTAAGGGCCTATGACAGACGTCTGGGCTAAGTGAAAGCGTAAGACCATTCGGAGATGACCGGCTGGTATTAACTGCATGCCGGTTGGGGTGATGTATCCCTCTACTCGCTCAGGCGGTGGGCCTCCCTTCTGGCGGCGGCTGGCGCACCGCAGGCGCGGCCTCCAGCACAAGTTCGTCGAAGCCGTTGTTGCCGGCTTTGATCAGCTCGAAAAATTGGCGGCGCATACGCGGTTCCCAGAATTTGTTGATGTGCTCTGCCACGCCTGCCACGCCTTCGGCATGCGGCTTGGAGTGGAAGAACCTGGCGATCTGGTTTGCCTGGTAGACAAGCTTGTCAGGCGACATGGACGGCTGCTCCGGCTCTGATGCGGTCTGGACGGGTGAATATCTCGAAATCGTCGCCTCGCACCAGCGCGACGAGCGTGATGCCGGCGGCTTCCGCCGTACGGAGGGCGAGCGCGGTCGGCGCGGAAACGGCCAGCAATATGGCAGCACCAATCGCGGCGGTCTTCTGAACCATTTCAACAGAAACGCGGCTGGTTATGACGATCGCGCCCTTGCGGCCATCGATCCCTTTTAGTGCCAGCGCGCCGGCCAGCTTGTCGAGCGCGTTGTGGCGGCCAACATCCTCGCGCGCGGCGACGATCCCATTGCCCGGCACATAGAGGCCGGCAGCGTGAACCGCATGTGTCTCGGCATTGAGCGGCTGATGCGATGTCAAAAGTCGTACCGCGCGCGCTATGTCGTCCGCGTCGAGCACGATACCTGCGCTCTTCACTTCCGGAACGGGTCGCAGTGCCTCCTCGATCGATTCGATACCACAAAGGCCGCAGCCGACTGGCCCTGCCATATGTCGTCTGCGCGCATCGAAGGCGGCGTTCGCCTTGCCCTTCAGCGTCATCTGGATATCGACGCCTTCGTCATGATCCACGATCGCCATTTTCTCGATGTCGTCGGGCGAGACGACGATGCCCTCGGTGATGGCGAAGCCGGCCGCGAAATCCTCCAGATCGGCGGGGCTCGCCATCATCACGGCATGCGTCGTGCCGTCGAAGGAAAATGCGATCGGAACTTCTTCCGGTACCAGCCGTCGCCCCGAGGCAATAACTCCGCTGCGCCGGGCAATCTTTGAAACAGGGTGGCGGACGGGGCGGGTCATAGGGGATTTTCCACCCTGCCCGATATGGGGAGGATGAAGAGCGATCCTCACTCAGCAGCCTCCACATTGACCCGGCGGCGCGTACGGCGCGACAGGTCCTCATATTCGATCTGCCACTCGCTCGGGCCGTTCGACGGCGAAACCTGCACCGCCGTCACCTTGTATTCCGGACAGCTTGTCGCCCAGTCGGTGAAATCGGTGGTGACGACATTCGCCTGCGTGGTGGGATGGTGGAATGTCGTATAGACGACGCCCGGCGCCACACGGTCGGTGATAAGAGCGCGCAGTGTCGTCTCGCCGGAACGGCTCGCCAGCCTCACCCAGTCGCCTTCGCGGATACCGCGGTCCTCCGCGTCATGAGGATGGATTTCCAGCCGGTCCTCCTCGTGCCAGGCGACATTGCCGGTGCGGCGCGTCTGCGCGCCGACATTGTATTGCGAGAGGATACGGCCGGTCGTGAGCAGCAGCGGGAAACGCGGGCCAACCTTTTCGTCGGTCGCGACATATTCGGTGCGCACGAAATTGCCCTTGCCGCGTATGATGCCGTTGATATGCATCACCGGCGTGCCGAGCGGTGCCTTCTCATTGCAGGGCCACTGCACAGAGCCCTCGCGTTCCAGCAGATCGAAGGAAACGCCGGAGAAAGTCGGCGTCGTCGCCGCGATTTCGTCCATCACTTCAGACGGATGCGTATAGTTCCAGTCGAGGCCGATAGCGCGCGCCAGTTCCTGCGTTGCCTCCCAGTCGGCGTAGCGCGCCCTTGGCTCTATGACCTTGCGCACCAGATTGATACGCCGCTCGGCATTGATGAAGGTGCCGTCTTTTTCAAGGAAGGTGGAGCCCGGCAGGAACACATGGGCATAGCGCGCCGTCTCGTTGAGGAACAGGTCGTGCACGACCACGCATTCCATGGCCGCGAGGCCGGCAGCGACATGCTTGGTATCGGGGTCGGACTGCAGGATGTCCTCGCCCTGGATGTAGATGCCCTTGAACGTTCCATCCACGGCGGCATCGAGCATATTGTTGATCCTGAGGCCCGGTTCCTTGTCGAGAGTCACGCCCCAGAGATCCTCGTATATCTTGCGCACCGGATCGATCGCGATATGGCGATAGCCGGGAAACTCATGCGGGAAGGAGCCCATATCGCATGAGCCCTGCACATTGTTCTGGCCACGCAACGGGTTCACCCCGACGCCGTTCTTGCCGAGATTGCCGGTCGCCATGGCGAGGTTTGCCAGGCCCATGACGGCGGTCGAGCCCTGGCTGTGCTCGGTAACGCCGAGGCCGTAATAGATGGCGGCGTTGCCGCCGGTGGCGTAAAGCCGCGCGGCGTGGCGGATCACTTCCGCGTCATCCAGCCCGCAGACTTTCGCCGTCTCTTCCGGGCTATAGCGCGGATCGGAGACGAACTCCGCCCAATCTGCGAAGGCATCCCGGTCGCAATAGTCACGTATATAAGCCTCGTCATAGAGCTTTTCCGTGACCACGACATGGGCGAGGCCCGTCAGGATGGCGACGTTGGTGCCGGGTTTGATCGGCAGGTGATAGGCCGCCTCGACATGCGGCGAGCGTACGAGGTCGGTTCGCCGCGGGTCGATGACGATGATTTTTGCACCTTCCCGCAGTCTTTTCTTCATACGCGAGGCGAAGACGGGATGCGCGTCGGCCGGATTGGCGCCGATGAGGAGCATCACGTCGCAAGCCTCGACGGAATCGAAATCCTGCGTGCCCGCGGAAGTGCCGAGCGTGGTGTTGAGGCCGTAGCCGGTCGGCGAATGACAGACGCGCGCGCAGGTATCGACGTTGTTGTTGCCGAAACCCTGCCGGACCATCTTCTGCACAAGATAGGTTTCCTCGTCCGTGCAGCGCGAGGAGGTGATGCCGCCGATCGAGCCGCGGCCGTATTTCGCCTGGATGCGCTTGAACTCGGTAGCGGCGCGGGCGAGCGCTTCCTCCCATGTCGTCTCCCGCCACGGATCGGTGATCTTCTCACGGACCATCGGGGTGAGGATGCGGTCGGGATGGGAGGCGTAGCCGTAGGCGAAGCGGCCCTTGACGCAGGAATGGCCATGATTGGCCTTGCCGGCCTTGTAGGGCATCATGCGAACGATCTCGTCGCCCTTCAGTTCGGCCTTGAAATTGCAGCCGACGCCGCAATAGGCGCAGGTGGTGACGACTGAACGATCCGGCATGCCCTTTTCCAGAACCGCTTTCTCCCGCAGCGCGTCGGTCGGACAGGCCTGCACGCAGGCGCCGCAGGACACGCATTCCGAATCGACGAAATTCTCGTTCACGCTGGCCACGATGCGGCTCTCGAAGCCGCGGCCCTCTACAGTCAGAGCGAAAGTACCTTGCACATCGGCGCAGGCACGCACGCAACGCGAGCAGACGATGCATTGCGAGGGGTCGTAGGTGAAATACGGATTGCTCTCGTCCTTCACCATGTGGTCGATGGTGAGATGACCATTGCCGGGCGCAATACCGTCCTGGACATGGTTGCGGCCCTCGATCCCGTAGCGGTTCTCCGCAAGGCCGACGAGCGAAATCACATGGTCGAACTCGCTAGCGCCAGTGCCGGCCTTCTCGTTCCAACCGAGCGGATGATCGGACACATAAAGCTCCATCACGCCCTTGCGGATGGCGTCGAGGCGATCGCTCTTCGTATGCACCACCATGCCCTCGCCGGCCGGTGTGGTGCAGGAGGCCGGCGTGCCATTGCGGCCCTCGATCTCGACCAGGCAAACGCGGCAGGAGCCGAAGGAGTCCAGCATGTCTGTGGCGCAAAGTTTTGGGATCTCGATGCCGGCCTCCGTGGAAGCACGCATGATGGACGTACCTTCGGGCACCGTGACGGACTTGCCGTCTACCGTCAGCGTGACCCGTTTTTCAGCCTTGGATTTAGGCGTTCCGTAGTCGGCTTCCTGAATGAGGGACATGGTTGTGCCTCCTGTTCCTTAACGGTCGCCTCTCCTCATGGAGAGGAAGGCGCGCAGACGCTATTCCGCCGCTTCCTGCATCGGATGCGGGCGGAAATCCTCGGGAAAATGTCTCAACGCACTCATCACCGGATAAGGGGTGAAGCCACCGAGAGCGCAAAGCGATCCGAACTTCATCGTGTTGCAGAGGTCTTCGAGCAATTCGATCTGCTTCTCCGGCTCTACACCGCGCGCGATCCTGTCCGCGACCTCGACGCCGCGTACCGCGCCGACCCGGCAAGGCGTGCACTTACCGCAGCTTTCAATGCCGCAGAATTCCATCGCGAAGCGCGCCTGCTTCAGCATGTCGACCGTGTCGTCGAAGACGACGATCCCGGCATGTCCGATCAAGCCGTCCTTTGCGGCGAACGCTTCATAATCGAACGGCGTGTCAAAAAGCTCGCGCGGGAAATAGGCGCCGAGCGGTCCCCCAACCTGAACGGCGCGCACCGGCCGGCCGGATTTCGTACCGCCGCCGATCTCGTCGACGATTTCTCCCAGCGTCAGGCCGAACGCCGCCTCGAACAGGCCCGGATATTTGGCGTTGCCGGCAATCTGGATCGGGATCGTGCCGCGCGAGCGCCCGAGGCCGAAATCCTTGTAATAGGCCGCCCCCTTATCGAGGACGATCGGGACGGAGGCTAGAGAAATCACGTTGTTGATGACGGTCGGACGGCCGAACAGGCCCTTATGCGCCGGCAGCGGCGGCTTTGCGCGCACCTGGCCCCGCTTGCCTTCGAGGCTGTCGAGAAGCGCCGTCTCCTCGCCGCAGACATAGGCGCCCGCGCCCATGCGCACCTCGATATCGAAGGCGTATTGCGAGCCGAGCACCGACTTGCCGAGAAGGCCGGCCTTCCGCGCAATCTCGACCGCCTCGTTCAAAGCCCTCTCGGCGTGCGGATATTCGGAGCGGAGGTAGATGTAGCCCTTGGCAGCGCCGACCGCTATTGCCGCGATCGTCATGCCCTCAATTAGGACGAAAGGATCGCCTTCCATGATCATGCGGTCGGAGAAGGTGCCGCTATCACCCTCGTCGGCATTGCAGACGATGTATTTGAGCTCCTCCGGCGTATCGAGGACGGTCTTCCACTTGACGCCGGTCGGGAAGCCGGCGCCGCCGCGCCCGCGCAGACCGGAATCCGTGACTTGCTGGACGACATCGGCCGGCGTCATCTTCAGCGCCTTTTCCAATCCCGCAAGACCGCCATGGGCTTTATAGTCATCGAGCGAAACTGGATCGGTTATGCCGACGCGCGCGAAAGTGAGGCGCGTCTGCCGCGCCAGATAAGGAATCTCCTCAGGGTCGCCGAGCGACAGGGCGTGCTTGCCGCCTGATAGAAAATCCGCATCGAAGAGCGAAGCGACATCCTTTGCGGTCACCGGCCCATAGGCGACACGGCCCCGACTCGTCTCGACCTCCACCATCGGCTCCAGCCAATAGAGGCCGCGCGAGCCGTTGCGCACGAGTTTCGCGTCGATGCCACGCTTCTCGATTTCGCTTGCGATCGCGTCGGCCACCTTGCCGGCGCCGAGTGCTAGCGCACCGGAATCGCGCGGGACGTAGATCGTCACCGTCATTGACGTACCTCCGCGACGATCTCGCCGATCCGCTCTTGGTCAAGCCGGCCGATAACCTCGCCGTCGAGCATGGCGGTCGGCGAACAGGCGCAGAGCCCGAGGCAATAGACCGGCTCCAACGTCACGGCGCCGTCCTCGCTCGTCCCGTGCCAGTCGACACCGAGCGCCTCGCGCAACCGATCGGCCATTTCGTCCCCGCCCATCGCCTGGCAGGATTCGGCACGGCATACCTTGAGCACATGCCGACCCGCAGGCTGGTCGCGATAGTCGTGGTAGAAACTGACTACCCCATAAACATCGGCGCGTGACAGGTTCAGACCGGAAGCAATCACCGGCAGCGCTTCCTGTGGCACGTAGCCAAATTCGTCCTGAATTTCATGAAGGATGGGCAGCAACGGGCCTTCCAGCGTTTTCATCTCCTCGACAATCGAGGTAGCTCGGCCCGCGATATCAATGTCCTCTGACTGCATCTTCATGCATTTTTTCCATAAGATCGAAATTGGATCACTGGATTACACAAAAGGCAGAGAAAACTACCGGGAATCAATACGCGTGTTTCGTTGATCGATAGGAATTATCTATCGACCGAGAGTAAGCTTCGCGGCAGTGGGAAGTCGCTGATATTAATTCTCAGCCTTGAGAACACGCGCAAGCGACATGGCTTCATCAACCAGTGCAGCCACCAGAGGCGTATTCGGCTCTCGGTGCGTCGTCACCAGTCCAACGCTGTGGCTGGCGTCGGGATCGATGATTGGGATGGCACGGATTGGCTCCGTAAAGCCCAAGGTTTCTGCCAGATTGAGCGGCATGATGGACGACCATTTGCCGGTACGGATGTGCGAGAACAGCACGATCATCGAGTTCGATTCCAGCGTTGGGCGAACCTGTTCTCCGATCTCGGACAGATGTTGGTCGATGATGCGGCGATTCTGCATGTCCGGGGTCAACAAACATAGCGGCATGCGGCTGACTTCGGCCCAACTCACGGCGCTACGGGTAGAGTAGGGATTTCCCGCTGCGGTAATTAACTGGTAGCGTTCGCTGTAGAGCGGCACGCTGGTCACCCTGCCCAGAGGTTCGTTGTCGAGATAGGTGATTCCTGCGTCGATCTCGAAATTGCCGAGCAAAGACAGTATCTCGATGGATGTCCGCGACAGTATCGAGAAGGTCACGCCGGGATGCTTTTCCCGGAAGGGCGTGGTCAACCGCGGCATCATTGCCAGGGCAGTCGGGATGGTTGCGATGCGGATGCGTCCGGACAGGCCATGGCGCGCAGCACGCATCTCCTCATGCATCGAATGTGCGTCGCCAACGATCCGACGCGCCCAGGCCAACACCTGCGTGCCTTCCGGAGTTAAGCCCTGGAAGCGCGAACCACGCTTGACGAGCATGACGCCGAGTTGATCTTCAAGCTGCTTGATCGCTGCTGAAAGCGTTGGCTGCGTCACGCCTGACATCTCGGCAGCGCGGCCGAAATGCTCTTCGCGCGCTAGAGCAATGAAGAATTCCAGCTTATCGATCATGGGACCTCGGAGCTTAATGGCCGATGAACTACGGCATCGTGTATAAAGTGAGCAAAAACTTGCGGCTCGCAATATGACCTAGAATGGCAATATCTGGGAACCGACCCGAAATGGACGCTACATAGACAGAAAAGGTATCAACCCTTCGAAGCCAGTGACCATTTAACAGGCGAGCATAGGTCTCACTTACGACGGCTATTGGCGTAATCGCGGCCTACCGTGCTGTCATTGCGATGTCCGCTTGTGGCAAGCGGCCAAATCAACCGGAATGTTCGCCCAGCTGCCGGCAATTATAGGGAAGCGGACGGAGAATTTGGAATGACCTCTGCAGAGAGGCTCAGACACCGCCTGTACTTCGACGACTAGTGCGCCGGCTTGTCAGCGGCGCTTCGCTCTTGTCCAAACCTCTGCTCAAAGCCGTTAAAGGGTCTGCTTTTGGTCAGCGTCAACACCGCCCCGAATGACCGACATGGGCCGGCATCGGAACGACGGCTTTCGGGAGCGACTTGGGACAAAGCCGTCAGTATAGAGGACCCTTCGTCGGGATGGATGTCCCCGAGGCCGCCACGCAACTGGTGCGCATCGTCGAGGGCTTTCTGAATTCCAGGCTTCTCGATATTCAGTTACTCTTCCACCCTGGCCCTCTACGTCGGCGTATCCTGTTCGTGCTGAATACCAACCTCGTTGTCCAGCACGTCATGCATCATGTGGCCCTCACAGAGGGATGTGTTCAATTGGGATCGAGAAGAACCTGCTTCATCTTGATCTCTTGTTCGACCGCTTATTCCCGGTCAGAGACTTAGAGCGTTAGCTCGTTCGCGGACGCATAGCCAAGACCTTCAGCATACCCGCCACGAGCGCGAAAACGAGACACCCAGCGGACATTCAAGGATTCGTTGGCCCAAGCTCTTCCGGATGCGGGCAATTAATTCAGTTTGGATCGTCAAGAGCAATGCGATATCCGCAATATTGGATAGCCCAGCCCGTTACCTTTCCTGCTTCTTGTCCGGGCCGAGGAGCTAAGCCGTATGCCTATCTCGCGCTGCTGCGCCGGACCGATGTGCCTGCTGCTTTGCCAAGAGATGGGCTCGATCGGCATTTCCTTTAGGTGGCAACCCGAGGCGCTCGAACTGCGAAAGCGGAGCATCATTCCGCCGCATGAGATCGAGCATGAGTTCGATCAAAGCCAATTCCACATCATCATCGATCAAAGGCTTTTGCTGATCCGGGTCGGTGGCGAGATCGAAGAGAATAGTGCCGAAGTCGAAGGCGCTAGCGCGACCGACGTCGTCGCCCGACAGACGCAGCAATGGAACGTTCTTGGTAAAGGAGAAGGGCGGATGGAGCTCCACGCCTTCAAGTTCTCTTGGCGGAAAGCGCCAGCGCATGTGCGTCGGCATCAGCGTGTGCTGGTAGAGCGGAGCATTGGAAGCCTCCTTCGGCGCACGCATGTAGACGTATCGCCCGTCGGTGACGCAGACGTGCCCGCCAAAGGCACCAAACAGAGCGCCCTTTCGGATTGGCGTATCGTTTGCCACGGTTCTTGCTAACGGCCTGCCCTCCATGTCCGGCGTCAGCGGAAGCCCGAAATAGTCGAGAACGGTCGGGCCGAAATCGATCGTCTGGACGAGCGCTTCGCGTCCGACGCCGCGAACTTTGCTGCGCGGATCCCAGATGAACAACGGCGTGTGGATGATCTCGTCATACCAGGGCTGCACCATCTTCGCCCACCAGCCGTGTTCGCCGAGCAGATAGCCGTGGTCGGTGCAGACGATCAGCAGCGTGTCTTTCCACAGGTCGAACTCGTCCATGACATCGAGCACGCGCCCGAGCGAGTGGTCGCACATGGCGAGCAGTGCCGCATACTCGTCGCGGACATGTTCAACGACCTCCGGCGGCTCATCGACCCGCTTGTAGTCCGGCCAGTCGAAAGGCGGCCCGTTGTAGCCAGGTCGGCCGGGATGCTTGTATCTGTCCGGCGAGAAGAACGGTTCATGCGGATCGAAGCATTCGATCTGGACGAACCATTGGTCGCGGTCGACGTTGGTGCGGATGAACTCGATCCCGGCGTCGAAGACTTTCGTCTGCGAATGGTCCGCTTCGTCCTTCATATAGTCGCGGTTGATCTTGTCCTGACGGCGCATTCCCTCATGCTTGCGGGGATCGAGCATCCCCCCGGGTTCCGGCACGCGTCCCTTCCACGCATCCCCCTCTTGCCCGCGAAAGAATTCATAGGTGCTGAAGCGGTTGTGATAGGTGGCGCCACCATCTTCCCAGTAGTGCTGATGATCCGTCACCAGGTGCGTATAGACGCCGTTCGCCCTCAGCATCTCGGGCACGGAATCATCGAACGGCTCGAGCGGCCCCCAGGAGCGATGCAGGAAATTGTAGCGACCCGTGTGGAGTTCGCGCCGCGCCGGCATGCAGGGCATGCTGCCGGCATAGCAGTTGTGGAACACCGCGCTGTGCCGGGCCAATCGCTCGAAATTCGGGGCCTCGATCCAGTCGCACCCGTAAGGCGGCAGGAACCGCCTGTTGAGGCTGTCGAACATCACCATGATCGCTTTCATGCTTTCCTCCAGCCAGCCGAATGGGCGCTTCTCGAGATTGCCTTCGGCGACATGCCTGTGGGCAGCACGAGCGCTCGCAAGCAGGCACGGGCCATGCCGAAAGCTGCCGTCACTTGAGTGCCCCCATCAGCGCGCCTTCCCTGAAGAGCTTCTGGATCAAAAGGAACAGGACGACGATCGGGATACTGATCCCGAGCACGGCCGCCATCAGAAGGTTCCATTGCGTCGAGTTCTCCTGGAAGAACACGGTCAGCCCCAGTTGCAATGTGCGCATGTCGTTGGAGTGGATGATGACGAGAGGCCAGATGAAATCGTTCCATGCGGCCTGGAAGGCGAAGACAGCGACGATCGCGACGGCGGGTTTCACCAGTGGCGTATAGATCGTCGCGAAGATCCTGAATTCTCCGGCGCCGTCTACTCGGGCGGCGTCGCCGAGTTCGGCGGGCAAGGCGGCATAGAACTGCCGCATCAGGAAGATCGCCAGCGCGCTGACGATGTGAGGAACCATGATGCCTGGAAGCGTATCCAGGAGCCCTTGTCCGCCGGAGCCGAAAAGGTTGTTCCCGCCGACCAGCGGAACATGCGTAACCATCACGAACAGCGGCACGATGGCGACTTCGGGCGGCACGACCAGGAGCGCGATCAGCAGGAGGAGCATGAGGTTCTTGCCGCGAACGGGCAGCATGGCCAGTGAGTAGCCAGCGGCACAGGAGAGGACAACCTGCAGGATCGTGCAGGAGACGGCCACGACCGCGGAATTGAAGAAAAAACGCACGAAGTCCGTGCTGGTGAACGCCTTGATGAAATTGTCCAGTTCGAAATGGGATGGCCACGCTCCGGTGATTTCTCCGTCGGGCGTGATCGCCACCAGCACGACGTAGGCGATCGGCACCAGATAGAGAGCCGTCAGCATGAGAGCGGCGGCATGCAACAGCGCGATAGAAACCTTGCTCTGCCCGGGCGCCATCAGCGATCCTCTCCCCGTCGAAAGACCAGCCGAAGCACAAACGACATCACGATCACCAGCAGGAACAGCATGACCGCCATCGCGCAGGCCTTGCCGATCGCTAGGTTCGTGAACGCGTCGTCGTACATGAGATAGACGATCGTCCGGGTAGCGTTGACCGGCCCGCCCGTCGTCATGACGTAGGACTGGGTGAACATCTGCAATGCGCCCAGGAACCAGGTGATGACGACAAAACTGACGACCCCCTTTATCGTCGGCAGGCTGACGGAGAAGAAGCGGCGCACCGGACCGGCGCCGTCTATCTTCGCGGCTTCGAGGAGTTCAGCCGGAACCGATTTCAGCGCCGCCAGCACGATGATCATGAAGTAGCCGAGGTTCCTCCAGAGGCTCACGACGACAATGGACGGCATCGCCCAGTTTGGGTCCGACAAGAAGTAGATCGGGTTTCCGCCCACCCCCATGATCGCCCGATTTATCGGGCCGATGGCGGGGTCGAGCAGCATGGTCCAGATCAGGGCAACCACGACGTAAGACGCGGCTTGCGGCAGGTAGATGATCGTGCGCATCAACGGACCGCCGAACAGATAGCCGTTGAACAACGCGGCCACCATCAGCACGACGACAATGCCGATACCGACCTGGCTCACGGCGAACTCCAACGTGTTCCCGATCGACTCCCAGAACACCGGGTCGTTGACGATAAAAGTGTAGTTGCGAAAGCCTACCCAGTGCGGCGACGACAGCAGGTTGAAATCCGTCAGGCTGAACCCGAAGGCCAGCAACAGCGGCAATACCGAAACCAGTATGATCGCCAGCACCGCAGGACTGGCCAGCGCTGCCCCGGCAAAGCGCTGCGTGCGAAGGATGTCGACCCCGCTGGACGGGCCTGTGCGGCCCGCCCCGTCAGGATAGAAAGAGCCGGCGCTCGCGGCCTCACTTCGCATTTATCTCGTCGATCTTCTTGTCGAGGTCCTCGAGAATCTGCTTGGACGTGCCGGACTGCCGGGTGGCGCTTTGCATGGCGATGTTCACCTGTTGCTGGATTTGCAGCAGGTTCGGACTGGTGGGCAGCGCGCCGGCATATTTCGTGGCTTCGACAAACCCCGGGCTGACCTTCTTGAGATAGGCGGCGTCGCTGAGGTCGGTCCGAGCGGGGAGCCCGCCCCATATTTCCGCGAACTTGGCGGAGATGTCCTTGGAGGTGAGATAGGAAATCAAGGCCCAGGCGCCGTCCGGATCCTTGGTGTTGGCCGAGACGGCAAACTTGTTGATCCACGCGATGGTTGACGGCTTGCCGCCCTTGTCGGCCGCCAAGGGCGGCCCCGCCAGAATGAACTTCTCGACGTCGGGCTTGTATTCCGCCGCATTCTGCTGGACCGTCACGCTGTTGTAGGTCATGGCGGAGGTGCCGAGCACGAGCGGACGTGGTCCGGTCCCTTGATAGACCACGTTTGGATTGGCCAAACCCTCCTTATAGAAGGAAACCAGATAATCCAGTGCCCGGACACTGGCGTCGCTCGACAAATGCGCCTTTCCGGACTCGTCGAAATAGCCGCCGCCTGCCTGGTAAAGCATCATCGAGAAAGTCTGCATCAGGCCGACGGATTTGTCTTGATTGGAAAAGAACGGCGTTTGCAGCGGGCCTCCATTCTTCGTCGAGAGCTTCTGCGCCAGTGCCTTGAACTCATCCCAGTTCTTCGGAAGCGCGTCCGGACCGACACCAACTTTCTGCAGGATGTCGGAGCGGTAGATGGACGTGCGAACGTCGGCGTAGATGGGAATTGCATAGGACTTGCCGCCATAGGTTCCGTCCTTCAGCATCGCCGGATAGAATTTCTCCGTGTCGCCCCATTTGGCGAGCCGATCGTTGATCGGGAGGAATGCGCCGCGTGCCATAAGCGCAGGCGTCATCACCTGCCCAAGCATGGTGACGTCAGCCAGCGTGCCGCTTGCAACCGCGGTCAGAAGCTTTTGGAACCCCGATCCCCAGTCGGACGGGCGCACCTCGATCTCGTAGCCCGTCTGCTTGGTGAACTCGGCCAGCGCAGTGCTCTTCAGCCAGTCGAGCGCCTGCTGTGTCGGCCCGAATACGATCAGAGACAGTTTCTTTCCGGAACCCGCGGCACGTGCCTTGAAAGGCGCGGCTCCCAGGAACAAACCCGCAGCCCCTGACGCTCCCGCGCCCAGCACCATTCGACGGTTCATTTTCAACTTTTGTTCGACCATGTCGCTCCTCCACATTCCCGTTTTTTGGCTGGGTCCGAGGCAAGGTCGCGGCTTTCCTCCCAGTCATCGCGACCAAACTTCAGCCGCATCGACGCGCCCGCGAACCTCGTTCCTTCCTCGTCCAAGCTAGCTGAACGGCCCGATAAGCGATAATAGATAGTTGTTGGCGTCCGATTTCCCGAGGTTATTGGCTTGCGGTCATTTGTTTCCAGCCATCTGGGCAACTTCCTCGTCCTCTACGAAACGCGCAACATGCACGCCGCCGCCCAGAAGAAGGCGATCAGCCAACCGGCGTTGTCGAAGAGCTTGCGCGTGCTGGAGCAGGAACTGGGCACCGACCTGTTTGCACGAACTTCATACGGACTCGAACCGACCAGCGCGGGAGACGCGCTTTACTCCTATGCCCGGTCCATCGACCAGGAGATGCGTATCGCGTCGCTGGACGTCGGCCGGCGGGCGCATACTTTTGATGGAGGCCTGAGGATCGGCATCGGCCCGGCGCTGGCAGCGAGCTGGTTCTCGAGCGTCCTCGTGGACTTCAGCAGAACTTTTCCGTCGATCGAGGTGACGGTCGAGACCGGGATCTCCAGTCGTCTCGTCGACAGCCTGACACGAAATCTGTTGGACGTCGTCGTGACGGCCCGTCCGGGCAAGGCGCTGCCCGAGCGTTTCGCCAGCGTGCCGTTGTTCACGAGCGGAATGGTTGTCGTGTGCCGACGAGGTCACCCCCTGCAGACCGACCATGAGATATCCATCATGAGCCTGAATCACTTCAGCCGCATCGGATTTCTTGAGGATCGTGAATTCGATGAACATGCTGAAGCGGCGCTGGGCCGCTATGCTGACGCGATGCGACCCATCGTACAGACCGCGTCGATGTCGATCATGCTCGGGCTTCTCACGGAAACCGACTACTACGCTATTGTCAGCGAGTTGATCGTGCCGAAGGCGGAACGCGAGGGACTGGTCGTACTGCCGTTGGATCGCGCACTTTGGTCTATAGACGTCGATCTCATGTGCAAAGCCTCGTTCATCGAATCCCGGCCCATCAAGAACATTCGCGAATCCGTGCTCTCCTG
>JBDZVC010000415.1:0-3811 GCA_040255475.1 Phyllobacteriaceae bacterium | reverse complement strand
GGCCCGGTGATGAAGATGATGCGCTCCTTCAGGAGCCTGGAGAAGATGTCGTAGGCACGTTCGCCGCGATTGGTCTGCTCGACCACCATCGGCACGAGGTTCATGAATGTCTCGGTCGGGCTTTTCATGGGGAATCCTTTTAGCGGGGGCCGATCCCGTACCCAAACACGGAATCGGTTCGAACCGTCTCAGACCGATAAATAGGTTGGGCGCACCGTCCGGCGCAAGCCCACACCACGCTGCCGGCAGGTTAGTCGGAGAAATGGTTTATGCGGCTTCCGCCCGCAGCCATTTCGCAAGCGTGCCGATGTCGTCGCTTTCGACCGCATCGGCGACACGGCGCCCGACCGCCGCGCCGAATTTATAGCCGTGTCCCGAACAGGCCGATACAACGATGGCGCGACCGAGCCCCGCACCCAGAAAGCGCTCGTCGGCGGTGAAGGTATAGGCGCAGGTCTTGACGTCCGCGATGCGATATTCACCAATCCGGGCAATCGGCGGCGCGAAAAGATCGCGGATCGCCTCGCCCTCGCCCGACTCGGGCACGCGGCGGGCGTCGGCATCCGGCGAGGCGAATTTGTGCAGGCCGGAACCGAACTTCAGGCCGCCCTCGCCGGATGGCGGGATAATGTAACCATCGGTCCGCCCGCCGACATCGAGGATGACGGGCGCGGCGGCCCACGCCGCGGCGAGATCGGCCGGCGGGTCCAGATAGACCACCGCCGTCCGATACGCGGTCAAGCGATCGGCAAGCTCAGGGAAGAGTTTCAGCACCCATGCACCCGCCGTCACGACGATACGGTCGGCCGACAGTGAAGTCCCGTCCGAGAGGGTGACCACGCCCTGCCTGCGATCCACCCCGGCAACGCGGCTGTTCGCACGAAGGTCGGCACCGTGGGCCGTCAACCACCTCACAAGCCCTTCGGCGATCCGCCTGCAGTGAAGCGCGCCGCCCTCCCTGGAGAAGAAGGCGTAGCGGAAAGTACCGACATCGAGGAACGGCCAACGCTCGGCCGCAGCCTCCGGCTCCAGCAGTTCGAACGGATAGTTTCCGCTCTCCAGTCCCTCGCGATATTCCTCCGCTTCGTCGCCCGGCTCGCGCGAGACGGCCATGAAGCCACGCGGATCGTAATGGCTTTCGCCGAGATCGGCCCAAAGCTCGTCCCACGCGGCATATGCCTCTGTGATCGCCGCGCCATAGCCCGTCGTAGCGCCATAAGCGCGACGGATGATGCGATGATGGTCGCCGGAGGCGCCGAGCGGATTGGGAATCGGCCCCTGCTCGAGAAGCGTGACCTCGTGACCGCGCTTCGTCAGCGCCCAGGCGCTCGACAGTCCGGCGATGCCGCCTCCGACTACAATGATTTTCATTCTCGCCTCGAAATCTGCTTCAAGCGGGCCAAGCTTAGAGGCTGGCGGCCGCGTGGCAAGCCGCGTTAGAGTGTGCCCATGAACGAGCACTCCACGCCCCTCCCCATCTTCGATTTCAATCGCGCGACCCGCCGCCTCAGCCTTGAGCCGCATCAACCGGCCTTCGTGCAGGACCCCTATCCTGCCTATCAGGCGATCCACGGCGCCTCGCCGGTCTTTTTCTGGGAAGAATTCGGGATCTGGTGCTTTGCCGGATTTGACGATGTCTCGCGCCTTCTCCGGGATCGCCGCCTCGGGCGCGAGCGGCCGCCGGGCGCGCCTGACGACGGCTATGAAGGGCCACGAGACCATCTGAAGGATTTCGACGCCTTCGCATCGCACTCCATGTTGGAACTGGAGCCGCCGGCGCATACGCGGCTTCGGACACTGGTCAACCGCGCCTTCGTCTCGCGACAGGTGGAACGGCTGCGCCCCGTGATCGAAAAGCTGGCAAACGACCTGATCGACCGTATCGAGCCAGCCGGGCATGCGGATTTGCTGCCTTCCTTCGCCACGCCGGTCCCGGTCACCGTCATCGCCGAGATGCTCGGCGTACCGACCTCGATGAACGATCGGCTTCTCGACTGGTCGCACCGTATGGTCGCCATGCACATGCACGGCCGCACGCGCGAGGTGGAAATCGCCGCGAATGCCGCCGCGCGCGAATTTTCCGATTTCCTGCGCGCGTATGTCGAGGAGCGGCGCAGAAACCCGGGAGACGATATACTGAGCGTGCTGATAGCTGCGCGCGACGGCGAGGAAAGACTTTCCGAGGCCGAGTTGATCGCGTCCGTGATCCAGCTTCTCAACGCCGGCCACGAGGCGACCGTCCACCAGATCGGCAACGCGGTGCGCGCGATCCTGGCTCAGGGCGGCGACCCGCGCCGTTTCTTCGCGACCCCGGAACTGACGGTCGCAACGGTCGAGGAATGCCTGCGCTACGACGCGCCGCTTCACATGTTCCGCCGCTATGCCTATGGCGAAACAGAGGTCGCGCCCGGCGTCACGGTCAGGGCCGGCGAGCAGGTCGGCCTGATCCTCGGCGCCGCCAATCGGGATCCCCAGGCCTTCGTCTCGCCCGACAGCTTCGACCCGTCACGCGCCGGCCAGAAAAACGTCACCTTCGGCGGTGGCATCCACTTCTGCATCGGCGCACCGCTCGCCAGGCTCGAACTGCAGATGGCGCTGAAAGTGCTCTTCGATCGCCTGCCGGGGTTGAGATTTGCGGAGGCGCCGCGTTACCGCGACACCTATCATTTCCATGGGCTGGAGAGCCTGAAAGCGGAATGGTGATATATCCACCGAAACCAGCCCGACCCGATATTCCTCCCCGTCTCCGGTAACGGCGGCCGGCCCGATCAGGCCAGCCAGCACGATCTGGCTGCAAACCGTGGCCGGGGGCAGCCTTGCGACGGCCTCACCCCGCAGCCTTCAGTGCCTGTTCCAGATCGGCGATGATGTCCTCGACATCCTCGATGCCGATGGAAAGCCGCACCACGTCCGGGCCGGCGCCCGCCGCCACCTTCTGTTCATCGGAAAGCTGGCGGTGCGTGGTCGAGGCGGGATGGATGACGAGCGATTTCGTGTCGCCGATATTGGCCAAATGCGAGAAGAGTTGCAGCGCTTCCACGAATTTGACGCCGGCCTTGTAGCCGTCCTTAAGCCCGAATGTGAACACCGAGCCCGCGCCCTTCGGCGAATATTTCTGCTGGAGCGCATGGTTCGGGTCCGACGGGAGGCCGGGATAGGAAACCCATTTGACCTGCGGCTGCTTCGACAGCCACTCTGCCACCTTCAGCGCGTTGTCCGAATGCCGCTGCATCCTGAGCGGCAGTGTCTCCGACCCGGTCAGGATCAGAAAGGCATTGAAGGGCGAGATCGCCGGGCCGAGGTCGCGCAG
The DNA here is from genome assembly GCA_040255475.1 of Phyllobacteriaceae bacterium. Classification (GTDB taxonomy): domain Bacteria; phylum Pseudomonadota; class Alphaproteobacteria; order Rhizobiales; family Rhizobiaceae; genus Mesorhizobium_L. Next base: position 501 of record JBDZVC010000415.1, on the reverse strand, counting down.
GCCGAGGACACGCGCGGCGATGGCGAAGGCAAAATTGCCGAAGGTCTCGTGCAGCACCATGCCGCCGTAATCAGCGCGCGGCTCCGACAGCATCGGGTACTTGCCGGACTTCGACCAGTCGAAAGTACCGGCGTCGACGATGATACCGCCGATGGAATTGCCGTGGCCGCCGATGAACTTGGTCAGCGCATGGACGACGATGTCGGCGCCGTGCTCGATCGGCCGCACGAGATAGGGGCTGGCCAGCGTGTTGTCGACGACCAGCGGCAGGCCGTGCTTGCGCGCAACGGCGGCGATCTTCTCGATATCGACGAACTCGCCGCCCGGATTGGCAAGGCTCTCGATATGGAGCGCCTTGGTCTTCTCGTCGATCAGTTTCTCGAAGCTTTCGGGATCGTTCACATCGCCCCAGCGCACCTCCCAGCCGAAATTCTGGAAAGCCTGGCCGAACTGGTTGATCGTGCCGCCATAGAGCTTGCGCGCGGCGACGAAATTGTCGCC
>JBDZVC010000414.1:2074-3815 GCA_040255475.1 Phyllobacteriaceae bacterium | reverse complement strand
CCCGTCCGCACGATCGGCGATCTCAAGGGCAGGAAGCTGGGCATCGCCGGCGGCGCGCTCGACAAGAGCTGGCTTCTGATGCAGGCGATGGCGAAACGCGACCACGGCATCGACCTTGCGACGGAAAGCGACATCGCCTACGGCGCGCCGCCCCTCCTGTCGGAAAAGGCGAGGCAGGGCGAACTCGATGCGGTGCTGAACTACTGGCACTTCTGCGCCCGCCTCGAGGCCGACGGCTTTCGCCGCCTGATCAGTGTCGAGCAGGCCGAAAAGGCGTTGGGCGCTTCCGGCCCCGTATCGGCGATCGGCTATATCTTCCACGACAAATGGGCGGCCGAAACCCCGCAGGCGATCTTGGGCTTCATCAAGGCATCGGCCAGGGCGAAGGATATCCTGGCGAAATCGGACGAGGCATGGCTGCGCCTCGCGCCGATCATGCGCGCCGAGGGGAAGGAACTGGAAAAGCTGCGCGACCGCTATCGCGAGGGCATCCCCCGAAGACCGGTCGCCGACGACGCGGAGGATGCGGCGAAGCTCTACAAGGTGCTCGCGGACATCGGCGGCGAGAGGCTGGTCGGGAAAGCGCGCGAGATGGCGCCCGGTACGTTCTGGCCGAAGGTCTTCGAATGATCGACAGGCGGGCAAATGCCGACGTCACGGGCGGCGCAATCGCCAAGCCGGGTCTTGCCGCCAGCGCCGCTCCCGCGCTGGCGATAGCGGCTTCCCTGCTCGGGCTGGGCCTTTTCTGGGCACTCGCCGCGAGCGCCTGGCCGAGCCGCGCCTTCCCAACGCCGGCCGCGGTCTGGGGCGTGCTCGTCAGCGAGGCCGCGAACGGCGATCTTTTCTACCATCTAGGCGCAACGCTCGGCCGGGTCGCGGCAGCCTATGTCGTCGCCATGGTGATCGGCTCCGTACTCGGCGTCTTCCTCGGCCTCCATCGCCGCGCCGACCGCTTCTTCAACCCCTGGGTCGTGCTGTTCCTCAACATCCCGGCGCTCGTCATCATCGTGCTCGCCTATATCTGGTTCGGGCTGAACGAAGCGGCCGCGATCGGCGCGGTGGCGATGAACAAGATCCCCAACGTCATCGTGACCATGCGCGAAGGTGCCCGCGCGCTCGATCCCGCCTATGCCGAAATGGCAACCGTCTACCGCTTCGGCCTGGCTGATCGCGTCCGCCACATCCTGTTGCCGCAGTTGCAGCCCTATCTGGCGGCGACGTCGCGCTCGGGCATCGCGCTAATCTGGAAGATCGTGCTGGTGGTCGAACTGCTCGGCCGCTCGAACGGCGTCGGCTTCCAGATCAATCTCTATTTCCAGCTTTTCGACGTCGCCGGCATCCTCGCCTATACGCTGGCCTTCGTGGCCGTGATGCTTCTCATCGAACTTCTCCTGGTGCAGCCCCTTGAACGACATGCGACCCGTTGGCGCCGCCGCACCGCTTGAGGTGCGGATCGCCGAAAAGACCTTCATGTCGGCACATGGCGTGCCCGTCACCGCGCTCCGCGATCTTTGCTTCGACGTCAGGCAGGGCGAATTCGCCTGCCTCCTCGGGCCTTCGGGCTGCGGCAAGACCACGACGCTGCGCATCCTGCTCGGGCTAGACAAGGATTTTACCGGCTCCTTCCAATTGCCCGAAGGCGGGACCAAACGCATCGCCGCCGTCTTTCAGGAGCCGACGCTCCTGCCCTGGCGCACTGTGGAACAGAATGTGCGGCTGGCGCTGCCCGGCGATCTCAGGG
>JBDZVC010000414.1:0-1974 GCA_040255475.1 Phyllobacteriaceae bacterium | reverse complement strand
CCCTGGCGCACTGTGGAACAGAATGTGCGGCTGGCGCTGCCCGGCGATCTCAGGGGCAAGGACCTCGACTGGTTGTTCGATAGTCTCGGCCTTGCGGGCATGCGCTCGCTCTACCCCTTGGAACTATCGCTCGGCTTGGCACGCAGGGTGGCGATCGCAAGAGCGTTCGCGGTCGAGCCGGCGGTGCTTTTCCTGGACGAGCCTTTTGTCTCGCTCGACGCCCGGACCGCCGAGCGGCTGCGCCACCTGCTCCTGTCGGTCTGGTCGGCTCGTCCGACGACGGCGCTGATGGTGACGCACAATCTGCACGAGGCGCTGATGCTGTCCGATCGCATCATCGTGCTCTCGCCAAGGCCCGGTCACTTGCTCGGCCTGTTCGACGTGCGCCTGCCTCGGCAATACCGCAATGCGCAGGTGATGAGCGATCTCCTGCGATCGTTCCGGCAGAGGTTTCCCGACCATGTCTGACCATTTGTCGAAAAGAAACCGCCCTGCCCCGATCGACCCGATGCGGCGTAGGCTGATCGAAGGTTTTGCTTGTATCGGCGCGGGCGCGGCGCTCCTGCCCTGCTGCCTCTGCCATGCTGCCCTGGCGGCAACGGGACAACTCCAGTTCGATCTCACGGAAATAGCCGACGGCATTTTCGCTTTCGAGGGCGTGGTCGATCTGGAGACGCGATCCAACGAGGGCGCCATCGCCAATCTGGCCGTGGTCGTAGGAAAGGACGCTGCCGCAGTCATCGACAGCGGCGGCAGCCTTGTCGAGGCGAAGAGCTTCATCAAGGCGATCAGGAAGGTGACGGACAAGCCGGTGCGTTATCTGGTCAACACGCATATGCATCCCGACCACATCTTCGGCAACGCGGCATTCCGCGACCTTGGCGCAACCATCGTCGGCCACCGCAACCTGCCGCGCGCCCTGGAGGCACGCGGCGCCTTCTACCTGAAAAGCTATCGCGAGCAGATCGGCGATATATTGATGGAAGGGATCGAGATCGTACCGCCGACCAAGCTGGTCGAAGACCGATTGCGATTCGATCTCGGCGGACGCGTCCTTGAACTCAGGGCATGGGAGGCCGCTCATACGGACAACGACCTGACCGCCTACGACGCAGCAACGCGCACCCTCTTTGCCGGCGACCTGGTCTTCGTGAAGCACCTGCCCACGCTGGACGGCTCGCTGCTCGGCTGGCTGCGCCAGATGGATGCGCTGGCCGCGATCGGGGCCGAGCGTGTCGTGCCAGGGCATGGTCCCGTGCCTTCCGCATGGCCCGAGGCACTGGACGCCGAGCGCCACTATTTCGAAGTTCTGGCAAGCGATCTGCGCAAGGCGATCGCCGCCGGAACGCCACTTGCGGAGGCGGTGAAGACGGCAGGCCGCAGCGAGGCGAACAAGTGGGCCCTGTTCGACGAATATAATGGCCGCAACGCCACGACTGCTTACGCCGAGTTGGAGTGGGAATGAGCGAGGTCGGGGCGTTTGCCAACCTGCCGGCGACGGCCTATAGTTCCTTACTGCCTGGGCACCACCTCTCTCACTACGGTGGAGGCATCAAGATGCGTATCGGCGCTTTCCGGATTTGGCGGACTGCCCTGCCCGCTTTTGCTCTGATTTCTACGACCTTTGTCTTGAGCGCAGGCGTGCTCACCGCTTTGCCTCGCACGGCTCATGCCCAGCAGACCCCGGCCTCTTCGGAACGAGTCTGGCAGGGCCTGAAGGGCGACGTGTTCGGTGATCGGGCGATCCAGGCCGATTCCGACCTCGTCAGGATCGAGGCGCCGAAGCGGGCGCAGGACGCCGCGCTGGTGCCGATCGACATCAGCATCGATCCTAAAAAGGCCCCCGACGGTATCAAGTCGCTGACGCTGATCATCGACGTGAATCCCTCGCCGGTGGCGGCAACCTTCACGATCGGCAAGGATGCCGGCGTCACGCATCTTTCGACCCGCGTGCGCGTCAACGACTATTCCTAT
>JBDZVC010000413.1:0-3840 GCA_040255475.1 Phyllobacteriaceae bacterium | reverse complement strand
ATGACGCCCGGGAGGGAGTATCCTCCGGCGCCATCGACACGCCCGAATTCGACGATCCAAACTGGAAAACCAGCTGGGACCTTCAGAACGAGGAGGTAGAGTCGGCATGACAATCGACCTGTGAACCCGGACGGTTCACACCGGCAATCCTCTCACTCGTCCGATCCGGACCTGCCGACTGTCGTCGACGGGCCCGGCTGTTCTTCCGGTAATGGTTCCCACGATCCCGGCCGCTGCCCGTCTCTTCTTATATCAAGACCACGGAGCTTTCCGATGACCACGCTCGAAACGTGTCGTTTCGCCGTGATCTCCACCGCGCATGTCTCGGAGACCACGGCCAAGCAGCTCGACAATACGCCGCCCAAGGACTGGCCCTGCCTCGGCGGGCCATATGGTGAATATGGCTGGTTCCTCTATGCCCATGACGAAAACGCCGGCGTCTGGCCAGACGCAATTCCCGACGAACTTTTCAAAGTCATGATTTGGGCCCGAAGACAAGGCTTTGCCTACATCCTGCTTGATTGCGACGCCCACGAGGTCGAAGGATTGCCTATCTTCGACTGGTAAGCGCCAACAGCGCCCGCTCGACCGGGGCACCGCGTTTCGCCGCGGGAGAGCGAGAGGCGGGCCGGTTGCGGGTGTGGTGCTGGCGGGCGCGGGAGCGGTGCCTTGTCCGCTGCGTCTCGCGTTGCGTCGATGATCATTGATCTGAGACGGCGATGACGACCAGCGAACCTGCGCTGAAGGCCCCCGCCGCACCAGCACCCATCACTCACCATGTTCATCCGAGCTCGGCCTTTGCGCCGGGCTCCTTCGTTTCAGGAGGTTAAAATGCCCACATCGCACATCGCCCTTGGCGATCCACCAACGGCTTATGACGTCCTGGAGAACAGGGAAGATCAGATCATGGCGCTGCTCGGCGCGCTCGGCATCGAGGAGATCGAATTCTCCCTCGATGGGAGCGGCGATTCCGGCGACACCAGCTTGGAGCATGTCCGCTACGCCGATGGCCATGAAGAGAGCCGTATCCCGGATATCGCCATCGGCTTTCACCCTCGTGGCGAGGCCTACACGCTGGAAAGCTACCTCGAGAACCTCGCATCCGATCTGCCCGAAGCTGACTGGGTCAACAATGAGGGCGGTTACGGCGAGGTCTTCATCAGGCCAACGGCCGATGAGGACGAACGGTTCGAATGCGACATGACCTTCCGCGACGAGTACGAGGACGAAGACGACTTCGACGAAGATCTCGAAGACGCCGAAGCCGAGGAGGACGTCCAATGAACGCCGACTTGTCCGCCTCATCCTGGGAGGACCTCCACGTCCGTTCCGCCAGGGACTTGTACGCCAGCGTACCGGCATTCGCCAAATGCGGTCCGCATCCCGCCATCGCGGCGCTGACGGTGGCGATGACCTTCGCGCAAACGGCGGTCACGGCCAGGCGGCAGGAAAACAGCGTCGCCGCTCGTGTCGCCATCAGTCCAAAGCCCGATCCCGACCCCGCCGCCCTGGCTCTTGTCAGACATATGGAAGCAGCGGTCACCGGGAGTGCATGCCATGCCCGCAACACCACGCCGTTTGATCCTGACGCGTGGCTCGAAAAGTCCGGATACATTGATCTGCTCGCCAGGGCGATCAAGGCCGGAGCAAACGAGTCCGACCTCAAGGACATGGCCGGCATGATCTCGAACGCGATCGCGAACGCCCCTCTGGTCCATCCTCGACGCTGGAATGGCTGCTGGCGGTCGATCGCTCCGGCGACGTGGAGCGGCCTGTCGTTCTGACACGGCGCTGGCAGGCCCTCGGGATCTACGCCGCACTCTCGACCGTCCTGCGCGAAAAGCCCATAACGGTCGCCATCGACGAGGGCCGGCCGCTCAAGCCGATCCTGATGGACCGGCTCGGGATCTCCTCGGCTGAACTGAAGGCTCTTCGTGGCGCCCGTTCAATCCCGGCCGCCCTCAGGACCGCCATCGATCTGGAACACGCCGTGGTCGAACTCAAGGCCCATGGCGTGCCGCTCACCGAATGGCCCGGTCGTGGCGAGCCGGACCAGCCCGCCGCATGGCTGCAATCGCCCTGGGCCGGTGTTCATCGCAACACGATCGTCAGGGTGGACTATGTCGGCAACCAGCATGCACGCGATGCCGTTGGAGCGCTTGCTGAAGACATTCTGAGGCCGCTTGCCGTCCATCGTGCGGCAATCGCAAAGCGCGGAGACCTTGCTTACAGTTTCCTGCATTCGTTCGATTTCCCGGCCGGGTTGAGGAACAGCGAGAGCCGACGGACATTCCTTGCCGTCCTCAACCGCGCCATCATCGGTTCGCGGGGCATCAAGGCCTTCCATGAGGCGGTCGAGCTCTGGCATCGGCGCGTCGCGACGATATCGGCGGTTCGCCACGAGCACCGGACCGACCGGCCCGGCTGGCCGGCACTCTGCCCGCCATGGCGCTGCGACCGAGGCATCCACGAGATCGTCCCCATCACCTCGGCGGCAGGCCTGGTCGAGGAAGGCAACCGCCTCGATCATTGCGTCGGCGGCTACTACCGGCAATGCCGCTCCGGGACCGTGCAGATCCTGTCGCTGAGGCGAGACGGAACGCATGCCGCGACCATCGAACTGACGCTCTCAGGAACGACGGCCGACACGCTGTCTTTCCAGGTCGGGCAGTTCAAGGCACGTCGCAACCGGCGCCCGGGCGACGAGTTGCATGACGTCCTGCGAGCCTTCCTCGCTGCCCTGAACAGTGGCGTCCATCCGATTTTCCGGACACAGCTTGCCGCCCATCGCAAGCGCATGGAGCAGGAGGGCGATTATCTCTGGAGCTCCAGCGCCCTTCCGATCGCCCATGCGCGGGAAGTGTTTCCGCTCTATCTGACGTTGTTGCCGCGCGGCACACCTGCCGACCTCGATACCTGGTGTGAACAGACCGGCCTCACCACGGCCCTCGATCGCGCCGTGGCGCTGCTTTCACGCTCGGCCTGACCGAGCATTTCCATCTATTCCCACAAGGAGGACCGTACGATGCATCCGTACGACCACGCACGCTCGTCCGCAAAAATCCACGGCGGTTGCTGGAACGATTATTTTGCCGTCCATGCCTGGTTCGACGCCACCAAGGCCGCGCAATGCCGATTCACGCACAGGGCCCTTCGTCATCATATAGAGGGCGTGGCGGAGGCGGTCTCGATTTTCGGGCCGTCCGTCGTCAATAGCGACGACGTGAAGGTCGCAATCGAGCAACTCGGCATGCAGCACCTTGAGGAGGACTGTACCCATCCGCCCGAAGCGACAGTCTGGCTTATCGGTTTCGATGCGCCTGACTGGTTGCCGATCTCGGAGCCGGACAGCACTGAACTTGCCAATGCCAGCGCCGCCTGCTTTGGGGGTGATGCGAGCGCCTATCTCGCATTGCACGCCTGGTTCCTGGAGACAAGAAACTGGTCGGCCGGCCCGGAACACCTTGTGTTCAGGCACCACGCCTTCGGGATCTTCGAAGCGGAAGCGCGTTTCGGTCCGGTGATCGCTTTGGGGGACGGCAAGGCCGTGCCAACACGCGTGATGGCCGAACGCCACGTGCAACAGGTGCTCGGCCGCGTTCCATCCGCCACCGATTTCCTCAGACGCATCAAGGGCGAGCGCTGGATGCTGCAGGCGACCTCGCCGTGCAAGCTCGGGCTCGACTGATCCCCTGATCCACTGCGGCCGGCCAGGCCAACCGCCTTCCAACGACATCACCCGGCAGTTGCGACGACGTGGTTCACGCCGCGCGGCGTCGACCTACGCTCAGGAGAAGCTCCATGACCACGCATCCACCCTTCAGGAAGGTCTTCAATGGC
>JBDZVC010000412.1:0-3840 GCA_040255475.1 Phyllobacteriaceae bacterium | reverse complement strand
CTCTGGCAATTCTCCTCGCAGGCGAATTGCAGCGCCCGCCAGTGTCCCTATCGCGTGCCCGGCACCCCGACCGATATCGACATCAACGTCGCGGCGATGGATGCCGACGCGCTGCGCAAGGCCTGGCCGCTCAACGCGCTGGTGGACCGCAAGGAAGAGCTGATCGCGAACGTGCCGGTGCCGCTGGGGCGTGAAGAAGCGCTTTCGAGCGGCAAACCCGTCGTCTGGGCGGCAGTCGACCCGACAAGTGACATGAAACTGCTCGCCGCTGCCTATGCCAAGGCCGGCAAACGCTACGGCGCCGGAGGTCCGCCCGTGGAGGTACCCGCGGCCGGGCGGGCCGAAACGCTGCTCGCCTATCTCGGCGCACTTGGAAGGAGCGCGCTCGCCTATACCGGCCTTAATGCCACCTCGCCGGGCATAGACTTGATCACGACCGCGACGATCCCCACGGAAGAAGCGAAGAACGGGGCGCTTCCCTACGGGCCGTAACGCAGGTAACCACCTGACGAAGCTGCGTGCCGTCGCGCGACCGCGCCTGCGACGCCAGAGCCCGTTTTCAACCGCTGGACACCTAAAAAGCTCTGCGATACGAGATGAGCAGCGGCGCGACCGGGCGAGGAAAACCCCGACCTGGCCTGACCGTCAAAGCTTTCTGATCAGGCGAATTCAAGATATGCTTCCCGGCACAGTCCCGGGTCGGCTTTCGGCGGAGTACAGCGCATCAATGCCTAACCTCGCCGATCAGGGCGATCTCGACGGCAAAGGTACAGCCGGCCTTCGGGCGCGGATGTCCCAATATCTCGGATCGGCCGCTGCCGACCGGGTTCTGCCGTATTTTTTCCTCGCCCTGCTTTTCGCCACATCGATCGCGTTCCGCCCGCTGCTGCCGGTCGATGAGACGCGATATCTCAGCATTTCGTGGGAAATGCTCCTGAAGGGCAGCTACGTCGTTCCGACGATGAATTTCGAGCCCTATTTCAGCAAGCCACCTCTGCTTTTCTGGCTGATCGACCTCTCGTGGGGCATTTTCGGCGTCGGCCGCATTTCGGCGCTGCTGGTGGTATTCCTGGCATCCTGCCTGTTCATCCATCTGACGACGCGCCTGGCGCGCGCCCTCTTTCCCGATGCAGAAGCGCTCTCAAGGCGCATGCCGTGGCTGGTGCTCGGAAACGTGGCCTTCATCATCTATTCCAGCCTGATCCTGTTCGACATCCTGCTGACGGATTGCATCCTCGCATCGTTCCTGTCGCTGCTCCTGTTCGCCAAAGGGCGCGGCACCCCACACGCACTCCTCGCAGGGTTTTTCATCGGCCTCGGCGTGCTGACCAAGGGCCCGGTGATCCTGATCCATGTCGGCTGGCCGATCATCCTCTACCCGCTATGGCGCAACCCGGACGGCGAACTGACGCCGGGGCAATTCTATCGCGGTGTGCTGATCTCGCTTCTCGCCGCCCTTGTCCTGGTGTTGTTCTGGCTCGTGCCGGTGATCATCCATATGGGAGACGCTATCTACAGCCTGATATGGAACCAGTCAGCGGGCCGGATCGCCGGCACCTTGCGGAATTCACATGCACGACCCTTTTATTTCTACGTCCTTCTGCTGCCGATCATGGCCCTTCCCTGGCTTCTGTCGCCGGAATTGTGGCGTTCGGTGTCACGCGTCAGGTTACAGGGCCAAAGCCTCGTCCCGGCAGCGGACCGCCGGGCGCTCCGTCTCCTCCTCTCATGGAGCGTCGGTGTGTTCGTGACGTTCAGCCTCATCTCGGGGAAGCAGCCGCACTACCTCGTTCCGCTCATTCCGCTGATCACGGTCGGCATCGGATATTTCCTGGCTTCGGCGCCACTTCCGCCGATCAGGAATTGCGCGGTGATATTGCTGATAATCGTCGGGATCGGTCAGGCGGTCGCCTCGCAGACGCTGTTCCGGCGTTACGATCTCCAGCCGCTTGCGAACTACATCGCCGAGAGGCGCGACGTGGACTGGGCTTTCGCGGGGGATTATGAGGACCAGTTCGGTTTCCTGGCACGGCTGGAAAAGCCGTTGGCGGAGATCGACAGCGCCAAGGCCGGAGAATGGATGAGCGCGCACCCGAACGGCTACGTCATTACGATGTTCAGAAAGCAGCCGAAGGCGGTGGACGGCGTGGATTTCAGCATCCGGGTCGAGAAAGGCTATCTCGGAATCCTGAAGGCAAGCGGCCACGGGAACGCGGCAGGGGGCTGAGGCTGCGCGAAGGCCAGCCTTCCCGTCTTCGTCGTCGGCGTCCCGGTAATTTCATCCAAGCGCGCGCCAGCCGATGTCACGGCGGCAGAAGCCGCCCGGGAAGCCGATCCTGTCCACCCCCTCATAGGCCTTCCGCTGCGCCTCTGCGACGGTGACGCCAAGACCGGTGACGTTGAGGACGCGCCCACCCGCGACCACCAGCCGCCCCTCCTTCTCCGTCGTGCCCGCCTGGAAGACGATCGCTCCCTCCGCCTCGGCTTCACCGATGCCGGAAATCGGCGCTCCCTTTTCGGGGTTCGCCGGATAGCCCTTCGCTGCCATGACGACGGTCAGCGCCGCCTCGTCCCGCCAGCGCACCGACATATGACCAAGCTGGCCGTCGGCGGCGGCCCGCATCAGGACGAGGATGTCGTCCTTCAGCCGGGGCATCAGCACCTGACATTCGGGGTCGCCGAAGCGGACATTGTATTCGATCAGCTTCGGCCCGCTGGCCGTCAGCATCAGCCCAGCATAGAGAACGCCCGAAAACGGCGCGCCTAGTTCCGCCATGCCGCGCATGGTGGGCTCTACGATCTCGCGCATGGTGCGCTCGATCATCGCCGGCGTCATCGCCGGCGCCGGCGAATAGGCGCCCATGCCGCCGGTGTTCGGCCCGGTATCGCCCTCGCCGACGCGCTTGTGGTCCTGCGCCGTGCCGAAGGGAAGCGCGGTCGTGCCGTCGCAAAGGCAGAAGAAGCTCGCCTCCTCGCCTTCTAGATATTCCTCGACGACGACTTCCGCCCCTGCCCCGCCAAACGCTCCCTCGAAGCAGGCGTCGATGGCGGCCTCGGCTTCGGCTTCGCTCATCGCCACGGTCACGCCCTTGCCGGCGGCTAGCCCGTCGGCCTTGACGACGATCGGGGCGCCAACCTTCGAGACATAGGCTTTCGCGCCTTCCGCGTTGCCGAAACGGCCATAGGCGGCGGTCGGGATGCCATAGCGGGCGCAAAGATCCTTGGTGAAACCCTTCGAACCCTCCAATCGCGCCGCAGCCGCCGATGGCCCGAAGACGCGGACGCCGCCTTCGTGCAGCGTATCGGCAAATCCGGCGACCAGCGGCGCCTCCGGCCCGACCACCACGAGGTCGATCGCCTTTTCCCGGCAGAAGGCGAGGACGGCCGCATGGTCGGCGGCATCGAGCGCGACGCACTCCGCCTCCTTCGCGATCCCCGGATTGCCCGGCGCGGCAAAAAGGCGCGTCAGCATCGGTGACGCCGCGATCTTCCACGCCAGCGCATGCTCGCGGCCGCCCGAGCCGATCAGAAGGACGTTCATAGGGAGACAGCCTTTGCGCCGCCGAGTTCTTCTTGTTCAGCTTGGCGGTGGCGCTTCCAGAACTGCCGTTTGAGCCAACGGCGCAGGTGCTTTCGCCATTCCGGAGAGGCCGCTAGATGGCCTTTCTTGACATGCGTCATGGTTCGACTCGCTGGTTTTGGCCTCTATAGGGGAATAAGCTTATCTTCGATAGTTCCACGGAACGACGCTTGACGCCCCGCCTCTTGCCTGCCACTCCCATGACCATGGAAAGCATCCAGTCACGCGCCGGACAGGGCCGGGTCGCAGATGCGCCTTCG
>JBDZVC010000411.1:0-3859 GCA_040255475.1 Phyllobacteriaceae bacterium | reverse complement strand
AGTTGCACAAGCTCTGGCAGGCGGACTGGCCGGGCTCCTATCACGGCGAATACGGTTATTCCTGCATGGGCTACGAGATCGCCGGCGCGCTCGGCGCCAAGATGGCACGGCCCGACGAGGAGATCGTCGTCATGCTCGGCGACGGCTCCTATCTCATGATGAATTCCGAGATCGCCACCTCGGTCATGCTCGGCCTCAAGCTGACCATCGTGCTGCTCGACAATCGCGGCTTCGGCTGCATCAACCGGCTGCAGATGGCGACCGGCGGCGCCAACTTCAACAATCTGTTGAAAGACGCGCGCCACGACGTTCTGCCGGATATCGATTTCGCTGCTCATGCGCGGAGCCTCGGGGCGATGGCCGAGCACGTTTCGTCCTGCGGCGACCTGGAGGCGGCGCTGAAACGCTCGCGTGAAAACGACCGTACGACCGTGATCGTCATCGACACCGATCCTCTCGTCTCGACAGATGCGGGCGGGCATTGGTGGGATGTCGCCGTGCCCGAGGTCAGCGTGCGCAAGGAAGTCAACGCCGCGCGCAAGGCTTATGAGAAGAACAGGCAGACGCAGGGCGTCGGCGACTAGCTGCTACCCTCCCATAAGGGAGGTCGAAATCTGGAGAATGACATCTTGAAAGCCAAACTGGGCATGTCCCCCATCGCGTGGTGGAACGACGACCTCGTGGAACTCTCCGACGACGTTTCGCTGGAGGAGTGCCTGCGCCAGTCGCGGTCGGCCGGCTTCACAGGCATGGAGAAGGGACGGCGCTTCCCGGACGACCCCGCGGTCATGCTGCCGATCCTGAAGAAGGCCGACGTGACCCTTTGCGGTGGCTGGTTCTCCGGCACGCTGGTCAACGAGGATTTGTCGGCCAACAAGGAACGCATCCGGCCGATGATCCAGCTTTTCAAGGCGGTCGGCGCGCCCTGCATCGTCTATGGCGAGGTCGGACGCTCCATCCAGGGCGATCGCTTGAAGCCACTGTCGCAAAAGGCCGTGCTCTCGGACGACGAGATGAAGGCCTATGCGCGCAAAATGACCGAATTCGGCGAATGGTGCGCGGGCGAGGGGATGCCGCTTGCCTACCATCACCATATGGCGGCCGTCGTGCAGTTCGAGCACGAGCTTGACGCGTTCATGAATCATTCGGGCGCAGGCATTCCGCTGCTGCTGGACGCGGGGCATCTGGCCTTTGCCGGCGGCGACGTGCTGCGCGCTATCGACCGGCACCACAAGCGCATCAGCCATGTCCATGTGAAGGACGTGCGCATGGATGTGATCAGGGGGCTGGACTGGAAGAAGCAGTCCTTCCTCGACGCCGTGGCGCTCGGCGCCTTCACCGTGCCGGGCGACGGCTCGCTCGATTTCGGCGCCATCGTCCAGAAATTCGCCGATTATGGCTATGAAGGCTGGTTCGTTGTCGAGGCCGAGCAGGACCCGAAAAAGAACCCGCCCCTGAAGATGGCCCAGATCGGCCACAAGGAACTGACGCGGGTGATGAATGCGGCGGGCTACGAGGTCGAGACCCAAGGATTTCCGAATTAATGGGATTCCCTAACTGACGCTGCAAGCCAACGGAGCCACGCCGAATTGCTGAAATCGGACGCCGACCATCCCTTCTTCCGGCCGCTATGGCGACGGATCGCCGTTTTCGTGGTCTGCCTGATATGGGCGGCGCTGGAATTCTATGGCGGCTCGCCGAATTGGGGCATGATCGCCCTCGCGTTCGCCGGCTACGCCGCATACGTCTATCTCATCCGCTACAATCCGCAGGACGAGAACAAGAACGCGCCCGCCCCAGAGAATGAGTGAGGAAGACATGCCGAATTTGCTGGTGAAGCCGAACGGAAAGCACGGGCGCGTCACCCATGTCACGCCCGAAAGCGCCGGTTGGACCTATGTCGGCTTCGATCTTTTTCGTCTGAAGGCCGGTGAGATGGCCGAAGCGAAGACGGGTGACCGGGAAGCTTGCCTCGTCTTCATCAGCGGTAAGGGCAGGGCGGAAGCCGATGGCGCGGATTTCAGCGAGATCGGCGGGCGTACCTCGCCGTTCGAGGGCAAGCCCTGGTCGGTCTATGTGCCGGCCGGCTCAAGCTGGAAGGTAACGGCCACGACCGATATGGAACTCGCCGTCTGCACCGCGCCCGGCAAGGCGAAGAGCCATCCCGCGCGCGTCATCGCGCCCGACGATCTCGGGCAGGAGACGCGCGGGAAGGGGACCAACACGCGTTACGTCACCAACATCCTGCCGGAGACCGACAAGGGCGCGGATTCGCTGCTTGTAGTGGAAGTCATCACGCCCGGCGGCCACACCTCGTCCTATCCGCCGCACAAGCACGACGCGGACAATCTGCCCGCGGAATCGCAACTGGAAGAGACCTATTATCACCGCATGAACCCGCCGCAGGGCTTTGCCTTCCAGCGGGTCTATACGGATGACCGATCACTGGACGAGACGATGGCGGTCGAGGATGGTGACGTGACGCTTGTTCCTCGCGGATACCATCCCTGCGCGGCCTGCCACGGCTACGACCTCTATTATCTGAACGTCATGGCCGGCCCGCGCCGCACCTGGAAGTTCCACAACGCCGCAGAGCATGAATGGCTGCTGAAGGCGTGAGCGAGGACGACAGTCCTTACACCAGTACCGGCTGCTTCACCCTGTCTTCCCCGCCGAAGATGCGCAGATAGCGCTCGACCTCCTTCGGGTCGCCGGTCGCCTTCTCCGGATTGTCGGAAAGCTTGACGGCGGGATGGCCGTTCGCCTCGCTCACCTTGCAGACCAGCGAGATGGCGCGAAGCTGGTCGTTGCGCTCCGGCGCGCAGTCGACGAAATCGTTGGTGAGGTTGGTGCCCCAGCCGAAGCTCAGTCGCGCCTTGCCGCGGAAGTGGCAATAGGCCTTCTCGATCGTCTCGACGTCGAGCGCATCGGAGAAGATGAGGAGTTTCTTCTTCGGATCCTTGCCCTTCTCCTTCCACCACTCGATGATCTTCTCGCCGCCCTCGATCGCGGGCGCGCTGTCGGGGCGGAAGCCCGTCCAGTTCGCGACCCAGTCGGGCGCGTCCTTCAGGAAGGCGGCGGTGCCGAAGGAATCCGGCAGCACGATCAGCAGATTGCCGCCATAGTAGCTCTGCCAGTCGGTCAGCACCTTGTAGGGCGCGGCGCGCAGCTCCTCGTCGTCGCGGGCGAGCGCCGCCAGCACCATCGGCAGTTCGTGGGCATTGGTGCCGAGCGCCTCGAGATCTGTATCCATGGCGAGCAGCACGTTCGAGGTGCCGGTGAAGGAGGGGCCGATGCCTTCCTTCAGGGCCTCCACGCACCAGCGCTGCCAAAGGAAGCTGTGGCGGCGGCGCGTGCCGAAATCGGAGATCTGGAGATCGGGATATTTGCGTAGCCGTTCGACCTTGGCCCATGTCTTGGCCTTGGCGCGGGCGTAGAGCACGTCCAGCGCGAAGGGGCCGAGCGAGCGCATCGCCGCGCGTGAGCGCAATTCGTTGATGATGGCAAGCGCCGGGATTTCCCACATGGTGGTTTCGCTCCACGGCCCGCGGAAGTTCAGTTCGTACTGGCCGTCGCGCTTCGTCAGCTCGTACTCGGGCAGGCGAAAGCCGGCGAGCCAGGCGAGGAAATCCGGGTCGAAGATCTGCTTGCGGCCGTAGAAGGTGTTGCCGGCGAGCCAGATCATCTCCTTCTTGGAGAAGCGTATGGTGCGGGCATGGTCGAGCTGGGCGCGCAGTTCCACTTCATCGATCTCGTCGGCGAGGCGGACCGAAGTGGTGCGATTGATGAGCGTGAAGGTCGCGTGCACGCTCGGGTAAAGCCCCCAGATCATCTGCAGCATCAACAGCTTGTAGAAATC
>JBDZVC010000410.1:0-3889 GCA_040255475.1 Phyllobacteriaceae bacterium | reverse complement strand
GACGGGCGCCAGTGGTGCATTTGTCCGGCAGCGAGGGTCCGCCAATCATTCGGTGATTGAGTACGGCGCTGATGCGACGGGTGCGGTGTCGGCTTCGGCTGCGTTTTCATCCGCAATCGCCAATGCCCCTTCCGTGCGTAACGATTTGCAGGGCTATAACGCCGTGCCACGACCCGAAGAAGCAACGGTCGATGTCCCGGCTGGAACGTACAAGATCGATTCCACGGTAGACCAGCACGGTAAGCTGGTCACATGGCATCTGGCCGATGGGGCTGTTGTCCTCGATGGCAGCGGGAACCGCAGTTATCAGCTGATGGGGGGTCGAATTGTTCGTGGTGGCCGCGTGTCGATGGCGTACCCGAACGGGCTTATGTCCAGTGCCGTCACCGGGAGCTTCACGGCCGGCGATTTCGCCGATCAGCAGCCGCAGTTCGGCGGATTTACGGATCCCGCCAATATTGGCGTGTTCTCCTATTCGAGCAGCCTCGGCGCCTTGTTTTTCGGCGCGTGGTCGGTCGCGCCGATAGCGACCGGCACCGCGACTTTCACGGCGACGTCCATGACTACCGGCACGGCCATCGATACGCGTCGGTTGGTGGTTGGAATGCTCATCGAAGTGGAAGAGACAGGCGGAGACCAGTGGCGCGGTATCATCACCGGCTGGACCGACACGAAGAACATCAACGTTTTGGCATGGATCCCCGTAGCCAGTCCGGCAGAAGCGGCAGGCACGCCAGCCGATGGAAGCACCTACAACGTCAATCAGCACGGCAAGGTGTTCGGCGGGAACGGTATCGTCGGGCTTCTCTCTACCGGCATTGCAAAACAGGCGGCGTTCTTCGAAGCGGACACGGTCAACGGTATTGTCGCAGCATCGTCGGATTCCGATGTCGAGGACGGGCGTGTCTGGGGCTTCGATGTCAACAACATGGGTACCTACAAGAGCGCCAGCGCGTACATCGCGCGCAATGCTTTTGTTGAGGGTTTCCGTGCCACCAATCAGGATATCGGCTTCTCCGCTCGTGGAGGCGTTTGGGGAACGACTTGCGCTATCGGCTTTAACTACACCGGAACCGGCTACGGGTTCCAATACGCTGATGCGGACGGGGATATTATCTTCAGGACCGAGCCGCAGGCTCTCGCTCTCGGCAACCAGGGTTCGGCAACGTCCTTTCACATCAACGGCCATTCGAGCGGCTTCGCCAACGCCTATGACGCTCGCATCATCTTTGCCGGCGGTACGAATGGCACCGATGGCGCAGGCGTCATCCGCGTCACTGCCGCAAAGTTCGAGCCATCCGTGGACAACGCAGTCTCGCTTGGAGAGGCAGCGCTTCGGTGGAGCCAGTTGTTCGCGGCAACTGGCACGATCAACACGTCCGATGGGGGTCTGAAAACCGTTCGGGATGGCGGCTTCTCTGACGCAGAGATGCGCGCCGTTGGGCGCGTCATGGCAAAGGGTCCGGTCGTCTACCGGTGGAACGACGCCATAGACGCCAAGGGCGACAACGCGCGTCTACACGCCGGATTCATCGCGCAAGACTGGATCGAAGCGTTTGAAGCGGAAGGACTAGATTGGCATCGGTATGCTGCCTTCTGCGAAGACGATATGATCGAGCCCGTCGAAATTTCCGAGGAGTACGAAGAACCGGTAATGGAAGAATACGAGGACCAGGCCATCGAGGTCGTGAAGGACGGCGATAGGTACATCCAGCGCCAGTACACGGTTACGAAAACCAGGCAAAAATCGGAAGAGCTGCCGCTTTACAATGAGGACGGCTCGCGTGTCATGCGCGACACCATCGTGACGGACAAGGATGGAAAGCCGGTCGTGTCCCCCAACGGTCAGCCGCTCAAGGTCATGGCTCCGGCGACATATACGCATCTCGTCACACAGACCAAGACCAGAACGCGGACCGAACTCCATCCGACCGGAAAGAAGCGTCTCGGCCTGCGTTACGATCAGTGCTGGGCGATGATCTGCGCTTGGCAGTTGCGCGCGAAATAACTATGATGGCTTCTGCGCGATAGCGACGGCCAGATTGGGGATAAACCGCATCATCCAATCCCAGCAAATAGCATATCGCAAGGTGCGGCTATCTTCGGGGATATTCGTCAAGATGTCTTCCAAGCCGAGATGGTAGATCGTCCCTCCGATGTTCTTTATCTCGGCTCTGGAAAAATGCTTCTTCACAGCGGGGATGATCGCCTCCGAATCCATTGCTTCGCTTGGATCGTAGGCCATATCGTCCAGCGTGGGCGCATTGAAAAATCGCTTATAAGGACTTGTCGGGTTTCTGTCGTTTCGGAAAACTGCCTGCGGAAGCGTTGCCCGAAAAAGATTGACGAGAGAAACCGTCGCTCTCGACCACTGGAATCGGTTGGCTCCGACATATTCGGTCATCAGAAACCACCCACCGGGGCGCAGGGAATCATAGCTCCATTTAACCGCGTCCTCCGCCGATGGCATATGGTGGAGGGCGCTTCCCCAAAAAACGAGATCGTAGACGGGCTTGGGCGGTTCGGCGAAAGCATTGGCGCGCATGAAGCTGCACTTATCACCGATGCCCGTGGCTTCCGCGTGTGCTCTCCCCGCGCTCACCAGTTCTTGCGAGATGTCATAGAGGTCGAAGTGGCCGGCAAGCCCGCGCCGCACCAGTTCCATTTCGTGGAGACCCGAACCGCACCCGACCGAAACCGCACGGGCAAGCGGAAGGTCGCTCACTTTTGATTCCAGAAGGTCAAAGAGACCGGCGTGTCCTCCGGGTATCGCCTTGCCACAGACACGGTGGTTGATCGATCGCCAAATGGCCTCCGATTCCCACCACCTTATCCTGTCGGGCTGCTTCAGACGCCATTCCTGATGAGCATCCCAATGGGCCGCCGACTTAGCAATGTCATCCATTCGGGACGCCACTAGGGCAGAGGGACGAAAGCAAGGGGAATCTTCGGATCGCTGGGCTTCTCCGACGCCCATTCCTCGGCCAGAATTCTCAGAAGCGGAGCGGCTTCACGTTCGTATCGGCGCTGCAGTTCCGCAAGTCGGCGCTTCGCCACGGCAATCTTTTCTGCGTCCGGTACGGTGCCAAAATCCGCGATCACTATCTCGCCCATCAGCAATCTCCTTTTCCTTAAATCATCTAACACGTTGCGCGATCAAAACAAAAGGCCCGATCGCAAGCGTCGAGACCGGACGCGGTCGGAGAGAGAGGGGGAGGAGCGCCCGGCCGCGGCGAATAGGGTGTTGCTGCGACCGGGCTTGCCAGCAATGCATGCTGACCGCGACGGTTTAAAGCACAACAAATCGAATTGGAAAAGGCCCGGCCGCCGGGGGGTAGTTTGGGGGTAGTAAGGCGGCCGGGCCTGTTAGCTTGAGCGGCTAACCGTTCCAGATAAGCACGACTGGCAATTACAGAAAAGACCCGGCCGCACGCGGATACGTGGATGCGACGACCGGGCCGTGTCAGCATGGCAACGTAAGCTGACGGACTGATTTAAGCACAACCCGGCTCGCCTTCAAAGGCCTACCTGTTTCGCACCATCGCCAGCACCCTCCGGTGCATGGCTGACTGCATCCTGAAAGGAAATCGAGAATGGATCGACGCATCAACGCGGCGGGGCTTTCGCTCATCAAGAGTTTTGAAAGCCTGCGACTGAACGCCTATCGCGATACCGGAGGCGTGCCGACCATCGGCTGGGGCCATACCAAGGGCGTCAAGATGGGCCAGACCATCACGGAGGCTCAGGCGTCCGACTTTCTCATGGACGATCTTGAGGAAGCCGAAAGCGCGGTTTCTCGGTTCGTTTCTGTCCCGCTGAACGACAACCAGTTCGCCGCGCTCGTCTCCTTCGCCTTCAATTGCGGCACGGAAGCCTTTCGGCGCTCGAC
>JBDZVC010000409.1:0-3897 GCA_040255475.1 Phyllobacteriaceae bacterium | reverse complement strand
CACAAATCGGGAAAACTGAACGTCAACGAAATCAGCAAGGCACTGTCCCTGCCCCAATCAACCGTTGCCACCAACATCCAGATGCTGGAAGAGGCTGGGTTGGTGGACACCTATCCGGTCAAGGCCAAGAAGGGCCACCAGAAGATCTGCGCTTCCAAGTATGACGAGATCATTCTCCGCTTCGAATCCGGCGAAGATCAGCGCAAGAACAACCAGATCGAAGTGGCGATGCCGCTCGGGCTGTTCACCAGCTGTGAAGTCACCGCGCCCTGCGGCCTGTGCTCGACCGAAGGCGTGATCGGCTTGCTCGACGTCCCCGACTTCTTCCTGGATCCGGGCCGGGTCCAGGCTGCCTTGATCTGGTTCGGACGGGGGTTTGTTGAATACAAATTCCCCAACAATTCCAAGCTCGTCAATGCCGCCATCGAGGCCGTGGAATTCTCCATGGAACTGTCATCGGAAGTGCCCGGCACCAATCTCAACTGGCCTTCTGACATCACTCTATGGGTCAACGACCATCTCATCGGGACCTGGACCTCGCCGGGCGATTTCGGCGACAAACGCGGCGTCTATACGCCGAGCTGGTGGAAGCTCGAAGGCTCGCAGTACGGCAAGTTCAAGACCTGGCGCATCAACAAATCGGGTTCCTTCATCGACGGGGTCTCGATCTCCGGCGTCACCGTGGACGATATCGGTCTTTCCGATCACCATTCGATCAGGATGCGGATCGGCATCGATCAGAACGCCCGTCATCCGGGCGGCGTCAACATCTTCGGCCGTGGCTTCGGCAATTACGACCAGGACATCATCATGCGCCTTCACCTTGTACGATAGGGCTCTCCGCTCGCCGAAAGATCGTCATTTCGAAGTGTCAAACCGCACGACTGTCCAGGAAGCGGGTGAGAGCTTGATTTTGATCCAGCCGTTTGTCGCCTCGATTGCGTCGAACTCGCGCGGCTTTATCTCGTCCGGTTTCTCCTTCGTGTTGAGCGCCGACAAGTCGTCATGCCGAAGCTCGTGAGCCCGCTGTCTGCTTAACGTGCCGAAGCCCGTCGCTTCGAGATCGACTTCGATCCCGTCCGACAGATTGCGGTTAAGCATGAACAGCGTCACCGTTCGGTCGGCTTCGGAGTGGACCGCCGAAACCTTGAGATACGGCACTGCCTCCATCTTGTCGTAAAGTTCCTCGGTTCGCGTCGGGTCGTAGTAGCGCGTCGAATAAGTCGGCACGTCGACGAAGGTGCGCAGCACCCGTCCGCGTCCGAGGTTGCTGAAATCGGCGAATGGCCAGAAGATCGTCTGCCGCCATGCCGGCCCGCCCGTTTCGGTCATGATAGGGGCGATCGCGTTGACGAGTTGCGCCAGGCATCCAGCCTTCACCCGATCGGCATGATTGAGGAGCGAGATGCAGGCGCCGCCGAAGGCCAGCGCATCCTGCATATTGTATTTCTCCTCGAGAATGCTCGGGGCAGCCGGCCAGCCGGTCTGGATTCGGTTCTCGTCGCCGCGGCGCGTGCGGTACCAGACGTTCCATTCGTCGAAACTCAGCATGATCCGTTTCGACGACCGTCGCCGTGCCGCGACCGAATCCGCGATCGCCACGACCTCCTCGATAAAACTGTCCATCAGGTCCGGGCTGGCGAGGAAGGAGGGCGTGTCGTCGGCATAGTTGTTGAGATAGGTATGCAGCGAGATGTACTCGACATGATCGAAGGTGTGCTCGAGGACGACACGCTCCCAATCGCCATAGGTCGACATCTTCCGTCCCGACGAGCCGCAGGCGGCCAACTCGATCGTCGGATCCGTCAACTTCATCACCTTCGCCGCCTCGGTCGCGATGCGCCCGTATTCCTCGGCGGTCTTGGCGCCCATCTGCCAGGAGCCATCCATCTCGTTGCCGAGACACCAGAACCTCACGTCATGCGGCTTTTCCCAGCCATGCTCGCGGCGAAGGTCGGAGAGCGTCGTACCGGAGGGATGGTTGCAATATTCGAGATAATGCCTCGCCTCGTCCGGCCCGCGCGTGCCGAGATTGACCGCAAGCATCGGCTCAATATCGGCGAGTCGACACCAGTCGATGAATTCGTTGGTCCCGAACTGGTTGGTTTCGATCGATTTCCAGGCGAGGTCCATTCGGCGCGGACGCTTTTCGACGGGTCCGACCCCTTCTTCCCAGTTGTAGCCCGAAACGAAATTGCCGCCCGGATAGCGCATGATCGTGGGTGCCAGCTCCCGCACCAGATCGAGAACGTCGCGCCGGAAGCCGTTCTTGTCCGCCGTGGGATGTCCGGGTTCAAAAATGCCGCCATAGACGCATCGCCCGAGATGCTCGACGAAAGCCCCGAAGAGACGCCTGTCCGTCTCTCCGATGATGAAGTCTCTGTCGAAACGCACTTGTGCCTTTTGCATAGCTCTATCGCTCTGTTTCGTGGGGGAATCGTTCGTCACGCCGGATGACTTGCGTGACTGGTTCGGACAGGTGCGCGTCGGCACTCACCTGTCGCACCGCGAGGCTGGAGCCGGTAAGCACACCTTTTCCGGAAGGATCCGGCGACAGCAGCGAGTCCTTCAGAAGTTGTGAATAGGGGTGCTTGGGCTTGTCCAGTACCGATCGGGCGGGGCCGCTCTCCACGACCTCGCCCTTGCGCATGATGATGATCCGGTCGCTGATGTAATAGGCAGTAGCGAGATCATGCGTGATATAGATTATCGACACGCCAAGATCGTCGCGCAGGGTCCTGAACAGATTGACGATCGACATCCGCAGCGACGCGTCGACCATCGACACCGGTTCGTCGGCGACGAGCAGGGAGGGCTCCGATATCAGCGCGCGGGCGATGGCAACCCGCTGCAACTGGCCTCCCGAGAGTTCATGCGGAAAGCGGCGCCGGATTTCGGCAAGCGACAATCCTACCTTGTTTAGCGCGCCATCGGCTGCCCGCTCACGCTCGGAATGCGATCTGGCACCCAAAAAGTTCTTCGCCGAGATCAGCAGATAGCGATCCACGCGCTTCAGCGGATTGAACGCTTCGAAAGGATTCTGGAAGATGGGTTGGACCTGCTTCATGAAGCCAAGCCGGTCCGAACGCCTGCGGAGCGCCGTCAAGTCACCGCCCCTGAACCTGATGCTGCCCGCCGTCGGCGTGATCATGTTCAGGATCATGCGCGCAAGCGTCGTCTTCCCGCTGCCCGACTCGCCTATGATCGCGAACACTTCGGGCTGCTCGACGGGCAGCGAGAAGCTGACCTCTCTGACCGCGTCGAAGCTCTGTCGGCCAAAAACGCCGCCGCGAGCATAAGACTTGATGAGATGGCTGACCTCTAGGAGGCTTCCGCCGGCCATATGCGTTCCTCTTCGGCGGCGCCTGTGATGTCTACCTCGGGCGCAACATTCGGGCGGACATCGGAACTGGCTGCAAAACAGGCGACGCGATGGTCCGGAGCCAGCGTGGTGAGCATGGGTATCTCGCGCCGGCAGATATCCATCGCCAGCGGACAGCGGGGATGGAACCGACAACCCGCTGGTGGGTCGGCCAGGTTAGGAGGCGCACCATGCAGAGCAGAACGCGTGCTCGCCTCGCCTATTCTGGGGAGGCTTGCGACCAGATGCGCGGTGTAGGGGTGCATCGGATTGGCGAAGACCTCCGCCGTCGGACCCTCCTCGACGAGGCGGCCGGCATACATGATGCCGAGACGGTCGGCGACGTTGGCGTGCACGGTCAAGTCGTGCGTGACGAAGATCATCGAGGAGCCGAACTCGCGCTGCGTCTCCCGGATCATGGTAAGGACGTCCTTCTGAACGACGACGTCCAGCGCGGTGGTCGGCTCGTCCGCGATGATGAATTCCGGCCGGCAGACCGTCGCAAGCGCGATGCAGACGCGCTGACGCATACCGCC
>JBDZVC010000408.1:0-3897 GCA_040255475.1 Phyllobacteriaceae bacterium | reverse complement strand
GGCGCCTGCGCAAGGCGGTCAATGACGGCCGCTTGCCGGACGTCATCCGCACGATCCGCGGTGCCGGATATTCCATCCAGGAAGCCTCGGAAACCGTTTGAGAAATCCGCGAGGCCGGGGTGCAGACAGCGTCCGGCTTCGGGTGGCTATTCCGCCGCGCGCTCGCGCGCTGTCATGGATGAGGGGCTTCCCACGGCGAAAACCTCCTGGTCGAGGAAGGTCAGTGCACGCATCGCGCAGCCTTCGCGGATGAGGGAAAGCTGGTCCGGTTCGGTGGCGAAGGAGATCGCTTCCTCGTGCTGGCCGCCGGCGGTCCTCGCGATCGCGGCGCGCATCGGCCCCTCGATCAGATCGAAGGCACGGGCGCCGATGCCGACCATGGCCACCGGCGCCGGATCGATCAGTGCGAACAGGCTGCCGAGGCCGATGCCGATCGCCTCCCCGGCCGTCCGGTAGGCGGCCCGCTCGGGGCCGTCGTGATCGCGCGCTTTCCCGGCTAGGGCCAGCATGTCCCGGTCCTCGATGTCGGCGATGAAGCCGTCGCGATCCGGCAGTTTGTGCGCGTTGCGCCAGATCGCATAGTTTCCGGCATAGGCTTCGATACAGCCCCGCCGTCCGCAGCGGCAAAGATCGCCGTTCGGAACATGGATCATGTGGCCGAACTCGCCGCCGGAAGAGCGCGTGCCGGTGAAGAGCTCGCCATTCAGGAAGAGCCCCATGCCGATGCCATTCGACAGGAGGACAGAGACGAAATTGTCGCGATAGCGCTCCGGGTCGCGCCAGCGCAGCGCCACCGCCGTCATGTTGCAATCGTTCTCCACCGTGACCGGGAGGCCGAAGGCCTCTTCCAGCGCGTCTCCGAAGCGGATGTCCCGGTGCGGCGTGATCGGCGACCAGAGCATCGCCGTTCCGTCCGAATCCGCGACGCCCTGCACGGCGAAGGAGACACGCATCACCCTCGAACCGGCGGCGCCGGCCTTGAAAATAAGGTGGCTAACGATCCCTACCGCCTCGGCGACCAGTTCTTCCCTTCCAAGCGTCATTGTCGACAGCCTGCACTGCTCGGCCGCCACGATATTACCAGCGTAGTCGAGGAGCGTCGCGGAAAGCGTGTTCAGCGCCAGGAGCATGGTGACGACCGAACCCGTCTCGGGGTTGAAGCCAAGCGCCACCTGCGGCCGGCCGCGCTTCGACACCGCCGTTCCGCCCTTCACCTCGGCGAGAATGCCTTCCTCGATCAGATCGGCCGAAATCGCCGAAATGGTGGAATGGCTCAATCCCGTCGTTCCGGCGATTTCCGTGCGTGACGGCTGCCGCGACCGGCGGACCGCGGAGATGATCATGGCACGATTGCGCCGCCTCAGATCGTCGTGGCGAATCCCGACCGTCATTTCCTCGATTTCCTTCCGCGCCGCCCGGCATTGAAGCCCTGCCGATCATACGCATGAGACATATTGACATGGATAAAAGAGTGAGTCATTATTTTTTTCGAAGCTCGAAATAAAGAGCTTCCCAGAGACCGACGTCCATCAGCGCGCCGGTTCGGCGCAGGGAGGAAATCATGGGAAAGTTTATGGCCGCCTTGCTGGCGGGTGCAGCAATTACGTTTTCGTTCGCACCGCTAGCGCATGCGAAGGGCAAGATCATCGGCGTGTCCTGGTCGAACTTCCAGGAAGAGCGCTGGAAGACGGATGAGGCCGCCATCAAGAAGCAGCTCGAGGCGGATGGCGACAAGTACATTTCCGCTGACGCCCAGTCCTCGGCGGAGAAGCAGCTGAGCGACATCGAGAGCCTGATTTCGCAGGGCGCCAACGCGCTCATCGTGCTTGCGCAGGATTCCTCGGCGATCGGCCCCGCCATCCAGAAGGCCACCGACGAGGGTATCCCGATCGTCGGCTACGACCGGCTGATCGAGAATCCGAACGCTTTTTATCTCACCTTCGACAACAAGGAAGTCGGCCGCATGCAGGCCCAGGCTGTCTTTGCCGTCAAGCCGGAAGGCAATTACGTCTTCATCAAGGGCTCGTCGGCCGATCCGAACGCGGATTTCCTGTTCTCCGGCCAGATGGAAGTGCTGAAGGACGCCATGGATTCCGGCAAGATCAAGAAGGTCGGCGAGGCCTATACCGACGGCTGGCTGCCTGCGAACGCCCAGAAGAACATGGAGCAGTTCCTGACGACCAACAACAACAAGGTCGACGCGGTGGTCGCTTCCAATGACGGCACGGCCGGCGGCGCGATCGCTGCGCTTTCCGCGCAGGGCCTCGCGGGCTCCGTGCCGGTCTCGGGGCAGGACGGCGACCATGCGGCGCTCAATCGCATCGCGCTCGGCACGCAGACCGTGTCGGTGTGGAAGGATGCGCGCGAGCTCGGCAAGAAGGCTGCCGAAATCGCCTCCATGCTTGCCGACGGCAAGAAGATGACGGAAATACCGGGCGTCCAGCAGTGGAGCGACGGGCCGAAGCATGTCGAGATGAACTCGATCTTCCTGAAGCCGATGCCGATTACCAAGGACAATCTCGACGTGGTGATCGACGCCGGCTGGATCAAGAAGGACGAGGTTTGCCAGGGCGTGAAGGCGGGAACCGTCAAGGTCTGCGGCTGAGCCTCGACAGATCGCGCCGCCGCGGTTTGACCAGAACCGCGGCAGCCACGTAATATGGCAGTTAGCGCGGCAGACGCGGCGGACCGCTTTTTGCCGTGCGGGGAGGAAGCCATGTCGGATTCGACCGCGCCGCTCGACCGCGCCCGGGCGGCGGAACTCAGTCCCCTGAAATCATTCCTCAAGGCGACCGAAATCGACACCCGCATGCTCGGCATGGTGGGGGCGCTGGCCCTCATCTGGATCGTTTTCCACGTGCTGACGGGCGGGCTGTTCCTGACGCCGCGCAACCTCTGGAACCTTTCGGTCCAGTCGGCCTCGATCGCCGTCATGGCGACGGGCATGGTGCTGGTCATCGTAACGCGCAATATCGATCTCTCGGTCGGTTCCATGCTCGGCTTCATCGGCATGATCATGGGGGTGACGCAGACCGAGTTCCTCCCCAGACTGCTGGGCTACGAGCATCCGACGATCTGGATCGTCGCGCTTGCCGTCGGCCTCGTGCTCGGCCTGGTCCTCGGCGCATTCCAGGGCTTCCTCATCGCCTATCTGGAAATCCCGTCCTTCATCGTGACGCTGGGCGGTCTCCTCGTCTGGCGCGGTGCCGCCTGGTGGGTGACGAGCGGCCGCACCGTCGCGCCGATGGACGAGACGTTCAAGCTGATGGGCGGAGGGCCGCAAGGCTCGATCGGCGCTACCTGGAGCTGGGTCGTCGGGATCGTGGCCTGTCTCCTCGTCGTCGTCGCCCTCATCAACGGGCGGGTGCAGCGCAATCGCTTCCGTTTCCCGCAACGCCCCGTATGGGCCGAGTTCTTCCTGGGCGGCGTGACCTGCATCGCCATCCTGGCCGCGGTCGGCGTCGCCAATTCCTACCCTTGGCCGATCGGCATCGTCCGCCGCTATGCCGAGGCGCATCACATCACCGTTCCCGATGGCGGGCTGTTCATCGCGCACGGCATCGCCATACCGGTGCTGATCGCCGTTGCGGCCGGCGCGATCATGACTTTCCTCGCGACGCGGACGCGCTTCGGCCGCTACGTATTCGCCATCGGCGGCAATCCGGAAGCCGCCGAACTCGCCGGCATCAACACGCGATGGGTGACGATGAAGGTCTTCATGCTGATGGGCATGCTGACGGCGGTGAGCGGCGCCATCTCGATCGCGCGCCTCAACGCGGCGACAAACGCGCAGGGCACGCTGGACGAACTTCTGGTCATCGCCGCCTCGGTTATCGGCGGCACGTCGCTTGCGGGCGGTGTCGGCACCGTCGCGGGCGCCATGCTCGGCGCGGTGCT
>JBDZVC010000407.1:0-3908 GCA_040255475.1 Phyllobacteriaceae bacterium | reverse complement strand
TCAGGACGCCGCCGACCTTGACGCAGAGCTTCAATATATCCGCGCCGAAGGCTTCGGCCTTGTCGAGTTCGCCGGGGATATTGGCATCGTAGAGGATGAGCGGATGCAGATTGCCGTCGCCGGCATGGAAGACATTGGCGACGCGCAGCCCGTACTGCTCGGAAAGCTGGCGCATGCCGTGTAATACGCGCGGCAGTTCCTTCCTTGGGATGGTGCCGTCCATGCAGTAATAATCCGGCGAGATGCGGCCGACCGCCGGAAACGCCGCCTTGCGTCCGAGCCAGAAGGCCAGCCGCTCTTCCTCCGATTGGGAGATGCGGCACGTGACAGAGCCATTCTTCAACGCAATCTCTTCCACGCGGCCGATGAGGTGGTCGAGCTCGGCGCCGCAGCCGTCGAGTTCGACGATCAGCAGCGCCTCGACGTCGAGTGGATAGCCGGCATGGACGAAATCCTCGGCGGCGCGGATGGCCGGGCGGTCCATCATCTCCATGCCGCCCGGAATGATGCCGGCGGCGATGATGTCGGCGACGCACTGCCCCGCTTCCTCGCTCGATGGGAAGCCGACGAGGAGCGCCCGCGCCATGTCCGGCTTCTTTAGGATACGCACGGTGACTTCCGTAACGACGCCGAGCAGGCCTTCCGAGCCGGTCATGATGCCGAGCAGATCGTAGCCTTCGGCGTCCAGGTGCCTGCCGCCGAGGCGCACGATCTCGCCGTTCATCAGCACCATCTCTACGCCGAGCACGTTGTTGGCGGTCAGCCCATATTTCAGGCAGTGCACGCCGCCGGAGTTCTCCGCCACGTTGCCGCCGATCGAGCAGGCGATCTGCGAGGAAGGATCGGGCGCGTAATAGAACCCGTCCTGCTCGACAGCGATCGAGATGCCGAGATTGGTGACGCCGGGTTGAGCCACCACGACACGGTTCGGGTAGTCGATGTCGAGGATGCGGTTGAAGCGGCTCATGACGAGGAGGACAGCATCCTCCAGCGGCAGCGCACCGCCGGAAAGCGACGTTCCTGAGCCGCGCGGCACCACCTTGATGTTGCGGTCGGAGCAATATTTGAGGATACGGGCGACCTGCTGGGCCGTTTCCGGCAGCACGACGACCATAGGAAGCTGGCGGTAGGCGGTCAGCCCGTCCGTTTCGAAGGCGCGCATCTCGCGTGCGGCATCGACGACGCCTTCGCCTGGCACGATTGTGCGCATGTCCGCCACGATCTCGGCACGCTTCGCCAGCGTCGCCTTGTCCGAAGGGGGCATCGTCAGACCGGACATCGCACCTTTACCTGCCTGTTGGAGTCATCGCTGTTTAGCCGCGTTCTGCTATACTGGCAAACGGCCGCAAAGGATGTACTCTCGACAAAATCGTTTGACCCGTTCTCGCCGACGCTTCTATTTTCCGGGCGGCAGAATGGCAGCAAGAGTACATACAATCATGCATGATCCGGTTTTCGGGAAGCGCGGCCCAGGAAAGCGCGACCGATGAACGACCAGACACCCTTCCGGCCGCGCGTCGGCCTGTTCGTGACCTGTCTCGTCGATCTCTTCCGGCCGACGATCGGATTTGCCGCCGTCAAGCTGATCGAGGAAGCCGGTTGCACGGTCGAGGTGCCCTCGGCGCAGACCTGCTGCGGCCAGCCGGCCTACAATTCCGGCGACCGCGACGACACGAAAGCGATCGCGAAGAACACGATCCGGGCCTTTGAGGAATATGATTACGTCGTAGCTCCGTCCGGTTCCTGCGCCGGTATGCTGAAGAAGCACTATCCGACGCTGTTCAGGGGCGATGCGAAATGGGAAAAGCGCGCCGTGGACTTCGCCGGTAAGGTGCATGAACTGGTCAGCTTCCTTGTCGACGTGCGTGGCATGCAGTCCGTCGAGGCGCACTTCGATGGCGAGGTGACCTATCACGATTCCTGCTCGGGCCTGCGCGAACTCGGCGTCCGGGCGCAGCCGCGCGCGCTGCTTTCCACCGTCGAGGGCCTCAAACTCAAGGAACTGAAGGAGGCCGATGTCTGCTGCGGCTTCGGCGGGACCTTCTGCGTCAAATATCCCGACATCTCCAACGGCATCGTCGAGAAGAAGACAGAGCGAATCGAGGAAACCGGCGCCGGCACACTGCTCGCCGGCGATCTCGGCTGCCTGATGAACATGGCCGGCAAGCTGAAGCGCGAGGGCTCGACGGTCGAGACCCGGCATGTCGCGGAGGTGCTGGCCGGCATGACCGACGGCCCGCCCATCGGCGGTAGGGGGTGAGCGGATGCAGATAACCTCCCCCAATTTCAAGCAGAACGCGCGCGAGGCGCTGGCCGATCCGCAATTGCAGAAGGCCATGGGCAATGTTCGCTCCGGTTTCATCGACAAGCGGCAGGCGGCGATCGACGCGCTGCCGGAGTTCGATGCGCTGCGCGACAATGCCCGCGCCATCAAGGACCATGCGCTCGCCAATCTCGACCTCTACCTCGAAGCCTACGAGACGAAGGTCCGGGCAGCGGGCGGCTTCGTCCACTGGGCGGAGACGGCGGAGGACGCGCGCAACATCATCCTCGACATCTGCCGCGCGGCGGGCGCCCGCACCGTGACCAAGGGCAAGTCGATGATCACCGAGGAGATCGGGCTGAACGAGTTCTTCGAGAAGAACAGCGTGCGGCCGGTCGAAACGGATCTCGGCGAATATATCATCCAGCTTCGCGGCGAACATCCGAGCCACATCATCGCGCCGGCCGTCCACCTCAACAAGGAGCAGGTGGAGGCGGATTTCCGACGCGTACACGACCATCTGCCGGCGTCGCGCGACCTGTCGGAGCCGGAAGCTCTGCTCGGCGAGGCAAGGCGGGTGCTGCGGGCGGCCTATTTCGACGCCGATGTCGGCATCACCGGCGCCAATTTCCTCGTCGCCGAGACGGGT
This sequence comes from Phyllobacteriaceae bacterium, assembly GCA_040255475.1. Classification (GTDB taxonomy): domain Bacteria; phylum Pseudomonadota; class Alphaproteobacteria; order Rhizobiales; family Rhizobiaceae; genus Mesorhizobium_L. The sequence continues at coordinate 996 of JBDZVC010000407.1, read as the reverse complement.
TCCTCGATCATCGTCACCAACGAGGGCAATGGCGACCTGACGCAGATCCTGCCCAAGGTGCACATCGTGCTGGCGTCGCTGGAAAAGATCGTGCCGACGCTGGAGGACGCCGCGCAGATCCTGCGCGTCCTGGCGCGCTCGGCGACCGGGCAGGACATGAGCGTCTATACGACCGTCTCGACGGGGCCGCGCCGGCCGGGCGATCCGGACGGGCCGGAGGAATACCACGTCGTGCTGCTCGACAATGGCCGCTCCTCCATGCTCGGCACGGAGTTCCAGGACATGCTGCGCTGCATACGCTGCGGCGCCTGCATGAACCATTGCCCGGTCTATCACGAGATCGGCGGCCACGCTTATGGCTGGGTCTATCCGGGGCCGATGGGCGCGGTGCTGACGCCGGCGCTGATCGGCGTAGACAAGGCAAGCCACCTGCCGAACGCGTCCACCTTCTGCGGACGCTGCGAGAGCGTTTGCCCTATGCGCATCCCGCTGCCCAAGATGATGCGGCACTGGCGCGAGCGCGAGTTCGAGCGCGGGCTGAACCCGGCGACAATGCGCGGTGGGCTGAAATTCTGGGCTTTCTTCGCGAAGCGGCCGCGGCTCTACCGGCTCGCGACGTCGATGGCGATCCCTGTCCTTTCGCTGTTCGGCGGGCGGAAGGGCCGCTTCCGCTCGCTGCCGCTTGCCGGCGGCTGGACGAAGCATCGCGACCTGCCGGCGCCGGAAAGCCGCACCTTCATGCAGCAATGGCGCGGCCGCGAGGGGCTGAAGCAGGGGGCGGTGCGATGAGCGCGCGCGAGGCGATCCTCGGCAAGGTACGGAAATCGCTCGGCGGCGGCCAGAACGACGCGGCGCGGCTGGCGGCGGTGGAGGAGCGGCTCGCCAAGGCGCCGAAAGGGGTCATTCCCGAGCGCGGGCAACTCGACGACAAGGCGCGCCGAAAGCTGTTCGTCGCGATGGCGGAGAAGGTCTCGGCAAGCGTCCGGCAGGTGAAGT
>JBDZVC010000047.1:0-21487 GCA_040255475.1 Phyllobacteriaceae bacterium | reverse complement strand
GATCACGATGTTTACTGAACCAGAATTCGACCGTGTCGCCAACGCTGTCGATAGCTCGATAGAGGTACATCCATTGGCCACGAACCTTGATATAGGTTTCGTCCATATGCCATTTGCTGCCGACCGACCGCTTCCGGCGATTGAATCGCTTCAGAAGAACGGGCGAAAAGTGGATAACCCAGCGATGGATCGTCGAGTGGTCGATGCTGATGCCGCGCTCGGCCATCATCTCCCTCAAGTCTCGCAGGCTCAGACTATAGGCCAGATACCAGCGAACGCACAGCAGGATCACTGATCGGTCGAAATGGCGGCCCTTGAACATGGAATGATCTCCAAAAAAGAGGAGCGTTCTCATGCCAGAGCCGAATTACCGGAAAGTTTGCAACGGAACCCTGCTCGATGCCTGGACCGATATCGAGGTGCTGCAGCGCGGCGACTGGATCGGACCGCTGCTGGTCGGCGCACTCCTGCGCCAGGATGGCCTATGCGCTCACCATCTTCCCTGCCTGCATCTCGGCGCCCAAAAAATTCCGCGCGAGCGGCGGCGCGCCCGCGACCGGACTGAGCGATTGTTGGCCTGGATCGACGTTCTGTTTGAAGCTGCCAGCTTCGGCCTGAAGGAACACGATCGCCTGCTGCTTGCCCGGGAACGGATGGAGCGCGTGCTCCGCGGCCGGCGCGCCAACTCGAAGCTGCCGGCGCTCATCGAACTCGTGCTGTCGCGGCCGCTCGTGTCGACGGGCACGATCCAGAAGGCGCTGAAGGTGTCGCGGCAGGGCGCGCTCGATCTGATTGGTGCGGTGGGGTTGCGCGAGATGACGGGCAGGAGAAGTTTCCGGGCGTGGGGAATCCTGTAGGGTGGCTCATTGCGACCGCATTTGTCTGGGAATACAGCGCGACGGATGGCGGGAATCGGCAGTAGAGATCGCGATTTACCCTTGGATTCTTTGGTGACACGATCGCGCGCGCTGGTCTGTTAAGGAATTTTGCCTATAACTGGCTTGGGCACTGATTTGCCATGTCAGGCCGGCGGGCGTCGGGAAGGTCAATGCAATGGCATCGGCACAACAATTAATCGGGCTTGTCAAAAGTCATGCCGAAGGCGACGAAGGTCGCTTCTTCGATCTTGCCATGCAGCTCGCCGCCGCCGAAGAACAGAAAGGCCATTCCCGCTTAGCCGAGCAGCTACGGCAGTGGGCAGAGGCCGGTCAGCAACCCGCCATGCCGGCGCGGATAACTCCCACGCCGATCGCGGCACCGCGGGGAGACCTGGCAACATTCTTGAGCGCCGGTTACCCCACGACCCGTCTCAACGATCTGATCCTGCCCGAACACATCGAAGACGAATTGGCTCACATCGTCATCGAAACGCGCATGACGGAGCGGCTGGAAGAGAAGGGCCTGCGACCTCGCAGACGTTTGCTTTTGGCTGGCCCGCCGGGGACTGGCAAGACGCTGACGGCGGAGGCACTGGCCGGCGAGCTGAAATTTCCGCTGTTCACCGTGTTGCTCCATGGGCTGATCACAAAGTTCATGGGAGAGACTGCGCAGAAGCTGCGTATGATTTTCGACGCGATTCGCACCAATCGAGGTATCTACCTGTTTGATGAGATCGATGCGCTGGCAGCGTCTCGTGGATCGGAGAGTGACATCGGCGAGGCGCGCCGCATCCTGAACTCGTTCCTTCAGTTTCTCGACGAGGACACGGGGCCATCAATTGTCGTGGCTACGACGAACCTGCCCGAAATCCTCGATCGAGCGGTGCTTCGTCGCTTCGATCTCGTGCTGCCCTATCAACTGCCGGACGCGGAGGCGATCGCAAAGGCAATGCGCCGCCGGCTGCGCGGATTTGAAATCGCCAATGTCGACTGGAACGAGGTGGTTCAACACGCGGACGGCCTGTCGACGGCCGACGTCGTCGCTGCGGGGGAGGACGCCGCGAGGCGAGCGGTCTTGGACAATTCGGGCGAGATCCGCACTGCGGTCATCGTTGCGTCTCTCGAGCGCCGTCGATCGCTACATAGCATAGGGGCGGGTACGCATGCCGAGGGACCGAAGACACTTCATCCTCAACGAAATATCAGCCGCAAACCCGTTCAAGCCAAAGGGCGGGGGCTCCGCAAAGCATCCAAGTGATGTTGCCAACAGAACGGCGCACGCCCAGGCACTTCTTCATGCGCTCGACCACCTGCCCGATATAGGCGGTGCCGCACTTCCTGGCGTGTACTTGGAAGTCGAGGGACGAGCGGGCGAGCCGATGGTTACCTCCGGCCTCGATGCGAGTGATCTGACGCTTCTTCGTGTCGAACCGGCGCGGCCAGCGGTTAACCAGCCAGCGCGCGCCACGGTCTTTGCGACTGACGAGGGCCTGGTGAAGCTTCGCCGGAAAGTCGAGGATTTTGCCGAGAAAGATCGAAAATCCGGCCGGCCGTACAATGCCGATCTGGTCCAGAGCATTGGCGCGATTGTCGAAGCAGGCCTGCGTGCTCTGTGGCGAAGCCCGCCTCAGCGGTTTCCCAACCCGGACGGAGCCGTGCCGTGGGAAGTTTGGCTGGACAAGGAACAGGCGCCTGCGTTCATCGCGGGCGCTGCAGAGTTCGGCGTTGTGGTCGGTGCCGACCGGCTCGAATTCCCGGAAGACCTCGTGGTCATTGCCACGGCCACACGGGATGCTCTGGCACTGGCGGTCCGGCGTTTAGCAGGTGTCCGCGCCCTCGCGTCGCCGACGGTCACAGCGGACTATTTCGATGCGATGGATCCGGACGAGCAAGCCGATTGGGTCGACGATCTGGTGGGGCGCACGACCTACCAGGCGGGCGCGAATCCCGGCTATGTGACATTGCTTGACCGCGGCGTCAGCCGAACTCATCCATTGATTGCACCTGCGCTCGCAGTCGCCGACCGCTATGCCGCCAACCCCGCATGGGGGATCGAAGATGTGGTCGGTCATGGCACGCAGCTTGGGGGACTCGCTCTGTTCGGCGATCTGGCACCGGTACTTCAGTCTATGCTGCCGATCCAGGTTCGCCATAGACTGGAATCAGCAAAGATCATCCCGGACGCCGGCCACAACCCCCATCATCTTCTGGGGTCGGTGACACGGGATGGAATCGATGCTGTCGAAACGGCAGGGCTCCGGCGACGCACGTTCGCGCTGGCAAGCACCACGGTCGACGACACGCCTCATGATGGAGCGCCAACCTCGTGGTCGAGCGAACTGGATCAGTTGGCCGTTGGCGTATCTGGCGCGGTCAAGGCGCCTCGCTTGTTGCTGGTATCCGCAGGGAATAGCGACCAAAGCAAGTTTGGGAACAACGACTATCTCACCGTCTGCGATCACCCCGACAACGAAATCGAATCGCCTGCCCAGGCCTGGAACCCGATCTGCGTCGGCGCCTATACGGAGAAGAACATTCTTCCGCCTGGCGAGTCCGGTGCTCCACTTGCACCGTTCGGAGACCTTGCTCCGTCTTCTCGGACCTCAAGTTGGTCGTCACACTGGCCAATAAAGCCTGACGTGGTTATGGAGGGCGGTAACTGGGTCATCAACGGCCCACCCCCGCCGATGAAGCATCCTGCCCTTTCCGTGCTCACCACGGATCGCCAGTATCCGGTGCGATCGTTCACAACGGTAGGCGAGACGAGTGCAGCGACCGCTCTCGCGGCTAACGCGATCACGGACCTTTGGTCGGAGTATCCGGAGCTATGGCCGGAAACCATCCGCGCCCTCTTTGTATCGTCCGCGCGCTGGACACCTCAGATGCGGTCTCATTTGCCGCCAAATCCTGGAAAGGGTTCTTTTGGTCCACTATTCAAGCGCTACGGCTATGGCGTTCCCGACATGGAGCGCGCCCGGCGGAGCGCATCCAACGCACTGACGTTGATCGTGCAGGACAGCATCACACCTTTCCGCCAGAGTGATTCCGGCGCCCCTGACCATGTCCACAACGAGATGCGCCTGTTCGAACTCCCGTGGCCGGTGGAGGCCTTGCGGTCGCTGGTTGCTCATCCTATTACCCTCAGAGTCGCTCTCAGCACATATGTCGCACCGAACCCGTCCGAACCCGCCCGGGGCTCCAAATTCCGCTACGCTTCGCACAATCTTCGCTTCAAGCTGAATAGGCCGAACGAGGATCGGGAGGCTTTCATCGCGCGCATCAGCAAGGTCGACGAAGAACCCGAAGGTCCCACTGTTGATGAAAATGATGGCTGGACGTTCGGTCGCAATCGCCGTGACGTCGGTTCTCTGCAGATTGATGAACTGACCTGTCCCGCGTCCGATCTTGCTCGCCGCAATCTGCTTGCAGTGCACCCAGTTGCAGGCTGGTGGAAGACGCGAGCGGTTTCCAATCCGAATGAGAAGTCGGTTCGCTTCGCGTTGATCGTCGAGATTGACGCGGGAGAGGTCAACGCCGAACTCTATGCGGAGGTACAGGCTGCGATAGAGGCTTCCAACGTCGTCCAGGCCACGGTGTAGCCAGACAGCCGAGGCGAATTGGGGTTAGGTTTGGCATACTGTTTCGGAGGCCATTGGTCGGGATGACTCCGTTATCCGTCGGCAACAGCGATCGAGGCTGCATTCGACCCATTGTCGCCGTTGGGAGTGCGGCCTTCGCCGCCCGAAACTTGCCATTCGTTCGGTTCTGCCAAACGGCAGAGTTGGGGCCGCTTGCAGACCGTCCGGTTGTGGCGAGGAATCCGGTATAGCGGTCGTTCGGCTAGCGACCCCATCTCTGTCGATCCTAGGTCACTGACGGTTTGCCGAAAGCTGCCGTTCCTGGAGTATCCAACTGTCGGCATGGTCGGCGCCGCAACCAGACAGGGAGGTTAATTTTGCTGAGCTTCGGAATCGGACCTTCAGTCAGGCTAGTGCCACTTGATAACAGCAGTCATTCCGGGACGGAGCGGCCAAGCGTCGGGCTGCATGGGTCGGCATGATCGCTACGCCTATTCGAAAGAATAGTGGGAACTTGTCGCAAATGTTATCTGGAGCAACAATGTCAGCTGCTTCTCCTCTATTCTCATCATAAGACATCGACTATCTTGAGTTGAAGGGGTGGGGTGGTATGGCACTGAAATCGCGCCGCAAAGGCACGTTCCTGTCAGCTTACAAGCTCGAGGATCGCGACCTTCAGAGAGCGGATCGAAAATCAGGACGACCGTCGCTAACGCTTGGTGTCGATGAGAACGGAAATCACGTTCTCATCAAAGCGTGGCCGCGTGCGACGGGCGAGGGACAAGAAGAGCTTCGTGAACTTTGGCAGCACGAAGTGCGTCACCTTTACCGCCTAGGGGGATATCCCGGGGCGTCGGCGTCGATTGCGACGCTACAGCAAGCAGGTTTCGACGATTCGGGCTTCTATCTCGTGCTCGATCTCGGCCAACGCCAACCGCTGGCAACGCTTCTCCAGCATCGGCAAGCGAACCATTGGCTGCAAAATCCGCGCATCATCCGCAATCGGCCGCTGCTCTGGCAAAATCTATCGCAGATTGCGTCCGGCTTGGAGATACTCCACGATCAAGGGCTTCTGCATCGCAATATCGACCAGTGGTCGATACTGGCTTCTGGCGGAAACGAACCTGATTTTCAGCTCACTGGTTTCGAGTGGTCACTGAGGCTTGCAGGCGCAGCGGACGCCCCGAGCGCAACACGCACAAAGACCGGCGCGCCGGCGTCGTTTGTAGAGGATTGGCGAGCATTCGGCGAATTGGCCGCAGGATTATTGGGAGCCGACCTGAAGCGGGTCATTGACCTTCGCATCGTCCCCTCCGATGTAGCGGACCACCTGTCTTCTGCCGAAGTCAGGCTTCTAAGACAGCTCATCCGAATCGAGCGGCTGGATCGGTTCGACGGCGAAATCGTACGTTTGCGAATTCAAGACATTCTCCGCGATCTCGGCGCCAGCGCCGCGGGCCGGGAAGCGAAATTTCATCTAGTTTTCCGTTTCGCCGGAGCCTTTGCGCAACGTATCCGCGAGGCTTCTGGCAATGACGTCGAAGTCGACGATGTCGAAGCCATGCTTGGATTCGTTTGCGCCGATCTCGGCGACGCGCCGCTTCTGCTCGCGATAAAGAACGAAGCACAGCCGTTCCGATTGACGCTCGCCGGCACTCTGCTCACCTATTCGCTGTCGCAGTACATCCAAAAGCCGGGCATGCCTGGAACGTGGGAGATGGCGTATTGCGAGCGGGCAGAGACCACCGAAGCAGCCGCAGTTAACATCCTGGGACAGGTGCAGCTTGAGGCCCGCTCGCTCGAGATCATGCACCAGCGGGACGCAGTCGCAAGATTTCCGAGGTTGCGTGGGAAACTGTCAAGCTGGGAGCAATTACGGCGCGAGCTTGACGACGAACAAGCCAAGCCTGACAGGGCTAAGCGCGTTCACCAGGCTTTGGCGCTGACGCAATTTCTTGAGGCGCTCTACGCGGCCGCCGACGTCTATCCAGTTGACATAAAGCAGATAGTCGAAGCCCATGGCGCTGCAAGCGCGGACGGCGAGGAAGTTTGCGTCGCCATGGTGCCCCGCCAGGATCCGGAGCGCGACGCACTTTCGATCGCGCTCGGGCTCCGACCGCCGGCCAAGCGGTTCGAGGACGTGATGATGGGCGATGCGCGCATTGAGGATTGGGTGTTGACCGAAGCGCGCCAAGTCGGCGACCGCGAAATTTCCGACACGTCGTGGAAGTTCAGCCGCAAGGATCAGCAAGGCGCGTCGCAGCCGACCTATATCTTTGTCGGCGCCGAAAGGCCGATCAACTTTCGCGACGCAGCGCTTGTGCCGGCAGATTTCGTGGGCCGCGACATCCAGCTGCGGCGGCGCCTCAGGGCGCTGAGGGCGCTCGCGGACCACTCCGAACTGCTTCGCATGCTCGACGACCCACGGTCCAGGATCCTCGATTCACATGAAGTGGCGAAGTCGGACGAGCGTTTCGCAGCGCTCGACGAATCGAAGCGCGCTGCCGTCGGCGCGATCATATCGACCATCCCCCTGTTTTTGGTCCAGGGCCCGCCGGGGGTCGGAAAAACCCGGTTGGTGCGAGACCTAGTCCTCGACACGCTTGCCGACAACAGCTCCGCGCGCCTGCTCTTGACGGCCCAGAGTAACGCTGCGGTCAATCATCTTATGGATGAACTCGCCGAGGCGCTCGAAGGACATCCCCGCGAGACTGTCATCGTACGGAGTCACTCCAAGGACAACAAGGATGACGCCGGCGTTTTCGAGGTCGTCCGCCAAACCGAGTCGCTGATTGCAAAGCTCGCCGCGAGTCCGCTCGTCGCCGAGGCACCCCAACGACTTCGCAAGCAGCTTGGCGATCTGCAAGCGAGCATGGCCACCAAACCCAAAGATGGACGATCGAGCGTCACCCAAGGCCGCCAAGCCATGGAGGCGTTGCTCGTTCGGGGGGCGAACCTGCTGTTTGCAACCACCAACTCGCCCGAGCTGGAGCGCCTTCTCGACGAGCGCGGCCAGTTCGACTGGGTCATGGTCGAGGAGGCAGGAAAAGCGACAGGGGGTGAGCTAGTTGCCCCTCTCCTGCTGTCCTATCGGCGCTTGATGATTGGCGACCACAAACAACTCGCGCCGTTCGGTTCGGAGCGCATCGTGCAGTTGCTCGCGAATCCGCAAGCCGTTGCACAGGCTCTCGAAGCCGGTGCCGAATTCATCGGCCGGACGCTCCGCGATATGTCGACCGACGAGGTTCTGGACGAGGTCGACACCGATCAGAGTGATTTCCCGGCCTGGCCTGCTGCCGGTTTCGTGGACACCGAGATAAGGTGTTTAACGGAACTGGAGAGTTGGAATGCAGAGAAGGAAGTTCAGCCGCGAGTTCAAGCTTGAGGCGGTGAGGCTGGTGAAGGATCGAGGCGTTGCGGTGGCCCAGGCCGCTCGCGACCTCGACGTCCACGAGAATGTGCTGCGCAAATGGGTGCGCGAGCTATCGACGGATCCGCAGTATGCCTTTCCCGGCCATGGTCAGCTGAAGCCGGAGCAGCAGGAGATTGACCGGCTGCGCAAGGAAGTGGCGAAGCTGAAAGCGGAGCGCGACATCCTAAAAAAGGCCGCAGCCTACTTCGCGAGGGAAGCGATATGAGGTTCGCTTTCATCGCGAGGCACCGGGGTATCTGGCCGGTGGCATGGCTATGCAGTGCGCTGGATGTGTCCCGCTCAGGCTTCCATGCCTGGCTCAACCGCAGCCCCAGCGCTCGCTCGCGGCACGACGAGGTGCTGGTGACGGCGATCGATCGCAGCTTCAAGAGCAGCGACCGAACCTATGGTGCCCGTCGTGTCTGGCACGACATGCTGGCGGAAGGCCTCTCGTGCGGCCTGCATCGCGTCGAGAAGCTCATGCGTCAGAACGGACTGCGTGCCCGGCCTCGGCGTCGTGGGCTGCCGAAAGACACCGGCGAGCGAGCGGTGGTGTCGGACAACATCCTCGACCGCGCTTTCGAAGCCTCGGCCCCGAACCAGAAGTGGATCGCCGACTTCACCTACATCTGGACCGCGGAAGGTTGGCTCTACGTTGCCGCCGTCGTCGACCTGTTCTCCCGGCGTGTCGTTGGCTGGGCGATGAAGGCCGAGATGACGGCGCAGCTCGTCACCGACGCCCTCATCATGGCAATCTGGCGCAGGGGCAAGCCTGACAGCCTACTGCATCACTCGGACCAGGGTAGCCAATATACGAGCGAACAGTTCCAGCGCCTGATGGCCGATCACGGCATCACCTGCTCGATGAGCCGGTCGGGCAATGTCTGGGACAATGCTGCGATGGAGAGCTTCTTCTCGTCGCTGAAAACCGAGCGGACAGCCCGCAAGGTCTACAGGACGAGGGATGCCGCAAGGGCGGACGTGTTCGATTACATCGAGCGCTTCTACAATCCCCGGCGACGGCACTCGACATTGGGCTATATGAGCCCCGTCGAGTTTGAGGAGAAAGCTATGTTAGCTTAACTGCGTGTCCGAAAAACCGGCAGCAGGCCAGCCCTCTGCGCCTTGGCACTCGCTCAGATCCTGCTCTTTGAGCGGATGATCGAAGACGAGTTCAAGGTCCACAAGAACAAGCCCAAGGCCCGCCGACTCGCCCAGCGACTGACGTTGCAGCATCGGATGCACCCGGCGCTGGCCGAGGTCGTATCCCATAGCTTCTATGACAACGAGCTCAAGACGCATGAAGAGGCAGCGGCGCGGATCACTGGCGCACCATCACTGGTATCCTCCAGCGACAGCAAGCGGCTCCCAAACGCCCCGCTTATCTTCATCGACATGCCATGGGTCCAAGCGACGGTTGGGATGAAAGCGAGCGACGCCGAGCGGCGGCCACGGTGGCACAATCCCGCCGAGGTCGAGGCAGTTCGGCAGATGCTATCGCTACTAGAGGTCCGCCAAGGCCTGGAAAAGCCGCCGACCCTGGCCATCCTGTCGCCCTACAGCGAGCAGGTGCGCCGACTCAAGGCGGTGTTTGATGACAATCGGGCGAGCTTTCCGATTTTAGGCGACTTGTCACCGGGGATCGATGCCGATCGTTATTGCGGCACGGTCGATTCGTTTCAGGGAAACGAGGCCGACATCGTCGTCGTCTCCCTCGTCCGCAATAACCACCATGCATCGCTTCGCAGGGCGCTCGGCTTTCTCAGTGACCCGCGCCGGATGAACGTCCTCCTCAGCCGGGCAAAGTCAAACCTGTACGTCATCGGTTCGCTCGAATTCATGCGCTCTACGATCGCGTCGAATGCCGGCACCGAGGCTCTGCAGGAAGCCGCGTTCCTGGGCCGGCTCTTGGAGGCGCTGGAGACCCAGCGGCAGCATGGCAAAGCGGTGATCATCCCCTTCAAACGTCTGGTCGGTGGAAAATGAGTCTCATCCGCGTCGCCATTCCCGTCCTACAGGGGCGCCGCAAATTTTACTTCGACAAAGGCCGACCGTGGACCGTTCTGGAGCAATTGCTTCTGTGGGAGCTGGATCTCGGATCGACCTCCGTGCATGCGCTTAAAAAGCGGGCGTGCATCCCGGAGCGAGTCATCATCGAGGCGCTGATCCGGCTCATGCGCGCGGGCTGGGTCGAGATGATGCAGTCGGCATCTGCCGTGCAATTCCAGATCACGCCGGAAGGCCGCATTGTGAAGGAGTACGATCAGTTGCCGACCGCGCCCCGGCGCCTGAGCCGCAACATGACGTTCGTGATCGACCAGATTACAGGGACGCTGTTCCGAAGCCGCGACCTCCCCTTCGTCCATGAGCATGTCGTCGAGAAAAGAGAAGGGCAAGGCGAGCCGATCGTGCGCATCGAGCGCCCCGCAAGACAGCTTATCGAAGAGGTGCGACCGCTCGTCGACGCGCTGTTCCAAGCCGACGAGAAGTTCGTTGGCATAGATCCCTACGGCAACCGCCTCGCCAAGCGCTGGGCGCTCGTTCCGGTGAGGGACGGACAGCCCGAAGGCATGAGTCCTCGCACGCCTGCGATACTCATCGAGGAGATCAAGCGTGCGGCGGCTGGTATGTCGTCCAAGTCGGCAGGCGGCCGACAGCGGACATACACGCCAACATTGCTCGCCGGATCCGAGAGCGCCCACGTCACGCCGCCAATCCACAAGGTCGCTTTCACGACGAACGACCTGATCGCCGGCGGTGCCGAGCACGAAACCGCACTTAGGGGAGCGATTAGCCGGGCGCGGCACAGGCTTTTGATCCACTCGACCTTCGTGTCGGCCCAGCGCTTCGCTGCCTTGCTTCCGGATCTCCGCAAAGCCGTCGCTCTGGGTGTCAAGGTCGACATCCTCTGGGGTCAGAACAAGAATGCCGACGAGCGTCGTTCGACGGCGAAGGTTGTCCAACAACTGCGTGCCGAGCTTGAAGCCGAAGGGCTCGACGGATTGACGATCCACCCATTTTCGACGGGATCGCACGCCAAGATCGTGCTCGCCGACGACGGCACCTCCGACCGCGTGATCGCCTTGGTCGGATCTTGCAACTGGCTGTACAGCGACTTCTCGAGCTTCGAAGTTTCGGTCCGCCTGCGCGACTACCAATTGGTCGCCGATATCATGGATCAGGTTGCCGAGCTGTCGCGGGGCGGCAATGGTCACTGGACGGATCTGACGAGTGACCTCGTCGCTCAGGCCGTCAATCTGCGAAACCAGCGCTCGCAGCACGAAGGCAAGGCCAGCGTTTGCGTTCTGCTGGGATCTGACCATGCAGAGCTCGTTCGAGAGGCGAGGGACACCGCCGATAAGAGCCTTGTCATCGCCAGCCACCGGTTTGCAGGCGCTGCGAACAACCTGATCCTGGCACCCGTGTTCGCGGCCTCGAAACGTGCTCGCGATCTGGATGTGCGCCTTTTCTACGGCGAGGACAGCGGCGCGATCACGGCGACCGATATCGCACGGCTGACGAGCGAAGCGGCTAAAGTCGGCGTTCGAATCCGGCCCGTTCATCGCCCGCGACTACATGCGAAGTTCCTTACCTGGGACGACGACGTGGCTGTCATAACTAGCCAGAACTGGCTTTCGGCTGACACGACAGACGACAACCCGCGCCAGGAAATCGGCATCTGTATACGCTCCCCTGGTGTGGGGCGTATCCTTTTGGAAAGGTTTGATGCCGCGACGGTCGCCGCGGGGGGCGGCTAAGTCATCCGCGGTGATTTTGTGTATTTTACTTAGCGCCATCGAGTGGACGATTGTGTTCCTTCGAACGACCGAAACGGGGACGTGTTGCTGCCGCAGTTCGTTGGCCAAGTAAAGGGCAGCTTTCGTGGCTAGCCGCCCAGAATCTGCCAGTCCGCTTGCCACCCGATGCGGACATCCCCACGGACCTAACGCCCACCAAGACGGCAACATCCCTTGTTGTCGTCGAGGTGAATTCGGGGCATGGCCCCCGCGGGGGCCGAGGGATTGTCGTTAGCACCGCCATGATGGTCTTGATATCGCGGCGGCCGTTATCGCCGGTGTACGGTGGCGTCTTGCCCTCGACGAGGGCGTCGACGAACTCGTGGACCTGGTTGCTGTGCGCTTGCTGTAAGCCTTGCGAGATCCGGTACGGTCCATGTAACGGCTTCGGCAACTGCCGGTCGCGAGGTGTCTTCGCCAGCGTGAGGGAGCCTGAAATAAGGCCGATGATATTAGGCACAGTACTGGGCAACGTCGCTCTGGCGTGGAGCTGCATGTCATTCTGCCATTGGCGCTGCCGCTTCCTTGATGAGTTCGACTCCGCCGTCGGGATAGAGTGACTGGAATCGGGAATGGTCTTGGCACCATTCGCGGGCGACCGGGGAAAGCCAGGTCGTCAGCTGGAGGATGGCATCGTAGTGCTTGGTCAGGCTCCAATAGAGGATAGGCTCGTGGTGTGCGATGCGGTTGCGTAGGGTGCGGATCGGGGCCAAGGGCTTCGAGAAGGCCTTACGGGTGAGGCCCTTACCATCCTCGCGACGGGCGATGTCCTTCAGGGTCTTCTGCCAGAGGTCCTCGTACTCCTTGCCAAGCATGGCGGTCCAGTAGCCGAAGGTGAGAGCGGCAACGACCCTGCCTCGGGTCTCGGGCTTGGGGACCATGAGGATTTGTGTGGCAGCTACGCTGCGGACTGGTTGTCGGAATTTCGGTGATTATCGTTTGCCATGCCAGGATACCACTTCTCGAAGGTCGACCGTAGCGAGCCGTCGAGGGTCTGCGTTCGGGTTTGCAGCAGAAGATGCGCGCCTGTCCGGCTCCATTGCATCTGCTGCTTCTTGGCGAAACGCTTGCTGACAACGGCGTTGACGGTCGCCTCGACGAAAGCGGATGATATCCGCTCTCCGGACCGGTAGCGTTCGCCATAGTTGATCAGGCTGGCGTGGTTTGATCCGATATAGAATCGGAATTCGCCAATCACTGTCAGAAACTTTTTCATGTTCGGGTAGTCGGTTTCCGTGGCTTCGGCATCGTCGAGCAGCCAATCGATCTCCTCACGCGCCCGGTAGGTGTTGCCATGCCACAGATACCATTTGATCCGGGTCAGCATGTCCAGCAGGCCGTTGCCGGCTTCCTTGTCATGATGGCGAAGGCCTTGGGCGAACTGGCGAAGCACAGTGATGCGCATGGTGATGTGGAACCAATCCAGGACATGCTCGCTGGCCGGGGCGATCATTTCGGCGAGCGAGCGAACTTCCTCGCCGCCGTCGGTGATGAAGGTAATATCCTGATTGGCCTGCACGCCCTGCTTTTTAAGATGGTCGAGGATTCGGCGCTGCGGCTTGCGGTCGTAACCATGAACGAAGCCGATATAGCGCGGCTCACCGTCCTCGGGCAGGGAGCGGCCGACGATCAGCTCGAAATTCTTCTTCCGGTCGTCACGATCCCGGATGTAGCCACCATCAAGGCCAATGACAATGCGGCCGTCGGGAATGGGCAGGTTCGTCCAGTCTTGCGGACACGAATCCTGCATGAAAGAGACGCGCTCTTCCGTCAGCTCCCGCTCAATTCGGGCAGCCGTTTTCAGCGCATGCTGCCGCACCGTCGTGGCGTTGATCCCGCAGTCGATCGGCAACACATCGGCCAACAACTCGGCTGCAGCGGCATATGGCACGAGCGAAGCCCAGCGCGTCTCGAGATACAGCCGCTCGGGTGCAATGTGATCGGGGATCAGTTGCCGCAACGGCGACACCGTGCCCGGCCCATTGCGTCCTTCACTTTCCGGCAGCGCGTATCGCGGACTCCTGAGCCGGACATCGCCGAACAGAGTGTGGAAGGTGACGGGATAGTATCCCTTGTGCCGCAACCGGCGGCCGTCCGTCTCACGGTTTTCCGCTAGCCATAGGTTCACCTGCGTCTCCACCATCTTCTGCTGAAGCCCGGCAAGCAGGGCTTTGCCCTCGGCGAGCGATAGGCCGAGATCCTCCGCACCCGTTGTGATCTTTGTCATGTCGGCGATGATCTCCCGACCGATCTCCTCGCCGTCGTCACCGATGAGTTCCATGACGATCCGAACCTGCATGTTGCATCTCCTTGCCGGGTTTTCCAGAACGGGCGAAGTGGAAAGCTCATCGCGTCCGATCCGCGTATTTCTGCCCTCCGCTTTCGCCGGCAACGGTGATATCTCTCACCAGTTAGCAATCCGAAAATCATCTGGTAAACCATCATGACCTCGATCGAGCGTGCCGCCAACGCCGTCGCCACTATCCTGATCCGGGAAGGGATCGACTACCTGCAGAGCAAAGCGGTGATCAAACGGGCCCGCGCGCAGGCCGGTCTTTCCGCGCCGCCGGAAAAGAGAACGTCAATCAACCGGCTCACGATCGAGGAAGAACTGGCTTTCATTGACCAGGCCTACGAGGCGAGCGGCGCGACGGGCCTGCTGCTTCAGACCCTTTTGGAAACCGGCTTGCGCGTTTCCGAATTCACCCGCCTGCGCATCGAGGATGTCAGCCTGGCAGAGCGCGTGATCGTCGTCGTGCGCGGAAAGGGATCGAAGCACCGGGAAGTCCCCATCCGGCGGGAACTGACACAGATGCTGCGGCTTCATATCGGCACAAGGCGTGCCGGCCCCCTGTTCCAGAGCCGGGAACGGGGCAAAGGATCGCTGCCCTATACCTACAGCCGCCAGCGCATCGGTCAGATCGTCCGGCAAGTCGCTCGCAAGGCCGGGATCACAAAGCGGGTCTATCCGCATCTTTTGCGGCACACGATGGCGACAAAGCTGTTGGCGCTCGGCATGGACATCACCGACGTCCAGCGCTTCCTCGGCCACGAAAACATCACCACGACACGGCACTATGCGGAAACGACCGCCGCGACCCTGCGCCGAAAGTTCGATCAGGTCACCGCGCCAGCGGCACGGTCGTTGCTCTCCGGCATCCGGCATGAGCGTGGTGACGACGTTGCCCTTCTCGCCGCCAATCTGCTGGCGAACAATCGCGGTTCAAACGGTGAAGTCATATCTGCTGATGCATGAGGGTGAGATGCTCCTCCTGCCGCAGGCGCTTGTTCACCGTCTGCCGCTCGAACGTCCTGCCCAAAAGAGCGTTGCGCCTGTCGATGCGGAGAAGCAGTTCCCGGAATTCCTCAGCCCGGTCGGGATCATCGAGGATCGCGAAGGATCTGGTCTCGCTGATGTCCGCGAAGAACTCCAGCGCACTGGCGAGGTCCTCATCCAGTCCAAGTCCGAGCGCTTCATCTTCCTGCAGGATCCAGGCCTCAGGCCCGTCGCTATCCTCCGGCGGGCAAGTTCCGGCACCGCCGATGCAGCAGGGATAATGGATTTGCGGCTTGGCGGCGCACTGATGTTCCAGCCGCACCTCATGCTCCCACGGAACATTGAGATCGTATTCGTACAGGAACCGGCTTCCGGTGCGCAGCTTCAATGCGTCAAGTCCGATGTCCGGCGGTTCCGCAGTCAATTCCCATGAGCCATAGCGGACCGTGTGCACGACAAACTGGTAGAGATGGATGCCTTCCCAGCCCATCGCGACCTGAAGAACGCCGTGAAACTCGCGCAAGGTCATGGTCGCCGGCACCTGCACCCGCCGCCAAACCATCGGGCTCAGTCCCTTCAGCCAGATGCGGAATTGCAGGACCGTCGGCGTCGTGTCCGGCGTCTGGGCACCCTCGGAACGCCGGCTCGACCGACGCGGTGGTTTCAAGATGGCTGGCCTCGGTGAAAATCACCGCCCACCCTATACCGATTTTACCCCAGGGACGGCACCGCCACACAAATCCTCATGGTCCCCTGCTCGGGGAGCGCATCCACATTGGCGAGTTCGCGAGCTAGCGGATCGTCTTCAGTTATTAGCTCAAGGGCGGCCGGCTGTTCGATCACGGGCGACAACCGTCGCAATGGCAACGTTCCGGCCCTCCTTCAACCAACCTTCAGCAATCATCAGCGGATCGGCGGTTCGATCGACCTGCGGGGTATTCTCCATGGCAATCTCCGTCCCCAGCCGGGTCGATCCGGCTAGAGCATCACGGTAACGGCGAGATGAGCCCTTATTTTGTGCAATTCCGAACGGAAATCGTTTTGCACTTTTGCTGCAATTTCTCTGGTTGCCATCCTCAGCCTGACAAAGTGTTCTCAACTTTCCGGCGCCAACACCGGCGAACGCATCTTTTCGCCGAACTGGGAAAAGAACTGAGTGGCCAACTTGCGCGCGGTCGAATCGATCAACCGGCCGCCGAGCTGAGCGATCTTGCCTCCGACATCGGCCTTTACGGTGTATGAGAGGATGGTGGCGTCGGGGCCGTCCTCTTCCAGCGACACTTCGGCACCGCCTTTGGCGAAGCCCGCTATCCCGCCCTTACCTTCACCTCGAATAGTGTAGGAGCGCGGCGGCACGAGGTCTTCCAGCTCCACCGCGCCGTCGAACCGTGCCTTGATCGGACCGACCTTCAGCACGACGGTTGCCTCCATATGGGTGTCGGAGGTCTTCTCCAGCCTCTCGCAGCCTGGGATGCAGGCTCGCAGTACATCCACATCGTTTAGTGCCCGCCACACCTCGCCAATGGGTGCCGCGATACGCTCCTGTCCGTTCATGTCCATTGCGTCATGCTTTCTATTCCTGTTCCTGTTGGACGAGTCCGGGTTTCTGCGCGCGTTGTCCCTGGCGTCGCGCAATGGTGACTTCGGAGAGGATCGAAAGCGCGATCTCTTCCGGGGTAATGGACCCCAGGTCGAGCCCGGCCGGCGCCTTGACGCTATCGATAATGGTTCCGACAATGCCCTCGCCGACGAGCTTTTCGCGCAACGAAGCCATCTTGCGGCGGCTGCCGACGAAGCCGCGATAGTCGGCTTCGAATGTGAGGGCCGCTTTCAACGCCGCTTCATCGCCCTTGCCTTGTGTGGAGATGACGACAAAGCGGCGTGGTGTCTGCGGTACATCGAACGCGAAGCCGTCTATCAGCCGATCGACGTCTGGGGTAGCCAACAAGTCGCCAAGCGGTGCCGCAAGCACGACGTGAAAGCCGAGCGGCTTCGCTTGCTCGGCGAGCGCAAGCGCGACGGGGCTGGCTCCCAGCACCAGAAGGGCCGGGCGCGGCAGCACCGGCTCGACGAAAATGTCCATGGTTCCCTGGCTCGGGCACATGTTCTTTGCGAACTTCACGCCGTCGCGATCCTCGCCTGGCTTGACGCCAAGCTCTGCGAGAAGATCCTCCGGCTGGATCGAGATCAGTCGCGACTGACCGTCGGCCAGCGCCTCACGAGCGGCCTTCAGCGTGGCCCCGCGCGCACAGCCACCGCCGATCCAGCCGGCTTCGATCCTACCATCCGGCCGGATGACGGCCTTGGCGCCCGCTTTTGCCGCCGTGACCGAGACGGTACGCACCACCGTCGCCAGCGCAAATGGCTCCTCCGCCACCTTCAGGCGGGAGACGAGGTCAAGGACATCGACATGGGCGTTCATGGTCGCCTCCGTCACAGTTTCGCCAGATAGGGTTCGAGCGCGGCCAGGCTTTTCAGCGTATGCGCCGGCGCGAACAGGTCGACATGCGGCAGCGCCGCCTTGATGCCGGCGGCCTCCGGCGCGTAGCCATCCCAGCCCATCATCGGGTTGAGCCAGACGATGCGGCGGCAGCGTTTTGCAAGCTGCGCCATCTCGCGGCCGAGCAGGTCCGCGTTGCCGGTCTCGTAGCCGTCCGAGACGATCATCACGCAGGTGCGAGAATGGATGACGCGCGCCGCATGCCAGCGGTTGAAAGTGGCGAGGCTCTCGCCGATCTTCGTGCCGCCGCCGGCGCCCTGCGCCATCATCGACAGCCGGTCGAGCGCGCGCTGCGCGTCGCGTTCCTTCATCGCGTCGGAGACATGGACGAGACGCGTGTGGAACAGGAACGCCTCAGCCTCACGGAATTCGTCGAGCACGCCGTGGATGAAGCGCAGGAAGACACCCGTATACATGTTCATCGAGCCGGACGCGTCGAGCAGCATGACGAGGCGAAGTGGCTTTTCCTTTTGCTGCCGTTTCACCAGCGCTATCGGTACGCCGCCGCGGCTGATATTGCTGTGAATCGTGCGGCGCAGATCCAGACGGTAGCCGCGGCGCCGGGCGAGATCGCGACGGGTCAATCGCGTGCGCATCGCCTTTGCCAGCCTGGCAGCGATGGCGTGGGCTTCCTCGATCTGCGCGCGGTCGGCGATCTTGCGGAAATCCGTTTCCGCGAGGTTTTCGGTACGAGAAGCGCCTTCCGCGCGGCCCTCTCCGGATCGTTCGCTCTCGTCCGTCCCATCGCCCTCAGAATGCTGGTCGAGCACAGGAGGTCCGTTCGCGTTGGCCGCCTTGCCTTGCAACTCGGCGACGTCCGCTTCTGCGGCCGCCTTGGCCGAGCCGGCCGCTGCCGAGCGCGAGCGGACGTGCTTGCCCAGCCAGAACGCATCGAACAGACCATCGAACTTTTCCCAGTCGGACCTTTGTGTCGAGAAGAGGTGCTTGAATGCGGAGCGCAGCAGTCCCGGCTTTTGCGCGTAGCCGGACGCCATCAACGCGGTGGCGTCCTGCCCTTCTCGCAGACCTACCGCGAACGCGTTGTCGCGCAAGGTCTTCAGGAACGCGGCAAGCTTGGCGGAAACGAGACGGGAGACCTCGTTCAGCTCATCGAGAGGGGGAGGCGTGCCGCAGCAGCTCATCAGGCGACCTTTCCCAGCAGGCGGTCGGTGACTTCGTGGGCCATGCGCATCTTGTCTTCATGGGTCTTCAGGAGACACATCAGCGTCTCATGCACGATCTCGGGCCGGTCGTGCAGGTCGGTGACGTCGAGGCCAACGAGGGCTGCCGCCCAGTCGAGCGTTTCGGCCACGCCCGGAACCTTCCGTAAGTCTTCCTTGCGGATCTTCTCGACCATCCGCGCGATCTGCAACGACAGCGAGGCCGCCGCGCCGGGAATCCGCGTCGCTATGATACGCGCCTCGCGGTCGACATCGGGGTAGTCGACATAGTGATAGAGGCAGCGACGGCGCAGCGCATCGGAAAGCTCGCGCGTCCCGTTCGAGGTCAGCACCACATGAGGAATGCTCTTCGCTTCCACGGTGCCGAGCTCGGGGATCGACACCTGCCAGTCGGAAAGCAGCTCCAGGAGAAAGGCCTCGAACTCCTCGTCGGCGCGGTCGACCTCGTCGATGAGCAGCACCGGCGGCGTCTCGCGCCGGATGGCAACCAGCAGCGGCCGCTCCAGCAGGTATTTTTCGGAGAAGATGCGTTCTTCGATGTCGTCCGGCGCGCGGCCCTGACGCGCCTGGATGGCGAGAAGCTGGCGCTGGTAGTTCCACTCGTAGAGCGCGGCCGACTGGTCGAGCCCCTCATAGCATTGCAGACGTATCAACTCCGTGCCGTGGACGGCGGCTAGCGCCTTGGCGACCTCGGTCTTGCCGACACCCGCCTCGCCTTCGAGCAGAAGCGGGCGCTTCAGCAACTGCATGATCGAGATTGCGGTCGCCAACTCCGGGTCGGCGATGTAGCCGGCCTTGGCGAGGTGCGCGGCGATCTCGTCACGGGAAGGGGCGGTCATCGACCGTTCCTATCCCACGACGCCCAGCGACTTGGCCGCCTGCCAATTGCGCCAGAAATCATGCGGCATCTGGATGTGCGTACTCCCAAGGAACGAGAACGCATCGTTGACCGCATTGGAGAAAGCCGGCACGCCACCGACATTCGGGCTTTCGCCGACGCCCTTGGCGCCAATCGGATGGTGCGGCGACGGCGTGACGGTGAAATCTGTTTCCCAACGCGGTGTCTCGACGGCCGTCGGCAGGAAGAAATCCATGAACGAGCCGTTCATCACATTGCCGGTCTCGTCATATTTGATTTCCTGCCCCATCGCGATGGCGAAGGCTTCGGTCAGCCCACCGTGCACCTGGCCCTCGATGATCATCGGATTGATGCGCGTGCCGCAATCGTCGAGCGCATAGAAGCGGCGAACCTTGTAGACTCCCGTGTCGACATCGATGTCCATGACGCACAGATAAGCGCCGAACGGATAGGTCATGTTGGGCGGATCGTAGTAGCTCACCGCTTCCAGACCCGGCTCCATGGTAGACGGCGGCGCATTGTAGGCGATCCAGCAGATATCCTTCATGCCGAGGAACTTTTCCGGCAAACCTTTGACCCGGAAGCCGTCGATATCCCATTCAAGATCGTCCTCATGGACTTCGAGCTTGTAGGCGGCGATCATCTGCGCCTTTGCCTTGATCTTGCGCGCGGCCATGGCGATGGCCGCGCCCGCCACAGGTGTCGACCGCGAGCCATAGGTGCCCAGGCCATAAGGTGCGGTGTCGGTATTGCCTTCCTCGACCATGATGTCGTCGGCCGGAATGCCGATCTCGGTGGCGATGATCTGCGCCCAGGTCGTCTCGTGGCCCTGGCCCTGCGATTTCGTGCCCACCCGGGCGATGCCAGCGCCGGTCGGATGCAGCCTGATCTCGCAGCTGTCGAACATGGCGATGCCGAGGATATCGCAGTTTTTCGACGGCCCGGCGCCGACGATCTCGGTGAAGAAGGAAACGCCGAGCCCCATGATCTCACGCGTCTCGCCGCGCTGGAAAGCCTCCCGCCTTTTCGCCTGCTCCTCCCGCAAGCCGGAGTAGTCGACCTTCTGCATCATCTGCTTCATGGCGGTGTGGTAGTCGCCGGAATCATACTCCCAGCCGAGCGCCGAATTGTAGGGGAACTGCTCCGGCTTGATGAAGTTCTTGAGCCGCAGTTCCGCCGGGTCCATGCCGAGTTTCTGGGCGAGGATGTCCATAGCCCGCTCGATGCAATAGGCTGCTTCCGTAACCCGGAACGAGCAGCGGTAAGCCACGCCGCCCGGAGCCTTGTTGGTGTAGACGCCATCCACCGCCAGGTGCGCGACTGGAAAATCGTAGGAGCCGGTGACGATATTGAAGAAGCCGGCCGGCCATTTCGATGGGTCAGCACAGGCGTCGAAAGCGCCGTGGTCGGCCAACACATGGACGCGCAGGCCCGTCACCTTGCCTTCCTTCGTCGCCGCGATCTCCGTCGTCATGTGGTAATCGCGGGCGAACGAAGTCGAGGTCAGGTTCTCGATGCGGTCCTCGACCCATTTCACCGGCTTGCCAGTGACGATGGAAGCGACCGCCGCGCAGATATAGCCGGGATAGGCGCCGACCTTGTTGCCGAAGCCGCCCCCGATGTCGGGCGCGATGACGTGGATCTTGTGCTCGGGAATCTTGGCGATCAGCGCCACCACGGTGCGGATGACGTGCGGGGCCTGGAACGTGCCGTAGATGGTCAGTTCCCCCTTGATCTTGTCGAAGGAGCATAGGCACTGGCAGGTCTCGAGCGGCGAAGGGTGGGTGCGATGGTAGGAGATCATCTCCTTGATCGTCACCTCGGCTTTGCGGAAGGCCGCATCGGTCAGGTCCTTGTCGCCGACCGTCCACTCGAAGATGTGGTTGTGATGCTTGCGCGGGCCGTGCGCGCCGGTGGTCTTGCCGGCAAGGTCCTCGCGCAGCACCGGCGCGCCGGGATCCATCGCCGTGAACGGGTCGATCTGCGGGTCCAGCTGTTCGTACTC
>JBDZVC010000406.1:0-3937 GCA_040255475.1 Phyllobacteriaceae bacterium | reverse complement strand
AATCTCGGCCGGATCAACAAATCGCTTCTGGAAGAGCTGACGGCGGGGGAGTGACATTCCCACTGCCGTGAGGTAAGCATTGGCCCGTCGGGAGCTTCGGCTCCAACCGTTTGCGGGAGAGAGTCGCCTTGCGCGGCCGCCGAAGGGGAAATCGCCCGAAATCTCTCAGGCAAAAGAACCGTTGACGGGAAAGACGCTCTGGAAAGTCGGGGGAAACCCCGCGCCGAAGGTGTAAGCGCCGCCGACAGAGTTCCGGGGCGCGAGTCTCTCAGGCTTCAGACAGAGGGGCACGGAATGGCCGCGAGAGCGGCTGGTCGTGCTTTTCTGGAGAAGCCATGAGCGGCAACGAGCAAGCTACCAAAACCCTTCCATTACAGGATTTGCACAAGGCCGCCGGCGCGCGTTTCGGCGCCTTTGCCGGCTGGTCCATGCCGATCAGCTATCCTGCCGGCGTCATGAAGGAGCACCTTCATACGCGTGCCCATGTCGGGCTTTTCGACATCTCGCATATGCAGTTTTTCGAGGTGAGCGGACCCGATGTCGTTTCCTTCCTAGGCCGGGCCTGCCCGCTCGACGCCGACGCGCTCGCTAACGGCCAGTCCAAATATACGCTGTTGCTCGACAACCATGCCGGCATTCTCGACGATCTGATCGTAACCCGACTCGGATCGAATCGCTTCATGGTCGTCGCCAATGCGGGCAACGCGGCAGCCGACGAGAAGCACCTAAAGACGGTGGCGAAGGATTTCGACTGCAAGGTCGAGCCGTTGGAACGCGTCTTTCTGGCGCTGCAGGGGCCGGACGCGGAAGCGGTGCTTGTCGCTGCCGGCATCGAGGCGGCGCATCTTTCCTTCATGCACGGTTTCGAGCCGCGGCCCGGATGGTTCCTGACGCGGTCGGGCTACACAGGCGAGGACGGTTTCGAGATCGCCGTGCCGGTGAAGGACGGCGCGGCACTTGCCGAGAATCTCCTTGCGGATCAGCGTGTCCAATGGGTCGGCCTCGCCGCGCGCGACAGCCTCCGCCTGGAGGCTGGGCTCTGCCTGCACGGGCAGGACATCGACCCTTCCACCGATCCTGTCTCCGCCGCGCTGATGTGGGCGATCCCGAAATCCGTGCGCGAGAAAGGCGGGTTCGTCGGCGCAGGGGCATTGGCGAAGAAGATCGCCGCCGGCGCGGCCGAAAAACGTGCCGGCCTTAAACCCGAGGGCCGCCAGCCGATACGTGGCGGCGTCGAACTCTTCGCGGAAAGCGGCGAACGCGCCGGGCGGGTCACCTCGGGCGGCTTTGGCCCGAGCGCTGAGGCTCCGGTCGCGATGGGCTACGTCGCCGCTGAACTTGCTAAACCGGGGACGCGCCTTTTTGCCGACGTGCGCGGCAACAGGCTTCCCGTGACCGTGCATACCCTTCCCTTCGTCCCTCACCGCTACCGCAAAGGATAGTCCTGAAATGGCGACCACCTATTTTACCGAAGATCATGAATGGATCAGCGTCGAGAACGGCGTGGCGACCATCGGCATCACCGATTACGCGCAGGAACAGCTCGGCGACATCGTCTTCGTCGAACTGCCGGAAAAGGGCCGCAAGCTCGCCAAGGGCGAAGCCGCCGTCGTGGTGGAATCGGTGAAGGCCGCTTCCGACGTTTATGCGCCCGTCGATGGCGAGATCACGGACGTCAACGACAAGCTTTCGAGCGAGCCGGCGCTGGTCAACTCTGCTGCTGCCGGCGACGGCTGGCTGTGGAAGATGAAGCTTTCGGACGAAGGTCAATTGTCGGGCCTGATGGATGAAGCTGCCTACAAGAAGCTGATTGGCTGAACTCCCGGCATAAATATCTCAGGCAGGATCGCACCATGACTTCTTCCGCATCTTCTTTTGCCACCCGCCATATCGGACCGAGCGCACAGGACCAGCGCGCCATGCTGGCGGCCCTCGGCATCCCCTCTGTCGAAACGCTGATCACGCAGGCGGTGCCTAAATCGATCCGGCTCGACCGCCCGCTCGATCTGCCGGCACCGGCAAGCGAAGCGGAAGCACTCGGCGAGCTTTCGGCGATCATGGGCAGGAACAAGGTACTGAAGAGCTTCATCGGTCAGGGCTATCATGGCTGCTTCGTACCCCCAGTGATCCAGCGCAACCTTTTCGAGAATCCGGCCTGGTACACGGCCTACACGCCCTATCAGGCCGAGATCAGCCAGGGGCGGCTCGAGATGCTGTTCCATTTCCAGACGCTGATCACCGAACTGACAGGCCTGCCGATCGCTTCGGCCTCGCTGCTTGACGAGGCGACGGCCGTAGCGGAAGCCGTCGGTATGGCTTTCCGGCATCATCGCGAGAAACGCCTGCACGTTGTTCTCGCAGGCGCGCTGCACCCGCAAGTGCTCGACGTCGCGAAAACGCGGGCCGAACCGCTTGGGATGACAATCGCCGAAGGCAAGGTAGATGGCGAGACGACGGCGCTGATCGTACCGTGGCCCGATACGTTCGGCGTCTATCGCGACCATTCCGCTGCTATTCAAAGAGCGAAGGAGGTCGACGCACTGGTGATCTTCGTGGCCGACCCGCTGGCGCTGACCCTGACGGAGCCGCCGGCCGCGCTCGGCGCGGACATCGCGGTCGGCTCCATGCAGCGCTTCGGCGTACCGATGGGCTTCGGCGGGCCGCATGCCGCCTACTGCGCGGTGGCCGACCGATTGACGCGGCTGATGCCCGGCCGTCTTGTCGGCCAGTCCGTCGACAGCCAGGGGCGGCCCGGCTACCGCCTCGCGCTGCAGACGCGCGAGCAGCACATCCGCCGCGAGAAGGCGACCTCGAACATCTGCACGGCACAGGCCCTGCTCGCCAACATGGCCGCCGCCTACGCCATCTGGCATGGGCCGGAAGGGCTGCAGGCAATCGCGGAGCGCGTCCACGGGCTGGCCTCGCGGCTCCACGCCGCGTTGAAGGCCGCGAAGGTCGAAATGGAAGGCAGCATTGTCTTCGACGCGCTTACGGTCGTAGTGAAGGGCAGCGCCGAAGCCATTGCCGGAAAAGCTGAAAAGGGCGGCAGGCTGCTTCGTGTCATTGACGAGGACCGCATTGGCATCGCCTTTGATGAAACATCGACGGAGGCCGATCTTCAGGCCATTGCCGCGCTTTTCGGGGCCACGCCGCCGGAAAGTGCAAAGAGCGCCCTGCCCGGCAAGCTTCGTGACAAGAACTTCCTGACGCAGCCGGTCTTCCACGAGAACCGTTCCGAAACGGAGATGATGCGCTTCCTGCGCCGGCTCTCCGACAAGGATCTGGCGCTCGACCGCGCCATGATTCCGCTCGGCTCCTGCACCATGAAGCTGAATGCGGCGGCCGAGATGATGCCGGTAAGCTGGCCATCAGTGGCAAACCTCCACCCGTTTGCACCGGCGGGCAACACGCGTGGCTATCGCCAGATGATCGGGCAACTTGAAGACTGGCTCGCCGAGATCACCGGCTTCGCCGCCGTTTCATTGCAGCCCAATGCCGGCAGCCAAGGCGAATATGCCGGACTACTCGCCATTCGCCGCTATCATTTCTCGCGCAACGAGAAGCATCGCGACATCTGCCTGATCCCCTCCTCCGCCCACGGCACCAATCCGGCGAGCGCGCATATGGCGGGCATGCGGGTCGTGGTGGTAGCATGCACAGAGAACGGCGACATCGACCTCGACGATCTGAAGGCCAAGGCCGCGCAGCATGCCGAAAACCTGGCGGCGTTGATGTTCACCTATCCCTCGACGCATGGCGTCTTCGAGGAAGGCGCGCGCGATATCTGCTCGGTCGTGCACCAGCATGGCGGACAGGTCTATTTCGACGGCGCAAACCTGAACGCTCTGGTCGGACTGGCGCGGCCGGGCGACATCGGAGCCGATGTCTGCCACATGAACCTGCACAAGACCTTCTGCATCCCGCATGGCGGCGGCGG
>JBDZVC010000405.1:0-3939 GCA_040255475.1 Phyllobacteriaceae bacterium | reverse complement strand
TCCTCCTCGCTCATCAGCACGACGGCGGCGGCGCCGTCATTGATGCCGGAAGCGTTGGCGGCCGTCACCGTGCCTTCCTTGTCGAAGGCGGGGCGCAGCTTCTGCATGGCCTCGATCGTCGCGCCGTGACGGATATATTCGTCCTGATCGACGACGATGTCGCCCTTGCGGCTCTTCACCGTGACGGGAACGATCTCGTCCTTGAATTTTCCGGCCTTCTGCGCGGCTTCCGCCTTGTTTTGCGAGGCGAGCGCGAACTGGTCCTGATCGTCGCGGGTAATCTGGAACTGGCGCGCCACGTTTTCCGCCGTGATGCCCATATGGTAACCATTGAAGGCGTCCCATAGGCCGTCCTTGATCATCGTGTCGATCATCTTGTAGTCGCCCATCTTCACGCCCTGGCGCAGATGCGCGCAATGCGGCGACATGGACATGGATTCCTGGCCGCCGGCGACGATGATCTTGGCGTCTCCGGTCGCGATCTGCTGCATGCCGACCGCGATGGTCCTCAGACCCGAGCCGCAAACCTGATTGAGCACCCAGGCAGTGGTTTCTTTCGGCAGGCCGGCCGCGATCGAGGCCTGGCGCGCCGGGTTCTGGCCCTCACCCGCCGTCAGCACCTGGCCGAAGATCACCTCGTCCACTTCGCCTGCCTCGACGCCGGCGCGCTCCAGCGCGCCCTTGATGGCGGTCGCGCCCAGTTCGTGCGCGAGGATATTGGCGAAAGCGCCGTTGAAGGAACCGACGGGAGTGCGGGCGGCACTCGCGACGACGATGGAGGGGGAAGCACTCATTATTCGTCTCCGGACCAGTTTTCAGGATTCAATTCATCCGATTACCGCCGATCTTGCCCTTTCCGAGGCCCGAGTCAAACAGGAAACAGTAGGACGATGGGTGTCGCTCAGCGCGGCTTCGGCTCCGATTTGGCGGCCGTGGCCCGGATCGTCCTTCAACTCATCCTTCTGCACTGCACAAAATGCTTTCTTTTGCGCGGCATTTGCGCCTATCCTGTGAAATCGAGCGAGCGTAAGCTATTGCTTACCAACAGGAAACGGCAAGGTGGAGGACCTGATGCCCGCAAAGGACGAACCGGTAATCATCAAGAAATACGCGAACCGGCGGCTCTACAATACGGGCACCAGCACCTATGTGACGCTCGAGGATCTGGCCGAGATGGTGAAGCGTGGCGAGGAATTCAGCGTGCAGGACGCCAAGACCGGCGAGGACATCACGCATCCCGTCCTGACACAGATCATCTTCGAACTGGAGAACAAGGACGGGCAGAACATGCTGCCCGTCTCCTTCCTGCGCCAGCTTATCTCATTCTACGGCGACCAGATGCAGATGATCGTCCCGAGCTTCCTCGAACAGTCGATGATCGCCTTCGCCAAGGAGCAGGAGCGCTTCCGCGAGCAGATGAAGTCGACGCTCGGCCAGTCGCCGATGGACATGATGAAGATGCCCTCCACGATGAAGGCTTTCGAGGAGCAGACGCGGCGGAACGTCGAGATGTTCCAGAACGCCATGCGCATGTTTACGCCGTTTCCGGCTGCGTCGGGCGCGGCGTCCGGTTCGGAGGCGAAGGGGGAAAAGCCCGACAAGGACAAGGATCTGCAGGAACTGAAGGAGCAGATCGCCGCCATGCAGAAGAAGCTCGATTCAATCGGCGAATAGACTCTCCGCTACCATCCCAGCGCCAGTCCGTCCTTGCGCGGGTCGGAACCGCCGACGAGGAACCCCGTCTTCCGGTCGATGACGATCATCTGGCCGCCGCCGAGCGGGGAGGCCACAGGTCGTACCACATGGCCTCTTGCCCGCAGCGTCTCGCGCGATGCCTCGTCGATCCCGGATTCCACCTCGACCGTTCCATCGGCCGCCCAGAACAGGCGCGCGTCGTCGATCGCGGCTTGCGGGTCCATGCCGTGGTCGACGAGGTTGGAGAAGACGTGGACGTGGCCCATCGGCTGGTAGGCGCCGCCCATCACACCGAAGGAGATGGACGGCTTGCCGTCCTTGCAGGCCATGGCCGGGATGATGGTGTGCAGCGGGCGCTTGGAGGGGCCGATCTCGTTCGGATGGCCTTCCTCCAGCGTGAAGCAGGCGCCGCGATTTTGCAGCGCGATACCGGAGCGCGGCGTCACCACCTTCGACCCGAAGGCGTGGTAGAGGGAATTGATGAAGGAGACGGCACGCCGGTCGCGGTCGACCACGGTGAGATAGACCGTGTCGGCGTCCGCCATTTCCGGCAGGGCGATAGCGGGATTTCGGCGAGCGCGATCGACTTTTGCGGCCATGGACCGCGTGAAATGCGGTGAAAGAAGCCGGTCTACCTCCGCTGCCTTCATGGCCGGATCGGCGACGTAGCGGTCGCGGACGGCATAGGCAAGCCGGCCGGCCTCGATCTCCATGTGCCGGCGTTCGGGACTGTCCGGCGGCAGCGAGGCGAAGTCCAGTTCGGCAAGAAGATTGAACAGGATCAGCGCCGTCACGCCCTGGCCGTTCGGCGGCAGTTCGAAGACTTCGTGGCCGGCGTAATCGGTCGAGATGGGCGCGATCCAGTCCGCCGTCACGCCGGCAAGGTCTTCTTCCGAGAGGAAGCCGCCTTTCGACTTGACCGTCTCCGCGATCTCGTGGGCGATATCGCCTTCATAGAAGGCTTTTGCACCGTTACCGGCGATCTTGCGGAGCGTGGCTCCGAGCGCGGGGAGGCGATGGCGCGTCCCGACACGGGGCGCCTTGCCATCGATCAGGCAGTGCAGGCTTGCGCCTTCGTCCTTGCTCAGTTCGTCGGCATAGAGCGCCCAGTCGCGCGCAACGCGCGGATGGATGGCGAAGCCTTCTTCCGCGTAGCGGATGGCGTCGGCGAAAAGCCGGTCGAAGCCGAGCGTGCCGAAGCGCTTCAGAAGCGTCTCCCACGCCCGGATCGCGCCGGGTGCGGTGATCGAATGCACGCCCGTCAGGGGAACAGTCTTGAAACGGGCACGATACCATTCGCCGGTCGCGAGGGCGGGCGCGCGGCCGGAGCCGTTCAGGCCGTGCAGCGAGCCGTCAGGCTCGGCGAGGATGACGAAGCAGTCGCCGCCGATGCCGGTCATATGCGGTTCGACGACGCAAAGAGTGGCGGAAGCCGCAATCGCGGCGTCGACGGCGTTGCCGCCTTCCTTCAGCACGGAAAGAGCGGTCATCGTGGCCAGCGGATGCGACGTCGCGGCCATGCCGTTCTCGGCATAGATCGGCGAGCGGCCGGGCAGATCGAATGCGCGCACGATTTTCCTCCTGAAGGCTAGGGCATGTCTCCCGAAAGTGGGCACCGGTTTCGGGATAAAGACATGCACAAAATCAAAAAGCTAAAGCGCGCGGAGCGAATCTGAAAGATCGCGATGCGCTTTAATGCAAATTCACGTCCCTCCCGGCGGAACGGATCGAGACGGTGAAGCCGGCGAGCACGTCCACGAGCGAGATCACCATGATGGTGAAGAAGACGGAGTGCTCGGCACCGGGAACGAGAAGGAATTCGATCAGGAAGGCGACGAAAAGCGCGGTGGAAAGGACATGATCGACGATCGAGGCATTGGACGTGCCGGTCGATTTGACGATCTCGACAAAGAGCAGCACCAGCGCGATGACGACCAGAATATCGCCGAGCGTCATGGTCCAGATACCCCCGGAGAGCATCGTGACGGAGAAGATCTCGTCGTGCCACGGATCGCCGGCGGTTCCGAATACGCCGATCAGCGCAAGGTTGTAGAGAATGAAGGGAAGGATCAGGAGGGGTATCTGTCGCAACGCGGCGGCCTCCGGGCAAGTGGTTAACGTCTGGCCCTGAATCTGTAGAAGGCCAACAGAAGCCGGCGTCAAGCACTTTGACGCCGAAAGCAAAAAGACCGGCGCGAGGCCGGTCTTTCAGTTATCGGAAAAGATCGAAGGAACGATCAGCTT
>JBDZVC010000404.1:0-3959 GCA_040255475.1 Phyllobacteriaceae bacterium | reverse complement strand
CGCCGAGCGACAGTCTCGAAACCCTGCATCGCAGCCATCGCCACCATTGCGCCATCACCAACGCCATCAGGGCGCGCGACCCCAAGGCCGCGGCCGATGCGATGACGACGGTGATCGAGGATGGCTGGGCCTCGCTCGGCGAGAGGAGCGAGCCGACGATCGCCATGATCCGGACACATCTGTTCCCGTGAGCGCGCCAGGCGCGGGAGTTGTCAGAACTCGAACGGTTCCACCGCGATCCGCCGGCCGAGCGTGAACGCATCGGCGACGTGGACCATCGGGGTGAGGTCGACATCGCTCCTGCCTGTACGGATCAGTTCGGCGAAACGGCGGTAGATGCCGGCATATTCGCGATCAGGCGCCTGCTCCACCTTCTTGCCGTCGATGGCGAGCGAGGCGCCGCCGGCGGACAGCTTCATATGGCCGGCGCCGGTATCGGCTTCGATGTCCCAGGTCTGCGGGCCTTCCTGCCGCCAATCGAATTCGGCGGTCACTTCCGCGCCTTCCGGGTCGGCGAAGCGTAGCGAGGCGGCGATCGGCGTGCCGCGGTTCTTCGGGAAAGAGAGGTCGGCGGACACGAGATGGAGCGGGCGCGGATAGATCGCCGTCAGGATGGAAAGCGCGTTGATGCCGGGATCGAAGACGCCGAGCCCGCCCGGTTCCCATATCCATTCCTGCCCGGGATGCCAGCGCCGCACGTCCTCTTTCCAGGTGATGGCCAGCCGCTCGGTCTTTCTGTCGGCGAGCCACGCCTTCGCCGCGGGGACAGCGACGGCGAAACGCGAATGCCATGTCGCGAAGAGCGTGCGACCATGTTGTGCGGCAAGACGCTCCAGTTCATGGACCTCGCTCAGCGTCGCGCCGGGCGGCTTTTCGAGCAGGACGTGGCGGCGGGCGGCAAGTGCTTCCACCGCGTAGGAAAAGCGTGCCTGCGGCGGCATGCAGAGCGCGACCGCGCCGATATCCGGCCGCTTTGCCAGCATCGTGCCAAGGTCGGTAAAGGCCTCGACGCCGTCGACCGAACCATGACGGCTGACCGTCGCGACAAGCTCGAAATCGGGATTGCCCGCGATGGAGGGCACGTGCTGGTCGTGCGCGATCTTGCCGACGCCGACGATGGCGATTTTGTGCGGTATGGCGGCCATCGGTCCTATCTCCAGGAGTTGTTCCTACTCCCTTTTCAAAGCATCCTTACACGTACCGCACCCGGCGCGGCCGGCTTCGCGATCGCCAGCGGATTCCTGAGGGGCAGGCCGAATTCCGGGGCCTCGATCTCCATCACGTCGCCGGGTTCGACGCGGATCTTGTCTGCGAAGGAGAGTGTCGCGGTTCCGAACATATGGACATGGAGATCACCCGGCTGACGGAACAGGCCATATTTGAAATGGTGGTGTTCCAGATTGGCGATGGTGTGCGACATGTTCCCTTCGCCGGAAAGGAACGGCTTTTCCCAGAGGACCTTGCCGGCGCGGCGGATACGGGAAGCACCTCTTATGTCGGCCGGAAGTTCGCCGACCAGGATTTCCGGGCCGAAGGAAGCAGGGCGCAGCTTGGAATGAGCGAGATAGAGATAGTTCTGCCGCTCGGTGACGTGGTCGGAGAATTCGTTGGAGAGCGCGAAGCCGATACGGAACGGCGTGCCGCCGTCGCCGATGACATAGATGCCGGCGATCTCCGGTTCCTCGCCGCCGTCGAGCGCGAAATCGGGCGAGAGGAGCGGCGCGCCGGGCGCCGTCGCGACCGCGCCGTTGCCCTTGTAGAACCATTCCGGCTGGACGCCGACTTCGCCTGCCACGGGCTTGCCGCCCTCGATGCCCATGCGGAACATCTTCATGGAATCAGTAACAGCCTCTTCCTTCTGCGCGGTCGCGGCATGCATGGCATCGCGAGTGGCAGCAGAGCCGAGATGGGTGAGACCGGTACCGGTCAGATGCATGTGCGCCGGGTCGGGATGGATGACCGGGAGGAGCACGCGGCCTTCCTCATGGGCGGCTTCGAGGTCCACCCTCTCGCCGAGACCGAGGCCGGCGATCAGCGCAGCCAGAGACTTTCCCGCCCGCGCGGCCTCCATTGCCAGTTCATAGACGCCGACAGCGCCCTTCACAGCACGGGTCTGACCGTCCTCGCGAACCACGACGACCGTCTTTCCATCCGGCGCCGCTATCTGGGAAATAAGCATCGCGATCTTCTCCGCCCTGTGGGGTTTCCATATGAACGTCGATACTCCCGGGGAGGGAGGATGTCGAGGCCATGGCTGCATGAAACCGGTGTATCCGGTTTTCGATCATCTATTGCGTTCAATAGCTTGTGGTGGGAACCTCAACGCATCGCGGATGCGCCATGGATAGTGCGGCTTGGCGCTTCGGCGAAGGAAGCATAGACCACGTTGCCCGAGACTTTATTGTCCGGCATGTAGCGGGTGAAGATGAAGGGGAACGCGGATGGCGCAACTTCCGGTGATGATCGCCGGCGGCGGTATTGGCGGCCTTGCCATGGCGCTGACGCTTCACCAGATCGGTGTGCCCTGCGTCGTGTTCGAGGCCGTGCGGCAGTTGCGGCCACTCGGCGTCGGCATCAATCTCCAGCCCAATGCGGTGCGCGAACTTTTCGACCTCGGCATCGTCGCCGCGGACCTCGACCGGATCGGCCTGCCGGCGAAGGAATGGGCGCTGGTCGGCCTGAACGGCAACGACATCTATGCCGAGCCGCGCGGCCTTGAGGCCGGCTATAAATGGCCGCAATATTCGGCGCATCGCGGTCGGCTCCAGATGCTGCTCTACGAGAAGGTTCTGGAGCGCATCGGCTCGGATGCGGTGCGGTCCGGCCATCGCGTCACCGGCTACCGCAACAATGCGGACGAAACCGTCACCGCAATCGTAGAGAGCGCTGACGGCATTTTGTCGGAGGAGACGGGCGCGCTGCTGATCGGCGCTGACGGCCTGCACTCCGCCGTGAGGGCCCAGATGCATCCGGGTCAGCCGCCGATCCGCTGGGGCGGGGCGATCATGTGGCGCGGCATCAGTCCGGGCGTGCCGATCCGGACCGGCGCTTCCTTCGTCGGGCTTGGCACCCACCGGCAGCGGCTTGTCTTCTACCCGATCTCGCCGGCCGATCCGGAGACGGACCTCGCAACCATCAACTGGATCGCTGAGGTAACGGTCGATCCTTCCGAAGGCTGGCAGAAGCACGGCTGGTTCAAGCCGGTGACGATCGACAGTTTTGTCCGACATTTCGAGGGGTGGACCTATGATTGGCTGGACGTTCCGGCGCTGATCCGACGCGCCGAGATTGCTTACGAAAATCCGATGATCGACCGCGATCCGATCCCGACCTGGCGGGATGGCAGGGCCGTGCTCCTCGGCGACGCCGCGCATGTGATGTACCCGACCGGATCGAACGGGGCGAGCCAGGCGATCGTCGATGCGCGGGTGCTGGGCGCGGCGATCCTGGAGCACGGGCCGACCCCAGACGCACTGAAGGCATACGATATAAAGCTGTGCGGACCGATGTCGGAGCTCGTGCTGCGCAATCGCGGGGCGGGGCCGTTCGGCTTACTCAATATGGTCGACGAACGCTGCGGCGGGAAATTCGATGATATCGACACGGTCGTTCCGGCCGAGGAACGCGCGCGGTTCATGGCTGGCTACAAGAAGGCGGCCGGTTTCGCGTTGGAGACGCTGAACAACGCGCCGCCGACCATAACGGCCGGCATCCGGGCAACGGTCTGAAGGCCCGGATCGGTGGCGGAGCTCATCTTCCACTGAAACGTTACGATCCGGAATTGTCCGATGGCGTCGCTGTGCTATGGTGCGTGCGATGCAGCTTCTGATCCAGACCGTTATAGACGGGCTCCTTGTCGGCGGGCTCTATGTTGCGATCAGCATCGGTTTCTCGCTTGCCTTCGGCATCCTCGATGTCGTCGATTTCGCGGTCGGGGAATGGGTGGTGCTCGGCGGCTT
>JBDZVC010000046.1:0-21754 GCA_040255475.1 Phyllobacteriaceae bacterium | reverse complement strand
AATTTCAGGGTCAGGGCGGGGGGCTACTGGCTACGAAGTGCATTGGGCGGCGGCGTATGTTTTCTGGTTTTTCGGTTGGGCCGCGAAAGCGGCCGCACGTTTTCTCGTTCTTCCTGTTTCTGATCGCGGTCGTCCTGCCGTCTTTGGCAGCGGGTCAGACTGCTACGATCACCTTCGATGCGTCAGGTGACGGCAATCCCGTCGTTACCGCCACTGCTTTCGATGGTCAGCAACTGACCAGTCCTGCCGTCGTCAATGTCGGTGATGTCGTCGATTTCGAATGGAATACCCCTGGCTTGGTACACCGGGGGCTGGCCAATCTGCCAGACGGTTGCGGGGCCAGCTTTGTCAGCGAACACAAATGGACGGCCACGATTACAGGTGACTGCAGAATCCATTTCGAGACCATGTATTTAAGCACGTCGCCAGACAGCGGTAACTGGAACCTGACCGAGGGCTCCGACTTCAGCCTGCAAATTGAAGCGAATAAAGGTGTCGGAAGCCCCACTTTTTCTTTAGGTTCCGGATCTCTTCCTCGGGGAATGTCTCTTAGCGCATCCGGACTTGTCAGTGGCATACCGACCGAGCGCGGCCGATTCGACTTCGATGTCAGGTTCGATGACGGCTATGGCGGAACGGGATATTCGGGTCCCCTTCGATTTAACGTAATTACTGCCCCGCCTGCCTTAGCCAATCCCGTCTCCGCGACGGTAAATTATGGCAGCTCAGACAATTTGATTTCTTTGGACATAACCGGTGGCGCACCAGCTTCAGTGGAAGTGGCGTCGTCGCCCGGTCATGGCAGCGCCACAGCAAGCGGAACTGAAATCAGATACACGCCGACGACAGGCTATTCCGGCAGCGACAGTTTCACCTATACGGCGACAAATTCCTCAGGCACCAGCGCTCCGGCAACGGTGTCGATCACCGTGGGGCCTGCGCCAACGCGTACGGTGTCCTGGACGATCGTTGGCCCAGGACGTATTAGCAGCACTACCTTCCTGGATGATTTTCC
The DNA here is from genome assembly GCA_040255475.1 of Phyllobacteriaceae bacterium. Taxonomy (GTDB): domain Bacteria; phylum Pseudomonadota; class Alphaproteobacteria; order Rhizobiales; family Rhizobiaceae; genus Mesorhizobium_L. The sequence continues at coordinate 20,739 of JBDZVC010000046.1, read as the reverse complement.
CGCCCCCTCCCTCAGCAGCCCGGTCGAGGTTGATGAAGGCCGAAATATCGCGTTCTGGAGTGCCGACGCGGATGCTGGAGCCGCTCTGAAGGAGCCCCCAACGGGCTGCGGCATATTCGCGGCGGGTTCGGCATGGTATACCGCGTCAATCACAGCGGATTGTCACGTTACATTCAATTTCGAGGAGATCACTTTCTCTCCCGCAGCACTGCCTGATGCAGTCAAAGGCGAACGGTACAGCCAACAGATTTCCGCCTCGGGCAGCTATCTGGATTTTACCTATTCCATCACGGGCGGTGACATAGCCCATGAGTTCTCGATCAGCAGCGATGGCAAATTGACCGGGACGCCAACGGAAACTGGCAGCCATACGATCGAGATCACGGCGACGAACAGTCGAAGTGAGCGCAAGACGCAGACGTACACTTTCAATGTCGCGGAGATTGCCGAGGTCACCATCGACCCCACAACTATTCCGGATGGCGAGGTGGGAGCCTCCTACGGACCGTTGAAACTCACCGCCAGCGGAGGCACGGCTCCCTACACGTTCAGGATCACCGCCGGCGTTATGCCTGCCGGAATCAGTCTTCGATCCGATGGCACGATCCAGGGAACCCCGACCAACTCTGGCATCGCCAATTTCACCGTCGAGGTTACCGATGCGAACTCGGCAACAGCCATGCGATCGTATTCGCTGACAATAAAGTCCTCTGATGTCCTCGTGTCGGTGCCATCGCTTCCGGATGGCAAGGTGAATACGGCCTATCCTGGCGTCCGGTTGACCGCATCCGGCGGCACCGGACCGTACGAATTCGCGGTGGTAGCGGGCAAGCTGCCCAATGGTGTCCAACTTACCGCCGATGGCGCGATTTCAGGCACCCCGACCGAGGCTGGCGATTTCACCGCGACGGCGCAGGCCACCGACAGATCGGGTTTCACCGGAACCGCTGACCTCTCGCTCAAGATCAAGGGCCTCGATGTTCCTGTTGCTCGGGACATGACGCTGGAGGTCATGGCCGGAACCACCGGTTCCATCGATCTCACCCAAGGAGCGACCAACGGACCATTTACGGCGGCCGATATTGCCACCCATCCTGCTGCCGAGGCGGGCAAGGCAACGATCCGACACGACGGCGCTACCCATATGCTCGATTTCGCGGCGGCGGGTGCGTTCGCGGGATCGGCCAGCCTGCAATACACACTGTCTAATGCCGACGGGCGCTCTGCCCCGGCGACCGTGATCCTGCATGTCATTGCCCGCCCCGATCCATCACAGGACCCCGAAGTGATCGGGCTGCTGACGGCGCAGACAGAGACCGCAAAGCGCTTCGCAAAGACGCAGATACAGAATTTCAACCGTCGTCTCGAACAACTGCACGAGGAAGGCGACCGCCGTCGCAATTCGGTGAACGTCAATATCGGCATGACCGAACGCGATTCCGATAAGACGGCCTACGCTGATGAGGAACGTGACCGCGATCCAGTTGCCGACGCCTTCCGAAGAATGGATAGCGGCAAGAAGGACGAGCAGGCATCCTCCGGTCAGGATGCTTACAATCCGCTCGGTAACTTCGCGGTCTGGACAGGCGGCTATGTCAATTTCGCCAAGGCCGATAGCGGCGGCCTCGATCTCGACAGTACGCTGGTTGGCGTCTCCGGCGGCGTGGATTACCGTTTCTCGCCCAAATTCGTAGCTGGCCTCGGCTTCGGCTACGGCCGCGACAAGACAGAAATCGGCGACAACGGGACGGAAAGCCGGGGACGCGCATGGTCGATGGCCGCCTATGGCAGCTACAAGCCGGCACCGAACGTCTTCATCGACGGTCTTCTCGGATACGGCTTCATGGATTTCGACAGCCGCCGCTTTGTCACCGCGAACGGGAATTTCGCAACCGGGTCACGTGGTGGCAGGCAGGTCTTCGGATCGTTGACGGCCGGATACGAATACCGGGACGAAGCCTGGCTTGTGTCACCCTACGGGCGGTTGGAGGCGTCGAGATCAAAACTCGACGGCTTCACGGAGCAGGGCGGCGGTATCTATGGACTGACCTATGGAGATCAGACCGTCGATACGCTTTCGGGCGTTCTCGGGCTCCGCCTCGAATATGCAATGCCGATGGACTGGGGTGTGCTGAAGCCGCGCGCCCGGCTCGAATACACGCACGATTTCGAGGGGTCGAGCCGTGTCAGCCTTGGCTACACCGATGTCGGCACGATGCCATATGGGATCGATGTCGATCCTTTCTCCAGGGATTACCTGACCATCGGCCTGGGTGTCGATGCGCAGATCGGTGACGCCTGGAATCTCGGCTTCGACTATCGGACCGCCTACGGCAGCGGCGGCGCCGGCCGGGATCATACCTTCGCCATCAAGGTCGGCTCGACATTCTGACAGTGCCGGCGGACTATGAAAAAGCGAAGAATTTTCGCACGCTCTTGCGCCACAGTGTTTTGATCCGCTGAATCAGTGATTCGGGTCCTGTTGCCGGGGACGACAGTCCTTCGTTGGATATGCGGCTGTCCTCGGGCAGGCTCGCAAGCAAGGCATCACGGACAGTATCTTCGGATTCATCGAAGGCTTTCGCAATTAGAGCGACGGCGCCATCAAAAGAGTCAGTATCAAATTTTTCGGGGGGCGCTCCGCTCTTGTGGATGATCGCAATGTATTGACCTGGAGCGCTGCGGACCCCGTTCTTGTATTCGGTCATGCCGAATACACGGATATCCTTGTCAGAGCCGAGTTTGCACCTGTAGTTCTCGCAAATCAATTTTGGGCTCATGCGCTAACCCATCTAGAAAGGCTAGGCCGTCAATGCGGTCATCGCTTGGGGAGCATTTTTCCGTAACGGAGGACGGCTAAGCCGTGACTGTGGCGAAATTCGAAGGGATGGGTACCGTCCATCCATTTCGTTCCAATGCCGCGAGGCGCCCAAGTACGCTCCCTAGGCATTCGTGGTATTGAAGCATGGCGGCTGCCACGGCCCAATCTGGCATAAATAGGTAGGGAAAGCCCGGCCGGTCTCGGAGGAGTCTCGACCCAAGCTATTCCTTTCCTTCCGGATCAACTCTTTTCAGCGCCCTTGACCGGCGCGGCACACAGATCGGCTATCTGGCCCAGGTTTATCGGCTTGACCGGTGGCCGCAGGCGCAAGGCGCCGACATCGCCCGCCGGGACGCCGCGGATACCGGCAATGATTGCAGCGATGCCGGGACCACACTGGCGCCCCTGGCACGGACCCATCCCGCATCTCAGGAATGCCTTGAGTTGATTGGGGCCCTGGACCTTCAAGCGAGCGGCGGTATCACGCACCGTCTTGGCCAGGACTTCTTCGCACCGACAGGCAATGGCATTGTCGGCAGGCACCAGGTGAGACGGACGCGGCCTGAACATGCGATCGAGGAATGCGCGGCCGCGCATATACGGTGCTCTCCGCCGTTCGATTTCGGCGCACCGGCCCGCAAATGGCGTTCCCTGGATCCGGTCCAGCGATCTGGCGACCTCCAGCGCGATCTTTCGGCCCGCAAGCTCCGCAGCTTCCGCTCCGTAGACGGCATGGCAATCACCGGCGACGTAAACCCCCGGGACCGATGTCTCGCCTGCAGAATTCGCCTTCGGGCGCCAGCATATCTGGCCGTCGTCCCACGTCGTTTCGCAGCCCGCCGAGCGAAGCAGGCTGACCTCGGGAATAACCCCCTGATGCAGGAGAAGATGATCCGCCTCAAGGACATTTTCCCTGTCGCCAGCGAAGAATCTCACTCGCTCGAGCCGCCGGTCTCCTTCCGCAACTACTCGTCCCACATTCGTATGGACGCGAACGCTTCCACGGACCTTGGCCATCAGGCCGACACCTTTCGCGAAATAGGGCGACGCGATAAATGACGGAAGGCTCGGGATAGCCGCCAGGAAATTTGCGCGGGGCGTGGTGTCGAGAATGGCCGCGAGCGGAACATTCGCCTTGATGTATTGACTTGCGATAAGCCACAGCAACGGTCCGGTCCCAGCTAGGACCACCTTAGGCCCAAGAACGGCGCCGCTTGCCTTCAAGAGGATTTGCGCAGCCCCTGCGGTCATGACCCCGGGCAGGGTCCATCCCTCGACCGGGAACGGCCTTTCCATGGCGCCTGTGGCGACGAGGATCCGGTCGGCCATGATGAGCCTGGACCTACCGTCGCAGGACACGCCGATCTCGCGTTCCGGGCTTAGCTGCCAGACGGTCGCCTTGGCCAGATAGCCGGCATCTGACGCCGTGAACTCCTGAGCGAGACCGGCTCCATGTGCATAGTCCTTGCCGAGAATGCCGAGACGCTTTTTCGTCGTGGAAGCTATCCCCCGATATATCTGGCCTCCATAGGAGGGGTTCTCGTCAAGAACCAGTGTCCTGACACCATTCCTTGCAGCCTCCATCACGGCAGCCATGCCCGCCGGTCCAGCGCCGATCACGACCAAATCGTAGCGATCGTCGAGATCGTGTACCGATTGCAGCCGGATCATCGGGCGTCCTCCGCTGCCGGCCATTGCGCCTGCGTCCGGATAGCCATTCCTTCCGCGACCTCGACCATGCAGGCTTGCCGATTTTCTACCCCGTCGATCGTCACGAGGCATTCGAAGCAGACGCCCATCATGCAGTAAGGCGCCCTCGGCGCACCGGAGAGCAATGTGGTCCTGACGGCGAAGACGCCGGACAACATCAGGGCAGTTGCCACCGCGTCGCCGGCCTGTGCTTCCGTTTCGCGGTCATCGATGAAGATGCGAACCGTCTTCACCGGTTCGTCGTCGAGACGCTTCAGCATGAACCTCTCCAGACCAAAGGAGTTGATGGTTGTGTCCCATACCCCGGACAGGATCGCCCGAGCCAGTCTGTTTACATGCGCGGCACGGACGTTTGCCTTGCCCTCTGGCTGATGAGGTTGTGTATATGGACATGCGCGCCCGCCAGTATCGGTTGCGTGGCCCGTCCGATCGGCGCTCCGTATTTGCAAACCTCATCGCCTGTGCCGAGATCGACGAGCGCGAATTTGTGACCGAGCGGGATCGGTTCGAGCAGGGTGACGGACACCACTTTATTGTCGCGGCGGACGCGCACCGAGCCGGAAACGTCGCGAAGCGCGACGGCGACCTGATCGCCCGGCACGATCTGAACAGCGTCCCAGCCGGATTCTTTCCGCACGGCGTTCACAACGAGGCTCCTATGCGCGTGAAGCACTCGGCGCCTTCGCCAACGGCCTCGCCCCAGGTGAGCGAGCCGGAGGCGAACCCGATCATTTCGCTGAAGAGGCGGTCGGCGGCGTCGTCCGGCGTTTCGCTCGCCTCGAAAACGCCGCTTGCGTCGAAATCGAGCTGGTTCGAGACATGCTCGTGAGCCTGCGGGTTGGCGCTGATCTTGATCGTCGGCGCCAGCAGGCTGCAGTAGCTGTTGCCCGGCCCGGTGGTGAAGAGGATCATCTGGGCGCCCGAGGCGACAAAACCGGTCATCGATTCCGGCGAGAAGCTTGGGCCGTCCATGAGATGGAGGCCGGCATGGCGTGGGGGCTCGGCAAAGGGCAGCAGCGCAGAAACCGGGTGCGATCCGGCCTTGGCAATGGCGCCGAGCGATTTCTCCTCGATGGTGGACAGCCCACCGCGAATGTTTTCCGTACCCGGATTGTTGCCGAGGAGATCGACGCCGGCGGCCGAGACCGCCGCCTCGCGGACGGCCACTGCGCGAACGATCGCTTCTCCGGTTTCCGGTTCTATCCCGCGATGGCGCAAGACATGCTCTGCGCCCAGCCATTCGATCGTTTCGCCGACCACCGCCGTTCCCCCGGCATTGATGAGGCGATCGGCGAGGGCGCCGGCGAGCGGATTCGAGGCAAGGCCGGAACTGGCATCCGAATGGCCGCATTCAAGGCCTAGATAAAGTTCCGAGATCGGAAAAGGCTGCCTGCGAGCCCGCGATATCTCACGTGACAAACCCGCCCCGATGCGTATCGCCCTTGCGGTCAGCTCGAGCGCGTCCTCATGCGTGTCGTCCAGCGTCAGCACTTCGATCGCCGCGGATGACCGGGCGTCGATGTCATTTGCCACCGCGTCGGCCGATTTGCGGTCCACGCCGATGACAAGCACCGCACCGTTATTGGGATTGGCGCCGATGCCGGCCAATTGCCGGGAATGGCATTCCTTGTCCGCACCGAACTGGCCGCGCCCGTAAGGCGTGGCGACCAGCTTGCTGCCGGGCAGGGCGGCGGCGATACGGCCGGCGGCCGCGGCGGCCAGCCCGTTGATGCCGAGCACAAGGAGGTGGTTGCGCGTGCCTGCGCGACCGGAGGAGCGGGGAAATCCGAGGAAAGTCTTTTCGGCCATGCAGGAAGCCTCAGCTAGGCCGCCTGCGCCATATGCGGGATCGGCGCTTCCCGTCTTAGCAGGCCCTCCTCGATCAGTTCCAGCCAGAAATCGTCCGGTATGGCTTGCGCCATATGCCTGAGATTGGTCTCCACCTCTCCTGGCGAAACCATGCCGGTGGCGACGCTGGCGACGATCGGATGGCCGAGAGCGAACTGAAGGGCCGCGGCCGCCAGCGGCACGGCGTGCCGTTCGCACACCGCCTCGATGCGGCGGGTCTTCCCGAGGATTTCGGGGGCGGCCTCCGCATAGAAATATCTGGCGCCCGGCTTCGCCCCTGTCGCCAGGATGCCGGAATTGAACGGCCCGGCGGCGATGACCGAAATGCCGCGTTCGGCGCAGACGGGGAACAGCTTTTCAAGCGGCGTCTGTTCCAGAAGCGTGTAGCGCCCGGCGAGCATGAAGCAGTCGAAATTGCCGGCCTCGGCGAAGCGCACGAGAATATCGGGATCGTTGACGCCGACGCCGATCGCCTTGACGGCGCCATCCGCACGCAGCCTTTCCAGCGCCCTGTATCCGCCTTCCATTACCTCGCGGAATCGCACCTCGACGGCATCGCCATGCCATTTCCGGTTCACGTCGTGGATGTAGAGGATATCTGCAGCCGACATGCCCAGCCGCTGGCAACTGTCGTCGACGGACCGCATGATGCCGTCATAGCTGTAATCGTAGACGATTTCGAAGGGCAGGGCCTGCCGGAACATCGATTCCGGCGGGCGACCCGAAGCAGCCGGCTTGAGCAGACGTCCGACCTTGGTGGAGAGGATAAAGTCCTTCTTCCTTCCGCGCAGCGCTTCGCCGAGGCGATGCTCGGCCAGGCCGATGCCATAGAAGGGTGCCACGTCGAAATAGGCGATGCCACCTTCCTGCGCGGCGTGCACGGCTGCGCAAGCCTGTTCATCCGGTACCTCATCGAAAAGGCCGCCGATCGGCCCGCAGCCGAAGCCGAGCACCGTAACCTCGAGTTCCGTCCCGCCGATCCGTCTCCGTTCCATATGTATTCCGATCTACTGCGCCAGTCTGACCTTGACACCCGCCTGCTCCTCGCGCAGGCGCAGCACCGCGCTGACGTCGAGCCCGGCGAGCCCGTTGCCGGAGGCCTGTTTCAGCACGTCGAAGGCAGCCGTCCCGACCGGCGTTTCGACACCGAGCGATTTCGCCATCTGGATGGCAAGCCGGTGATCCTTCTCGGCGAGGCGTACCATGAAGCCGAGCGAAAAATCGTCGGCCAGTGCCTTCTTCGGCAGCGATATGCCGAGCTGGTTGTTCCAGGCCATGGTGGTCCGCATCACCGCCATCATCGTCTCCAGGCTCAGCCCGGCCTTCACGCCCATGACGAGCGCCTCGCTGGTGGCGGAAAGGATCGTGTTGGCGAGGAAATTGTTGGCGAGTTTCATCGCCTCGCCCATGCCGAGCTTGCCGCAATAAAAGAAATCGGTGCCCATGCAGTCGAGCACCGGACGCACCTGGTCGACATCCTTCCTGTCGCCGCCGACGATGAGCGTCAGGGTGCCGGCGATGGCATGATCGGCCGTCTTGCCGACCGGACTGTCGACCATGGCAATGCCGCGTTCGGCCAGCACCTTGCCGATCCTTTGCGTATAGCTCGGATCGATGGTGCTCATATCGATCACCACGGACCCTGATTTGAGACCGTGGATAGCGCCGTTCTCACCCAGGATTGCCCGTTCCACATCGGGTCCGTCCGGCAGCATGGTGATCAGGACATCGACGCCTTCCGCGGCTTCCTTCGGGGAGCCGGCGGTCGCGCCGCCGGCCTCCCTGTGTCTCTCGAGGGCGTCGGGACTGAGGTCGAAGCCTTTCACGGAATAGCCCTTGCGCAGTATGTTCTGCGCCATCGGGCCGCCCATGGTGCCAAGGCCGATAAAGCCGATATTCTTCATTCTCGCCGCCTTCTCTTCAATTCCTGTTGCTGCGATCCAGATTCAGTTTTCCTGCGGCCATTGCGCATGCTGCCACACGGGCAGGCCGCGCAGGTCGGCGACATCCTTGGCCGTGAAGGCTGTTTCATCCGGCACTTTGCCGGACGCCTCGTAAGCCTGTTCCATCAGGGGAGCGCCCTTCGAAATGGCCTCCGTCACCTGCGGCCAGGTCGTTGGCTGCGGAATGAGGCCGCCGGCGACCATGAACTTCGAAGTGGCGACCACGGCGCTGACGTCGCCACGCGTCGACCATACCCATTTGCGCGCATAGAGGACGTCGTCCTTCCACACCTTCGCGCCGAGATCCGGCGGCAGTTCCCAATATTTCTTGACGAGTTGCGACACGTCGCCCGGATCCATCTTGCAAAGCGCTTCGACGGCTTCCTGCTGCGCGCTCATGAAGGCGACCGCGAGCTTCGGGTATTTGTCGAGGAACTTGTTCTGGGCCATCCACATGGAACGGTGAAGGTAATAGCCGTCCGGATAGAAGGGCGATTTCTTCACCGACGGAAGCTGGATGCCGGCGCCTTCGCCCTCGGGGCCCTTATAGTGATCCTCCGTCGTTCCGTAGGAATTCACGATGCCGACGATGCCGGCATCCTTCTGCGCTTTAAGGAAGGCCGGATAGATGACGACCGCCGCATCGAGCCCCGTCGGCACGGTAGCGGCCTGCGCCTGGGTGGGCGTGTTGACGATCTTGATGTCGTTCGCCTTCGGATCGCCCGAGCCGAGTTGATAGAGCAGGATTTGAGAGAGGGCGTTATAAGGGTCGCCGCCGAGAAGCGCGCCCACTGTCTTCCCCTTCAGGTCCTGCACGTTGCGGATGCCGCTGTCGGGCCGGGTAGCGAGCACGAAGCGCATATGGCCCTCGCCGACATTGAGGATGCTCCAGGGTTGCTTTGCGGCGATGCCGCGGATGATCGGCGTATTGCCCCACATGCCGAGATCGAGATTGTTGCTGACGAAGGCCTCGACCTGAGGCATGGCGGAAGGATAGTCGCGCCAGTCGACCTTGAGCTGATAGCCCTGCTTTTCCGCATGCTTCTCGAAAAGCTTGTTCTGCATCATGTATTCCGTGATCGGCGAGTTCGCTGCTGCCCAGGGTTGGCGACCGACCGAGGCGGAAGCCTCTTCCGCCGCCCGCGCGACGGATGGACGGTAGAGTACCGCCGCGGTGATGCCCGCCGCGCCGGTCGCGAGCAGCTTGCGTCGGTTGATCGTGGTAGCTTTCCTGCTGGTCATTTCGTCTCCTCCATATTTGGCCTTCATGGGCCGGTTCCGGCTCACGCTCTTACCGTGGCGGCGTAGGCTTCATGCCGTATGAGCTGCCAGATTTCGTCGACGAGCGCCTGGAAGGCGCTGCTGGAACGAATTTCGGGCCTGCGCGGCCTGGGCAGGTCGACAGGCTTGATCTCGTTGATGCGGCCCGGATGGCTGCTCATGACGACGACCCGGTCGGCAAGGAAAACCGCTTCGTCGATGCCGTGCGTGATGAAGACCACCGTTCGCCGCTCGGCTTCGGCGCCGGTTTCGCCCCAGACCCTCAGCAGTTCCTCCTGCAGGATCACCCGCGTCTGTGCGTCGAGCGCGGCAAAGGGCTCGTCCATCAGAAGCACGTCGGGATCGTTGGCAAGCGCCCTGGCGAAAGCGCAGCGCTGGCGCATGCCGCCCGAGAGTTCATAGGGATATTTGTTCTCCGCGCCGGTCAGCGCGACAAGATCGATGAAATGCCTGACACGCTCGTCACGTTCCTTCTTCGTCAGTCCGGAACCCTTGCGGTACCGCGGGCCGAATTCGATGTTCTCCCAGACCGTCTTCCAGGGGAAAAGCGCATAGTCCTGGAAGACGACGCCTCGTTCGGCGCCCGGCTCCTCGATCTTCTTGCCGTCGAGCGTGATGGTTCCGGTCGTCGGCCGTGTAAGCCCGGCGATCATGTTGAGGATAGTGGTCTTGCCGCAGCCGGAAGGCCCGACGATCGAGAGGAATTCGCCGGGCCTGACATCGAGGTCGACAGCTTCCAGTGCGACCGTCGTCTCGCCGGTCCGGGGCAGGACGAATTCCTTGCGCACACCGCGCAAGTTGAGCTTCGGCTGGGAGGCGTTCAGCGTTTCCATGGCAGCATCCAGTATTCGAGCCGCCGCAGGCCGCGGTCGATGACGAGCGCGACGATGCCGACGGCGACCATGCAGACGATAATGCCGTTCAGATCGACGCTGTAGGCGTAGAAGACGAACATCATCTGGCCGATGCCGCCCGTGGAGCCGCCGCCGGCCTTGGCGCCGACCGCGAGTTCTGCGGCGATGATCGAGGTCCAGGCGACGCCGAGCGCGAGGCGGGCGCCGACGAAGATGTAGGGGAGCGCTCCAGGCACGACGACCGTCCTCAATATGGTGAGACGATCGACGCCCAGCGTTCGGGCGGCGCGGATCAGTTGCGGGTCGATGCTCTTCACGCCATGAACCGTGTTGACGATCATGGGGAAGAAGGCGGCGTAGCCGACGATGAAGGCAGCGGCCGGCGTGCCCGTCCCGAACCACAATATGGCGAGCGGCAGGAGCGCGATCGGAGCGATCGGCCTGAAGCTTTCGACAAGCGGATCGATGGACCTGTCGACGGCGCGATAGGTGCCCATCAACGCGCCGAGCACCAATGCGAGACCGGCGGCCCAGGCGAAGCCGGCCAGCACGCGCCCAAGACTTTGCAGGAGTGCCAGCGGAATCTCCCCGCTGACCACGAGCCTCCACGCGGCGGCCGCGACAAGGGTAGGCATTGGCGCGCGCGGCGAGGGCGCGCCGAGCGTGACGGTCAGTTGCCAGATCACCAGCAGCACAACCGGCAGGATCGCCGCACGCAGCAGGGGAGAGCCCATCACCCTTGCCATCAGGCGCTCCTCGGTTCCGCCCAGCGGGTGAGGCTACGCTGGAGATAGCGCAGGGCGCGATCGAACAGGTAGCCCATCAGGCCGATGAGCACGATGAATGCGAGCACCTTGGGCGTCATCAGGAGTTCGCGGTACCATTCGACCGCGAAGCCGAGCCCGGAAGGCGCGCCGATCAGCTCCGCTGCGACCATCGACATCCAGCCGGCGCCGGCGGCGAGCCTCGCACCGACAAGGATGCCGGGCAGGGCGGCAGGCACGATCACCTGCGTGAGGACGGTTGTGCGTCCGACGCCGAGTGTGCGTGCTGCATTCAGGTAGGAGCGGTCGACCGAGCGCACAGCCGTGATCGTATTGATAAGGAGCGGGAAGAAGGCGCCGTAGAACATGATTGCCGTCGGCAACGCATCGCCGATGCCGAGGATGAACAGCCCGAGCGGAATCCACGCGATGCCGGAGATCGGACGCAGCAATTCCACCGTTGGATCGACCATGTCGAAGAGGAAACGGTTCAACGCCATCGCGAAACCGAGCGGCACGGCGATGACGGCCGCAAGCAGGAAGCTCAGCACCAGTCGGCGGACACTGACGACGACATTGGTCATCATCTCGCCGGTGCCGGCGAGGTCGACGAAACTCCAGGCGACGTCGACCGGAGTGGGCAGCAGGATCGGATTGGCGATCCACATTGCAGCGCCCTGCCAGACGATAAGGAAAACCGCCATCGTGCGCAGATAGACGACAATGTCGGCCGCCATGCTCCAGGCACGGCCGGCCTTGAAGGCCGGCGGGACGCGGCCCGGCCCGACGGGCATGCCCCTTCCGCTGAACGCGTCTGCCTTCACCGACGAAAATCCTCCCGAAACCCGTCAATGTTGCATTCATGGTACCGGTATCATATTGTCGAGTCAAGACAACCTGCTAGAACCTCATTCTCAATGTCAGGGGAAAAGCAAAACAGCACCCGCCAGACGAAGCGGATCGGGGTCCGGGAGGTGGCGCGGCTTGCGGCGGTCGCGCCGATCACGGTTTCGCGCGCGTTGAGTTTTCCGCACACGGTGGCGCCGGCGACGCGCGAGCGCGTCATGGAAGCGGTTGCTGCGCTCGGCTACATACCGAACAGGGTGGCGGGCAGCCTGTCTTCCAACCAGACCCGGCTGATCGGCGCTATCATCCCGACATTCCAAAGTTCGGTGGCGACCGAGTTCACCGGTGGCATGGCGACCGTCCTGAGAAGCCGGGGCTATCAGCTGCTTCTAGGCGGCTCCAATTTCTCGGTCGACGAAGAGGAAAGCCTTATCCTGGAATTTCTCTCCCGGCGCGCCGATGGCATCTATCTTACGGGCACCACGCATACAGACCGCGCCAGGCATATGCTCAGGGAAAGCGGGGTGCCGGTGGTAGAGATCGCCAGCCTCGACGGAGAGCCGATCGATATGGTCGTGGGGTTCTCGAACGTCGACGCATCTTTCGCGATGATGCGGCATCTCGCCGAATGCGGTTACCGGAAGGTCGCGTTCTTCAGTCTTCCCACAAAGGACAATGAACGGCAGAGGGGCCGCATCGCGGGTTTCAGGCGCGGGGTCGAAGCATACGGCTTTGATCCTGACCCGGCGCTCATGGCCGAGGTGCCGATGGATCTTGCCAGCGCCGCCAGAAGTCTTGGTGAGTTGCTGGAGCGGAGGCCGGATGTCGAGGCACTGTTCTGCGGCGGCGACCTCGTTGCCATAGGGGCGCTGTTCGAGTGCCAGCGGCGGGGGTTGCGTGTCCCCAAGGATTTCGGCATAGCCGGTTTCGATGATATTGATCTGGCCGCCTACGTGCAGCCGGGATTAACCACGGTCCGTTTGCCCCATCCGCAGATCGGCGCGCGGGCGGCCGAACTGCTGCTCGACCGTATCGCCGGCAAGCCGGTCGAGGGGTCGGTCGTGGACATGGGCTTCGAAATCGTCGTGCGCAACTCGACGCGCAAGGTCCGATAATTCATGCACTCGCCCAAAGTCTCCCGTCGCGAGGTCAGGGTGCATGTCGCCGCGCCGTGTGAAAACGTGCTTGGCGAATCGCCGGTCTGGTCGGAGTGCGAGCGGGCGCTCTACTGGACGGACATAAGGGCGCCCGCGCTCTTCCGGCTGGACACGCGAAGCGGAGAGGTGGAGCGATGGTCGATGCCGGAACTCGCCGGTTCGGTGGTGCTGCGCGGATCGGGCGGTGTCATAGTCGGGCTGCAATCAGGCCTTTATTCGTTCCATCCCGGCACGCAACCGCTCGATCGGTATCTCGAATTCCCGGGCAGGCATCCCGACGACCGGACGAATGATGCGCGCTGCGACCGCCAGGGTCGCCTCTGGTTCACCCGCATGCGCGATTTCGGCAAGGCGAGTACGGGTGGATTGTATCGCCTGGATGCGTCGGGCGACCCGGTCGAACTGATTTCCGGCGTGACCATTCCGAACGCGATCTGCTTTTCGCCGGACGGGCAGCGTTTCTATTTCGCCGACACGCCGAAGGACAGTCTCGATGCTTTCGAGATGACCGGCACCGGCCCTTCCTTCCATCGCCTCGGTGCCGTCATTCCGCCTGCGCTGGTCCCGGGCCGGCCGGACGGGGCGACCGTCGACTGTGAGGGCTATATCTGGAACGCGCGTTTCGGCGGGGGGAGCATCGTCCGCTCCGCGCCGGATGGCTCGGACCATGTCGTCTATCCCCTGCCTGTCTCGCGGCCTACGTCATGCAGCTTCGGCGGCGACAGGCTTGATCGGCTCTATATCACCACCGCGCGGCAGGGGCTCGATGCGGCCGCGCTCGCGGCCGAGCCTCTGGCAGGCGCGCTTCTCGCCATCGAACCCGGTGTGCGTGGCTTGCCGGAGCCGGCCTTCGCCGGATAGGTCAGGAGGTTGGAATTTCCGGTGGTTGCCAGGCGAGGTGGCGGCCGCCGGTCGCCTGGAGATCGGCCCCCGTGATGTAGCTGCCGGCATCGGAGCATAGGAGCAGAGCGGCACCTGCCATCTCGGCCGGCCTGCCCGCCCGCCGCATGGGGCTGCAGGCGGTTTCGATGGTTTTCCATGCCGCGGCATCCTTGCGCCGCCACTTGTTGCGCTCCGTGGCGACAAGGCCCGGCGAAAGATTATTGATCGTGATGCCGTCGGCTGCGTATTCGCGGGCGAGGTTTATGACGAGATTATGCTGCGCGCTCTTCAGCGCAGCATAGATAGACAGCACGCTTTCGGGCGCCGTCTGATTCACGCTTCCGATGGTCAGGATACGTCCGAAGCGACGCCGGCGCATCTCCGGTAGCGCAGCCTGGAGAAGCTCGACGGTAGCTCGGAAATTCACCTGGATCTGCTTTTCGATCTGGTCTTCGGTCACCTTCTCGAAGGGCGTGCGGAACTGGATCGATGCGCAGACGACAAGGACATCAAGGCCGCCGAGGAAACGGCTTGCTTCCTCGACGCTGCGGGCGGCCTCGTGTGGCCGGGAGAAATCCGCCTCGATGGCGACGCCCAAGCGTCCGCGTCCGGATATCGCGGCCACCATTTCCTCCGCCGCGGAGGTGCGGCCGAAGGCGATGTCCGCTGTGCGTGCATGCTGGATCGCCACGTCGGCTCCCGCTTCGGCAAAGGCAAGCGCGATCTCGGAGCCTATGCTGACGCTGCCTCCGGTCACAAGCGCCTTGCGGCCGGCCATCGAGAACCTGGCCGCCAAGCGCCGCTCATTATCGATCGCTTGATCGTCCATTGCCATTTTCGTCACACTCCTTGTCCCTTCGCCAGGCTGCCGAGCCCCGGCCGTCTTGACGTGTCCATGCTCAGGTCCGGCCGGTGGCTCCGGAAGTTTCACGGTTTCGCGTCTGCAGTTCGTCGCCGATCGCAAGCGGAATATCGTAGATACGCGCCGCCGTTCGCCGGAAGATCATGTCCCTGTCTCCCTCGGACAGATCTTCCAGAACTGTCTCGAGGTGGTGGATCTGGTCGAGTACCGGACACATCAATTTTTCCACCGGATAGTTGCTTGCCCAGAGACAGCGCTCCGGCCCGAACAGGTCGACGACGAGCTTGACCGGACCGCCGATCCGGTCGGGCCGCCATTGTCGGTCCAGCGGCCAGAGAGCGGAAAGCTTGACGCTGATATTCGCGTGGCGGGCGCATTCGCGCATTCCCGCCGTCCATGTCGCCTTGTCTTCGGCGGTCTCGAACCAGGGGGTGCCAAGATGATTGATGACGATCCGCTGGTCCGGATTGGCGTCCGCAAGGTCGGCCAGTTGCGATAATTGACCGGGGACGACAAGCACGTCGAAAATCATGTCCCGACGTGTCAGTTCCCTCAGCCCATGCCGGAATTCCGTTGCCAGCATGACATCCGGCTTGTCGATGAAGCGCCATTGGGGCCGTTCGTCCCAGCAGAGCGACATTCGGATGCCGCGCATACGCGGCGAACGCGCGAATTCGTCGAGGATGCCGGCGATATCGGGACGGCGCAGATCCGCGCTGCCGATCGCCGCGGCAGGACAAGAACTGTCGGTAGCCGCGGCGTCCACCCATTCCGCCTCCTCCGCGCCGGGAGCACCTGCATTCGCCTCGACGAAGACGGAGGCGACGACGCCCGCACCGGACATGTCCCGCCGGTAATCGGCGACGAGGTAGTCGCTCTTCAGTCGGCTGTGGTCGCCAAAGGGACGGCGAGGGGAATCCGGAGCCAACCAGGCATATGGAAAACGGCCAAGTTGCCACAGATGATGGTGAGCGTCGATCGTCGGCCGCAAGATCGCGCCTTTCGATTCATCAAAACAGACCTATTGCTAGTTCTGTTTTCGGAGAGCGTCAATCACAGTTGGAAATGGCGAAGAATCGCGTTTGACAGCATTAACAGGATTACATATGGTTCTGTTAATGACGCGGCCTGTCATGCAAGCAAACTTCCGTCGGTTTGCCGCTATCGTCCGGACCGCGGGCAACTGGGAGGATGCCATGCTCAAATCGCTCGCGGCCGCGCTCGTTGCCGGTGCGGCCATTCTCGGAACGATGCACGCCGCCGGGGCGGACCCGGTCACGATCACTTTCCGCTTCAACGACACCGAGCAGGAGGTGAGGGGCGCGATCGACGAGTTCCAGAAAGAAAACCCGGATATCAAGGTCGACCTGCAGCGCATAGGCTGGAAGGACGCGCGCAACCAGTTCCTGCGCGAGGCAGCGGTCGGGCAGGGTCCGGACGTCATCCATAGCGCGCAGGTCTGGGTCAAGGAGATGGGCAAGGCCGGAGCGGCACTGCCGCTCGACGAGTTCCTCAAGAAGGACGCCCCGCCGAACGGCTTCGGCGACTTCATCTCGCAGGATCTCGCCACGGGCAATGACGGGCACATCTACGGTCTTCCTTGGACGACCGACACGTGGGCGATGGTCTACCGCAGCGACCTCCTGAAGCAGGCGGGCATCGACAAGCTGCCCGAAACCTGGGATGAACTCCGCGCCGACAGCGCCGCAGTCTACAAGAAGACCGGCAAGGCAGGCTTCGGATTTCCCGCGGGGAGTTCGGCTTCAGGCGCCATCTGGTTCCTCGCCAATTTCTACTGGTGGTCGCACGGCAAGGCGCTGATCGTGCAGAAACCAGACGGATCCTACGGCATCGGCGTGACGCCCGAGGACGTTGCGGATTCGATGAAATATTTCAAGCAGTACATGGACGGCGGTGACAATCCGCAGTCCAACCTGGCGGCCAGCGACGCACATGATCCCTCGATCATGCAGGCGCTGGTGTCCGGCAATCAGGCTATGGGGGCCATGCCGCCGAACACTTATAAGGAGATCATCAAGGCCTATCAGGATGCCAATCCCGGCAAGCCGGTTCCCTTCGTTTCCGGACCTTTCCCGCATCCGGGCGACACCAAGAGCTCAATGATCGGCGGTCGTATGCTGGTCATCAACGCCAATACCAAGCACCCGGAGCAGGCCTGGAAGTTCGCCAAGTTCATGGCGTCCGAACAGGTCTTCGCCAAATACTACCGGACACAGTTCCCGGCGCAGAACTCGCTCCTGAAGAAGATCGACTTCGGTGCCCCGCTCAAGGGTTTCGCCGAACAGTTTCAGTATGCTCGCACCTGGGGACCCTATGCCGATGGGCCGGTGCCGATCGGGACGATGTGGAACCTGACCGACCGAGCGTTCGGAACGGCGCTTTCCGGGCAGTCCGCACCCGAAGAGGCAGCGAAGGGCCTGCTGGAGGGAATCAAGAAGCAGATGGCCGCAAAAGGCTGATAGGATAGTCATCGCCGAAGGCGCGACCATCGACCGGCCGGCATCACGCCGGCCGCCCTTTTGTTGAAGACCAGGGGCCGACCCAGAAGCATGCGCGACAGACTCTTCATCATGACGATGCTTCTGCCGACGACAGTGCTTCTCCTGCTCTTCTACGGCTATCCGATCTTTGACAATCTGCACATGAGCTTCACCGACCTTTCGCTGCTCGGCATGAAGCAGGGCGGCGACTGGGTCGGCTTTGCGAACTACCGCGAGTTGTTCCGCAGCGGCGATCTCGGCCACATCCTGTTCAACACCTTCATCTGGCTTACGGCGACTTCGGTGCTGCTGCGCCTCTTGATGGGGCTTGGCATCGCGCTCCTGCTCAACACCCGCGCGTTGAAGCTCCTGCGGTTGGCGGCGGTGTCGCGCTTCGCGCTCCTTATTCCCTGGGCCACTCCGCCGATCGTCGCGGTTGTCATCTGGCGCTTCCTTCTCGAACGCAATGGTGCCGTCAATAACGCGTTGATCCAACTTGGGATCGTCGACCACCCGATCGCATTCCTGGCGGATATGCGCACCGTCTGGCCTTCCATCGTGGCGATCATGCTTTGGAACACGGTGCCCCTGATCGCGCTTTCCCTGCTCTCCAGCCTGCAGACTGTTCCCGACGAATATTACGAGGCCGCCGAACTCGACGGAGCGACCAACTGGCAGAAGTTTCGTTTCGTGACCCTGCCTTTCCTGATGCCGGCCATCCTGGTGCTCGGGCTGATGTCGGTCTTCTGGTCGTTCAACAATTTCGTCTATGTCTGGCTGGCGACCGGAGCCGGGCCGGGCACCTACACCAACGTGCTCGCGACCGAGATTTACCTGAAGGCGTTCATTGATTTCCGGCTCGGATACAGCTCCGCAATCGGTATGGTGATGGCGCTCATCATGGGGGCCTTCGGCATTCTCTATCTCAGGCTGGTCGCCCGGCAGCAACTGGAGGAGACGCTGTGAAGGCTCCGGCTTCCTCCCGGCACTGGCGCGATCCGGGCGCGACGGCACTGCTCGTCGCGGCGTTGCTTGCCATCCTGACGCTCTTCATCCTCGTTTATCCCGCCATTTACGTTCTTGTCGGCTCGTTTCGCCCCGGCGGCGGACTTCTGTCGGCGACGGAAACATTCACTTTCCGCAATTACGTCCGGATATTCCAAAGCGGGTTCGGCCGCTTCATCGTCAACAGCCTCGTGATCTGCGTGGCGGCAACGGCGGCGTCGACCGTCCTTTCCATCATGACCGCCTACGCTTTCTCGCGCTTCGACTTCCGCTTCAAGCGCGCGCTTTTCACGGGCATCCTGTTCGGCCAGGTGTTTCCCTGGATCGTGCTGATCAATCCCCTTTTCGTGGCCTTCGCCGCGATGCATCTCATCAATAGCTATATCGGGATGATCCTTACCTATACGGCGTTCACGATCCCGTTTTCGGTCTATATGTTGGTCGGCTATCTGGTAACTGTGCCGAAAAGTCTCGACGAGGCGGCCATTGTCGACGGCGCCTCGCGCTGGCAGGTCATCTGGTACATCATCTGTCCGGTCATGCTGCCCGGCTTCGTTGCGACCGCCACCTATGCGTTCCTGCTCTGCTGGACCGAATATCTCTTCGCACTCGCCTTTCTCACCCAGACGGAACTCAAGACACTGCCGCTCGGCCTCTATCAATTCTTCGGTGAGGACAATGTCGACTGGGGCGCGGTCATGGCGGCGTCGGTCGTCACCACCTTGCCGGTCTTCCTGCTTTTCCTTCCGATACAGGGCAGGATATCGCCCGGACGGATCGCCGGGGCCGTCAAGTGACAGCATCAAGCGACCGGGTGCATACCGGCGGGCGAGGCAGAGGAGATATGCAACCAATAAGGAGGAAGCCGGCCTCTTGAACGCTCCCACCATCACGAAGCTGCGGGTCGCGCTCGTCGCCGCGCCGCTTGCGAACCCGATCGTGGCACCATTCGGAACGGTGACGACACGGCACAACATACTGGTTCGCGTCGAAACGAGCGATGGCGCCTGGGGCATAGGCGAGAGCTGGGGTAACTTCCCGCCCTGGGGCTGTAGGGACCGGGTTGATATCCTTGTCAACGTGATCCGTCCGCTGCTCGTGGGACAGAAGCTCGACGATCCGTCGCGACTTTATGCGATGCTCGCGGACAAGCTCAGGGCGCTTGCCAACCAGCTTGGTGCGGTGGGGCCATTTCAGCAGGCGCTCGCCGGTGTGGATATCGCGCTCTGGGACGCGGCGGCCCGGCGCGCCGGCCAGCCGCTCGCCGATTTCATTCGCGGCGGACCGTCGCCGCGAAGCGTGGATGTCTACGCCACCAATCTGCCGATCTCGCGGCCGGGCTCCATCGAGGAGATGGCGGCGAAGGGTCATACACGCTTCAAGTTTCGTATTCCCGGCAACGATCCCGCGATCGTCGACCGCCTCGGCGAAGCCCGCGCGGTCGCAGGCGTGCGGCCGCTGATGGCTGACGCCACGCAATCCTTCAGGCTCGAAACGCTGATACCGCTCGCGCGCCCGCTGGCCGAATTGTCGCTCGACTGGCTGGAAGAGCCTTTTCTGGCGGACGATCTCGACGCTTACGCCCGATGGTGCGATGAGGCCGTCCGTCCGCCGGTGGCGCTTGGCGAAAACAGCTACAGACTTGGTGGGTTCCGGCAAATTCTGAGTGTCGTCCGTCCGGACGTAGCGCAGCCGGACATCACAAAGACTGGCGGTATAAGCGAAGGACGGGACATATGCCGCGCGATCGTCGAGTCGGGTCCGCGCGCCTGCCTGCACATGTATGGTGGGCCGGTGGGACTTTATGCCAGCGCCCATCTCAGCGCCGCCCTCGACGGCATGTCGTGGCTGGAGATGGATTCGAAATCCAATCCGCTATTCGAGATGCTGCTGGAGAACGCCCCGCAGGTAAAGGAGGGCAAGCTCGTCCTACCGGCAGGAACAGGGCTTGGAGACGGGCTCCTGCGCGCGGAGATTTTCGAAAGATTCGAAGTTCGTTAACGTGCGAAATGGATGATGGCGCACGCCCATACTCTTCGCGGCACTGTCCGGCGAAAGTGGTGTGGCCAGCACCGGGCAGGAGCCTTAGGTTGCGGGAGGCGAGCAAACGTCCGGCCGTTGCGTTGTCGGATCGCCAAGCGGGAGGCCATAGTTGAAGCAGATCTCCAAGCCACGGGCGAAGGGTAGCAATCCGGTTCAGGCCGCCGCGCGTCCCCGGCGGCTGGGAATCTCGGCCTATCGGCGGGTTGCATCGGTGCTGAGGCG
>JBDZVC010000403.1:0-4001 GCA_040255475.1 Phyllobacteriaceae bacterium | reverse complement strand
TCCGACAGGTTGAAGATGGAACGCCCTCAAACGATCGGCATTGACCGGCATCAAATGCACGTCCCCGGCGCTGGCGCTTTTCAGCTTTCAGCGTGGTGTTCCGGTGCCAAAGTAATCTGCTCTGTCGGAGTTCGGTCTATGCCTTGGCCGATTTATACAGGCGAAACACGTCCTGCGGGCGGCAAAGCTCCGTTCCCGGTGTCATGACCGCCGAGGCGCCGGCCGCCATGCCGAGGCGGAACGCATCCTCCCTGGACCATCCTTCGGCCAGCGCCCACACCATGGCGCCGAGAAAACTGTCGCCCGCGCCTACCGCCGACCGCGTCCGCACATGGATGGCCGGCAGACGCAGGATGCCGTCGCGGCTCGCAAGCACCGCTCCATCGACGCCCATTGTCACGGCAACGATCTCCGCCATGCCTTGGCGCACGAGCATGTCCGCCGAGGCGCATGCGCCTTCCTCGTCCAGCTCGCGGCCGACCAGTTGCTCCAGTTCCCCTCTGCTCGGCTTGACCAGGAAGACGCCCCCATGCCGGATTGTCTCCTTGAGCCCCGGTCCGGAACTGTCCAGCACGAGCTGGCCTCCCTTGATCCGGGTGGCCGTTGCCATACGAGCATAGATATCGACCGGCGCGCCTTCCGGGAGGCTCCCGCTAGTGACGAGATATTTGCATCCGGTCGCGGCCACGTAATCGAGGCACGCTTCAAGTCCTTCCGTTCCGATCTTGGCGCCTTCCGGAACGAAGCGGTATTCGAGGCTGGTTCCCGTCTCGTGGACAGTATAACTGATCCGGGTCCGTCCCGGGACCGTAACGCGCTTGCGCTGGACGGATTCGGCTTCGAGAAGATGGTCGAGAAGCTCCCCGGTTTCGCCGCCGGCGCAGAACAGCACTTCCGTCTCCAATCCGAATCTCTTGACGACGCGGGCAACATTGACGCCGCCCCCGCCTGGATCGTAGCGGACGTTCGAGAGCCGCGTCTTCAACGTCGGCCGGATCGCCCCCGTATCGCCCGATATGTCGACGGCTGGATTAAGCGCGACTGTCAGGATAGCGGTCATTGCCCGGCAGAGCGTCGCTCCCCCTTGTCGCCGCTTTCGACAGGAGAGAGACGGGTGTGGTCCACGACGCCAGCAACCCCGCGGACGCCTTCGGAGACGACGCGCGCCGCCTCTTTCCCGCTTGCCGAGCCCACGTTTCCCCACAGATGCACCACTCCGTCAGAAACGATGACGGATAGCTTTACGAGGTCGTCGAAGGCAGTTTCGCCAAGCCGGCTCAGAATGCTCCGCCTGATCGCGGCGTCACCGGGCGCACAATCGTCCGGCTCGGCCATTGCGATCAGGCGGAGCAGATCGACACGGCTGACGATGCCGACAAGCCGTCCCTCACGGGTCACCGGGATGCGTTTGACATGATGTTCGTCCATGAGTGCAGCGACCCGGCCGACGGTGGCTTCCTCCTCAACGGCGATGACCCCCTTGGTCATCACGTCGGCTACCTTCCAGCTATGGCTTTTCACGAAGGCGGCAGCCTGCTCCGCAACGCTCCGTTTCCCGCTTTCGCGGTTATGTATTTCAGAGCTGATTTCGCTCCTGCGGAGCAGATCGCCTTCCGTGATCATGCCCACCAGCAGGTTGCGGTCGTCGACTACCGGAATCCCGCTGACCCCCTTCTCCAGCATGATCTGTGCAGCGTGTTTCACGCTGGTATCGGGGGCCACAGTGACGACATTCGTTTTCATTAAATCCTTGACGCGCATTTTCTCGCTCCGGGGCACATGTTGCAGCCCCACCCGATCGCAAAGCAATGCTTCGTTCTACGGAAGGCCGCTCCTACTTCGCTTGTTTCGTAACGGCGCTTCCTTGCGATGGATCAAAGAAGGCCAAGAAGCCATCCTGCGCGAGGATGATAATTTCCGGTGCGGACCCCGCCTGGTCGCCATATGCGAGCAAAGCCGAGCCATGCCCCATTGATTGCGGGGCTCCCCTCGGTTGCAAACGGGCACGAATGAATACACGTTCGGCCTGTTGCGCCAGGAACAGCGTTGCAGGAATTGCGAGGAGGGATTGGGAAAGCATTGTCCGCCGACGTAGTTGGCCAAGCCGATACGCTGCTGGGATGGCGATCCCTGAGACCGAATGGACAGGGCGCGGCTGCGGTCGGCGCCGCTCCCGCCACAACGCATTAAACTCACGGACCCTTTCGCCCGGTGCCGAAACCTCGTTGCCGGCATGCGCACCAGACCCCGCGCTTACCATGACAGCCAAAACCGCCGCGACGAACCAAAGCGCGTAGCCGCCATAGCCACGGCGTACCGCCGGAGCCGTTCGGTAGGAAACCCTCATCAGATAGGCTGAATTGACGCGCGCCGGGTTTCCGTCATTCTGGCCCGGTAATTCAGCATGAATTTTCCATTTTCGCCTCGCTACCAGCAGGTGGCCGGGCGCTTCTTCGTTTCTTGAAGCAGCCTGGAGACTGAATGGAATTACACTAGCTCTCGCCAGCCGCCCACGGCACGCAACGGCAGCAAGCTGAAGGAACAAGCCAATGTTGGAGCCTAATCAGGAGAAGCTTGACGCCCTTCTGGGGAAAATGGTTGGCGATCTGGGCGCAATCGCAACGGGCGCTGCCGTGTTATTGGGGGATCGGCTTGGCCTGTTTGCGGCGATGAGCGAAGGCGGCAAGATGACCGCCGGGAAACTCGCGGCAAAAACCGGCACTCAGGAACGGCTGGTGCGGGAATGGCTTTCTGCGCAAGCGGCCGCGGGTTACGTCGAATATGACGAAGCCTCGGACAGCTTCTATCTCAGCCCCGAACAGGAACAGGTTTTCGCCAACGAAGACAGCCCAGCCTACATGGCCGGCGCATTCGAGGTTGCCTCAGCGCTATGGTTGGACGAAGAGAAGGTGAGGAAGGCGTTCCATTCGGGCAAAGGCCTAGGCTGGCATGACCACAGCACCTGCCTCTTCCGCGGTACCGAGCGGTTTTTCCGTCCAGGCTACAATGCCAATCTAATCGAGTCCTGGCTGCCGTCGTTGGACGGGGTGGTCGAAAAACTAAAACGGGGAGCCACTGTGGCCGATGTCGGATGCGGCCATGGCGCATCCACGGTGTTAATGGCCCAGGCATTCCCAAATTCGCGCTTCGTCGGTTTCGATTACCATGCGCCCTCCATCGAACGGGCACGCGCTGCAGCGGAAGAAGTCGGCGTTGCTGACAATACCCGGTTCGAGGTGGCTGCGGCAAAGGAATTCCCTGGTAAGTATGATCTCATCGCCTTCTTTGACTGCCTGCATGACATGGGAGATCCGGTCGGCGCAGCCAAGCATGTGTATCAAGCGCTGGAGCCGGGCGGGACATGGATGATCGTCGAACCGTTTGCCCATGATCGGCTTTCGGCGAATTTCAATCCGGTCGGCCGGATTTACTATGCTGCCTCGACCTTCATTTGCACGCCGGCGTCGCTATCGCAGGAAGTCGGACTTGGTCTCGGAGCCCAAGCCGGCGAAGTAAGGCTTGGGGAGGTCGTGGCGAGCGGAGGTTTCACGAAGTTTCGCCGCGCCACCGAGACGCCCTTCAACATGGTTCTGGAGGCCCGCCCCTAAAGCATAGCGCGCCGACGAATTCGGCCCCAACATATCAGGCGCCGACGGCCCGGGAGCCGGCACCCCTGAAGGTGCTCCCCCATTTCCTGCTCAGCCCTAGCGTAACCACTCGGCTCCTTGCTGCCCATGTCGACTGCGGCGGCGCCGCCGGAAAAATCGAGCGACCATGCGCCCGTCTGGACCGAGCTTCGCGATGCGAAAGCGGGATCAGGACGCGCCCTGACGGACGACCTCGATGCGAAGCGATCCTTCTGGAAGCGGCTGAAGCAACTTAATTTCGGGTTTAGACAACTCCAGCCAGTGTCCCCATCTTCGGATGTCGTTCAACGTTCTATAATAGCCGAACGGACATCCCGCCGTCCGCGATCATCGGGCTGCCGGTCACGAAACTCG
>JBDZVC010000402.1:0-4005 GCA_040255475.1 Phyllobacteriaceae bacterium | reverse complement strand
GGATGATTTCGGGATCGCGGATCAGGACCTGCGCCAGCGCCACGCGCTTGCGCTGTCCGCCGGAAAGCATGTGCGGGTAGCGCTCGCCGAAGGACGCGAGGCCGACGCGCGCCAGCCAGGAGCGGGCGCGTTCCTTTGCTTCGCTTCTCGCCGTGCCGGCGATCTCCAGCCCGATCGCGACATTATCCACCGCCGTCTTCCACGGCATCAGCGCGTCCTGCTGGAAGAGATAGCCGGCCTTGCGGTTTATCCCGGAAAGAGGCTTGCCGAATATCTCGACGCCGCCGTCCGCGGGCGCAAGCAATCCCGCAGCCGCATTGAGGAGGGTGGATTTCCCGCAGCCGGTCGGCCCGATGATGGCGACGAATTCGCGTGCGCCGACGGCGATATCCGCCTGCTCGACGGCCCGGAACCGCTGCCCGCCCGAAATGTCGAACTCGATCGTCACGCGATCGAGGCGAACAGCGGGGCGGGCCTCGTTTGCCTGTCGCGACCCAATCGCTTCCTTTTTGTTTGCCGCTTTCTGCGACATGGCTCCTCCGAGTCCTATGCGATCCCCTGCCGTGTCAGTCGCCGCTGGTAAGGCCAAGGTACGGCTACGGTCAATTCCACTTCTTGTTAGCTTGTTAGCCGGCTTGAATACGGTGCACGCGTGTGCAACCATCGGAATCGACGGCGGCGCTGCTATTTCAAAGGCCACCGCCACTGCTTTTCAAGGGAGGAAATCTTGATGACCACCAAAATGCCCTCTGGTCCGCGCCGCTCCGGCTTCAGCCATCTGCCGGGACTGGCGCTTACCGCCGTGCTGGCCGCTGTCGGGTTCTGCGCCAGCGCACACGCCGCCGGCCGCCAGCTCACCATGTATTGCGGCGTCGACGAGGCGTGGTGCCGCGCCATGGCGACGACCTACCAGAAGGAAACCGGCGTCAATGTCGACATGACGCGCATGAGCGCCGGCGAGATCTATGCCAGGCTGCGCGCCGAAAAAGCCAACCCGCAGGCCGACATCTGGTGGGGCGGTACGGGCGATCCACACCTGCAGGCCGCGGAGGAGGGTCTGACGGAGGAATACAAGTCTTCGGAATTGTCCAATCTCTACGATTGGGCGCAGAAGCAGGCAGAGCGGGCTAAATACCGCACCGTCGGCATTTACCTCGGCGCGTTGGGCTTCGGCTACAATTCCGAGGACATCAAGCAGCGCAAGCTCAAGGCGCCCGAATGCTGGGCCGACCTCGTCAAGCCCGAATTCCAGGGCGAAGTGGAGATGGCCGATCCGAACTCGTCCGGCACGGCGTGGACGGCGCTCGCGACCATCGTGCAGTTGATGGGCGAGGACAAGGCCTTCGACTATTTCAAGCAGCTCAACAAGAACATGGCCGAGTACACCAAGGCGGGCGCCGCGCCGGCGCAGGCGATCGCCAAGGGCGAGACCATGGTCGGCATTGCCTTCCAGCATGACATCATCTTCGCGGCCAAGCAGAACCCGGCCGTCAAGGTCGTGTCGCCCTGCGAGGGTACCGGCTTCGAGATCGGCTCGATGAGCATCGTCAAGGGTGCCAAGCATCCCGACGAGGCGAAGAAGTTCTACGACTGGGCGCTGACGCCGGCGGCGCAGAAACTCGCCGCGCCGAACGGCAGCTACCAGATTCCGTCGAACAAGGCGACGCCGGTGCCGCCCGAAGCGCCGGACCTCGATAAGATCAAGCTCATCGATTACGACTTCGCCAAATACGGCTCCTCGGAAGTGCGGACCAAGCTTCTGAAGCGCTTCACCGACGAAGTCCGCAACGGCGGCTGAACCGGTCGATTATCCGCCGGCCGCGATGCGGCCGGCGGGACGCCCCCTCGAAACGCCTCGCCTTGGGAAAGACGCCGAATGACGCGGCTGGCACCGCATCCCGAAAGCACGTTCCCGGTGCGCAATGTCGGCGCCTGGCTCCTCTTCGCATGGGCCGGGTTCCTGATTCTGCCCTGGTATGTGGTCGGTGGCGGGCTCTTCTCCTTCGGCTGGCTGGCCGATTTCGGCACAAACGGCCCGGCGGCCCTGCAAGGACTCCACGGCGCGCCGTGGCTCCTGCCGCTTATCCTGCCACTTCTCGTCGCCACCTGGCTGTGGGCGCGACGGCGGACGGGCGGCCTTGCCATGGCCGGCGGGCTGGCGCTCCTCTGGATGGCCGTCGAGGGGCTCGCTATCGTTCATTCCGGCTGGGGCTTTTCCTGGCTCGCCGGGCTTGCCGGAACCAAGGGGCCGGTGCAGCCGGGCATGGGCTGGGGCGCGGTCGCCTATGCGCTTGCCATGCTCATGCTGGTTGCCGCCGATCTGGCAGGGCGCGGCTGGTGCAAGGGCGACCGCTTTGTCGTCGGCTCGCTTCTTATCGTCATCGCGACCTTGCTGATCTTCGTCGCCTATCCACTCCTTTCCATCCTGTCCTCGGCGGTCCGCGACAATTCCGGCAATTTCGCCCCAGCCTTGTTCCGGCAGAAGCTGTTCGACGGCAATATCTGGAGCCTCGACTGTCTTGCCGGCGGGCGCAATTGCGGGGTGGCGTGGAATACGCTCTTCGTGGCGGTACTGGTCGGCTTGCTCTCGACCGTGCTCGGGCTGGCGCTGGCGCTGATCGCGCTCAGGACCCAGATCCGGGCCAAATGGTTGCTGCGCGGGCTCTCCATCCTGCCCATCATCACGCCGCCCTTCGTCATCGGTCTCGCGCTGATCCTGCTTTTCGGGCGCGCCGGTATGGTGACGATTTTCCTGTCGGAACATTTCGGCATCCCGCGCAGCCGTTGGATATACGGTGCCGCCGGGATCACGATAGCGCAGGTACTGGCCTTCACGCCGATCGCCTTCCTCGTGCTGGTCGGGGTGCTGCAAGGCGTGAGCCCGAGCATGGAGGAGGCCTCGCAGACCTTGCGCGCCAGCCGCTGGCGCACCTTCCGCACCGTGACATGGCCGCTGATCCGGCCGGGGCTCGCCAGCGCCTTCCTCATCTCCTTCATCGAGAGCATGGCGGATTTCGCCAATCCCCTCGTGATCGGCGGCAATTTCAACGTGCTCTCGACCGATATCTTCTTCGCCGTGGTGGGCGCGGCGCACGATCAGGGCCGCGCGGCGGTGCTGGCGATCGTGCTCCTCGTCTTCACGCTCGCCGCTTTCCTGATCCAGCGGCAGTGGATCGGCAAAAGGAGCTACGTCACCGTCGGCGGCAAGGGCGATGGCGGTGTGCCGGCGCCGTTGCCGGGCGGCCTGAGGCTCGGCGCCTACGGTATCGCCGTGCCGTGGCTGGTGCTGACGGTGGTCGTCTACGCCATCATCCTGATGGGTGGCTTCGTCCACCAGATCGGCCGCGACAATACGCCGACACTCGAATATTTCCTGACCGCCTTCTCGATCGAGAAGGGCGTCGGCGGCTGGTTCCTCTCCGGCTCGGCGTGGCCGTCGCTGACCATGACGATGACGCTTGCGCTGATTTCGATGCCGTTCACCGCCGCTATCGGCCTTCTGACCGCCTACCTGCTCGACCGCCAGCGTTTCGCCGGGCGCACGGCGTTCGAGTTCCTGGCAATGATGAGCTTTGCCATTCCGGGCACGGTGGTCGGCATCAGCTATATCCTCGCCTTCAATGTGCCGCCGATCCAGATGACCGGGACAGGGCTGATCATTATCATCTCATTCGTCTTCCGGAACATGCCGGTCGCCATCAGGGCGGGGCTCGCCAATCTCGGACAGATCGACAGGAGTCTCGACGAGGCTTCGCTGACGCTCGGCGCACGCTCCTTCGCCACGCTGAGACGCGTCATGCTGCCCTTGATGAAGCCGGCGATCGTCACCGCGATGATCTACAGTTTCGTGCGTGCCATGACGGCGGTGAGCGCGGTGATCTTCCTGGCGACCGGACGCTTCAATCTGTCCACCGTCTATATCGTCGGCCGTGCCGATGTCGGCGAATACGGCATCGCCATCGTCTATGCGGCCGTTATGATCGTGCTGATGATGATCATCCTGGT
>JBDZVC010000401.1:0-4013 GCA_040255475.1 Phyllobacteriaceae bacterium | reverse complement strand
GGCTCGCTCGCCGCCACGATGGAGCGGCGCTACGAGGCCTACAAGACCCACGTGGTGAAACCGTTCTTTCGCGAGCATATCGCCCGGCTCGACCGCCAGATCGTACTGATCGACGCGCTGCAGGCACTGAATGCCGGCCCCGGCGCTATGGCCGATCTGGAACGTGCGCTCTCCGAGATCCTCGCCTGCTTCCGGCCGGGGCGCGGCAGCATCCTGACCGACCTATTCTCGCGGCGGATCGACCGCATCCTTGTCGCCGCTACCAAGGCCGATCACCTCCACCACGAAAGCCACGATCGCCTGCAGGCGATCGTAAGGCGGCTGGCGGATCGTGCGGCAAGCCGCGCGAGCCTTACAGGCGCCACCGTCGATGTTCTGGCGATGGCGGCGGTGCGCGCCACGCGCGAAGGCACGGTGAAACAGGGGCGTGAGACACTGCCCGTCATCATCGGCACGCCGCTTGCCGGCGAGACGATCGGCGGCGAAACCTTCGACGGCGAGACCGAAACCGCCATATTCCCCGGCGACCTGCCGGCCGACCCCGAACGCGCCTTCGAGGAGCCCAAGAGGGAACTCACCGCCGGAAAGCCCGAAGAACCGCCAATCCGTTTCGTACGCTTCCGTCCGCCGAAGCTGGAAAAAACCGCCGAGGGCGTGACGCTCTCCCTCCCCCATATCCGCCTCGACCGCGCCCTCCAGTTCCTGATCGGAGACCGCCTCGCATGAGCAGCGACCGAAAGCCGGCCGCCTTCCGCCTGCCGCCCGAATCCGCGCCACCGGAGCCTGAAGAGGAAGTGCGCACTGCCGAAACGCCCTCCGCGCATCGGCGTCCGCGCGCGGTGAAGACTGCCTCGCTGCCGATGATCACGCCGGCCGAAGAGGATTTCTTCGCGCTGGAGGAAACTGGAGCCGGCGACCCACCGCCCGCTTTGCCGCCGCGCCGGCGCTCGCGGCTCGGCGCCATCTTCCTCGGCGCGCTCGGCCTCCTCGTCTCCCTCGGCATCGGCCTGTGGACGGACCGGCTGATCCGCGACCTCTTCAGCCGCTCGGACTGGCTGGGTTGGCTCGCTTTCGCGCTTGCCGCCATCGCGCTTCTGGCGCTGGTGGCGATCGTCCTGCGCGAGCTTCTGGCACTCCGTCGCCTCGCTTCCGTGGAGAAACTGCGCCAGCGCTGCGCCGACGCCGTCGCCCGCAACGACATGAAGGAGGCCCGCGCGCTGGTCGACGAATTGGTCGGCTTCGTCTCCGGTAAACCGGAAACGGCAGCCGGCCGCCGCATCCTCGCCGAAACGCGCGAGGACATCATCGACGGCGCCGATCTCATCCGCCTTGCCGAAACCGAACTGATGGCGCCACTCGACGCGCGCGGCCGCACGCTGGTGCTCGATGCCGCAAAGCGGGTCTCCGTCGTCACCGCCGTCTCGCCGCGTGCGATAGTCGATCTCGCCTATGTGCTGTTCGAGGCCGGCCGCCTGATCCGCCGGCTTTCGGAACTCTACGGCGGACGGCCGGGTACGCTCGGCTTCTTCCACCTTGCCCGCGACGTGCTCGCCCATCTCGCCGTGACCGGCTCCATCGCGGTCGGCGATGGCCTCGTCCAGCAGATCGTCGGCCATGGGCTGGCGGCGCGGCTATCGGCAAGGCTCGGCGAAGGGGTGGTGAACGGCATGATGACGGTGCGCATCGGCATCGCCGCCATCGAGACGGTGAGGCCGCTCCCCTATTCGGCAGTCAGGCGCCCGCGCATCGGCGATTTCCTCTCCGAACTGACGCGTTTCACCGCGAAGAAGGCCGAATCGGCGCAGAAAGCGGAAAAACAGGCTTGAAGTAACCGGCCCGCTCGCGCATTGTCGGCCAGCTATATGCGCTTCGTCGGGTCGGACACAGGAAAAGAGACGAAGCATTAACCATTCCTGTTCATGGTTCCGCTCTTGCAGCGTTCCGTATCCGGGTGTCCTCGATGACGCGTAGAGTCCTTTCCGCCATCCTGACGGCCGCCCTTGCGGCCGCGATCTCACCGGCGCTGAGCGCCACGGGAGCCGCCTCGGAGAGAGACCAGAAATTCTTCCAGTCGGTCGAGGGCCACTGGACAGGCCCCGGCGAAGTCGTTGCCGGCAAATACAAAGGCACCAAATTCACCTGCAACCTGGCCGGCAAGACGCCGGAGAACCATGCCGGCATGGTTCTCGACGGCACCTGCCGTGTCGGGCTCTTCACGCAGAAGATGAACGCAACCGTGGAAGAGGTCGGTCGCGGCCGTTACCGCGGGACGTTCCTCGACGGCGCCAAGGGCCAGGGCCTTGACGTCGTGGCCGGCAATGTGAACGGCCGCACCGTCGTCTTCGCCCTCAACCGCAATTCCCTGAAAGGCACGATGGCGGCCAAGCTGCCGGACGCCAATACGATGATGGTCACCATCTCGGTCAGGGTGGAGGACGATCTCGTCCCGGTGATCGGCGTCAAGCTGAAGCGCGCGGACGCCATCGCGGTCGGCGCCGTAGCGCAGGACTGACCTCGCGCGGCGCGGCGCGCCGCCCTCTCCTCCTACACATACACGATCAACGGCGGCCAATTCGGCCCATAATGTTTTCGTGCCCGGCCAGCGATGCCCAATTCATCGCCCATTCTGGTACAACCATATACACGCATAAATTGTATATTTGGCGCACCGAATCACGATCATAGCGCAATAATGTCGTGCGTGCAGGCAATGGTGCCTGTGGCTTCCGCTTCAGGCGGATATCCTCCCCCCTCCCGCCACTCCACCCCCTTGGCGGGAGGGGTCAGGTACCCGGAGTTGTATTTGTGCGGTTCTGGCCCATCGGCATCGTCGCGGTCTTCCTCCTCACCGAGCCCGCGCTCGCCGATCCGGGTTCGATCCGCGCCGCCGCCAACTCCGCACTGACGGCCGCAACCTCGGGCAAGCCGGCCAATGGGGCAAGTCTGTCCGTCGAAGAGCACTACACAAGTAACGCGCTCGACAGCGATCTGGAATTCTCCGACTTCTACACTCAATTGCGCGGTTCAGTGACGCGTGTTCTGGACCTCGACGACGGCTATGTCCGTCTGGCGGCGCAAGGCGAGGCGAGCCGCTACGACCGTATCTCCATCGAGGACGATCGCAGCCTGCTCCTGCTTGCCGAGGCCTATCGCAAACTCGGCGGCCGCTATGAACTGCGTGGAACCTTTGCCTGGCGCACGGCAAGTATCGGCGACGATTTCCGCGTCGCCAATCTGGCAATCGGCACGCGCACCCACAGCGACCTGTTCTCCGGCGCCGTGCAGTTCGGCGCCGATCTCGGCTCCGGCATGGGCCTCGTCCTGACACTGAGCGACACGCTGGAGCACTTCGGCAAGGCCCGTTTCCAGAATGATCTCATTCAGACGACGAAGATCGAGCCCGACCGCAACCGCCTCCAGTTCTCCGCCGGCATCCAGAAAAAGATCGGCCGGCAGCAAATCGGCCTGACGGCCAGCGCCGAAACCACGGATGTTCAAGAGCTTGGCAAGCCGCCGGTCGGCCGCTCCTTTTCCGAATTTACCCTGCGTGGGCTGACCCGTCTCGTCGCCGCCGACGGAACCAGGCTCGACCTGTCCCTCGGCGCCGCCGCGCTTCACGAGAAAAGCGGCGGCTACGACAGCATCCGCCCCATCTACCGTGTCGAACTGACGAAGACATTGAAGGCCGGCGTCACGCTGCGCGGCTCCTTCGACGGTCGCTACGAAGCGATCGACACGGACGACGCGCTCGCCTCCTACATCCGCCGCCTGGAGCTCGAAGCCAAATATCAGTGCACGCCTGAACTCGCCTTCGGCACCGGCTTCTTCCACGAGAACAAGGAGAATATCCTGCTCGGCAACGCCGAACGGTCGAAGGGCCTCTATTTCGAGATCGGCTATGACGCCTCGAAGCACGTTGCGCTTGTCGCCCGGATCGACTTCAGCCGCACCCGCTACACCGTCTTCGACACGGAGAAGGACGTGCTCGACAGCTATATCGGCATAGAAACGAA
>JBDZVC010000400.1:0-4034 GCA_040255475.1 Phyllobacteriaceae bacterium | reverse complement strand
GAACGGCAGGGAATTGGCGCGGCAGTCGGGCGCGATGTCGTCCGGGCAGATCGTCAGATGGGTCCGCGACCAGCTGCGGTTGGCGGCGGCCTGAAATGGCTTCCCGATGGGAAGCTCAAGGAAATCAAGGAGACGGCAGATGCGCATTTTTTCCCTGACTACGCTCGAATGCACCAAGCTGCTGACCGCGAGCCGCCTCGGCCATCTGGCCTGCACGAAGGACGGCCATCCTTATGTCGTGCCGATCTATTTCGCCTATTCTGACAACCACCTCTACGCATTTTCCATGCCGGGAAAGAAGATCGACTGGATGCGGGCCAATCCGCAGGTTTCGGTCTTTGTCCAAAAGCGCGGACGCGGCAGCGAGTGGAGAAGCGTAGTCGTCGACGGACGCTACGAAGAACTGCCGGACCGGATCGGCCACAAGCGCGAAAGAGATCGCGCCTGGTCGCTGCTCAGCCGGCATGCGGGCTGGTGGGAACCAGGCGCCATCAAGCCGGTCACGTCGCCCCTGTCCGGCCATTCCGAGCACGTATTCTTTCGAATCCTCGTCGAAGAGATTTCCGGGCGGCAGGCGAAGGAAGGCATGTAGCCGGCGCCGGTTTCGTTTGATCGAACGCAAAGCTTCCGAAAAAGCGCCTGATAGGGAGACACAACTCGACCCTATGCAAGGATTTTCCGATGACATTCAAGACGATCCTTACCGTGACCAGTCCCGGCCTCGGCGATACCGACCTGAAACTGGCCAGCGCTCTTTGCGAAGAAGCCGGGGCACATCTTGCGGTCCTCGTCGTGGTGCTCGCGGCGCCGCCGCCGATCGGCGGATATGCCGCCATGGTCAATGATGCCTGGCTTGCCGAAAGAGAGGCTGATCAAAAGGCGCTGGAGGAGCGCATGCAGGCGGTTTCCGCCTTCCTGGCCGCCAGCGCGATTTCGGCCGACGTCTCCGGCGAATACCGGGAAACGGCATGGGCCGACGAGGCCATCGGCCGGCGTGGCCGCTATGCCGATCTCACCGTTCTGGGTCCCGAAGGACTTTCTTCCGGCGAACTGAAAGACAAGGTGATCGAGGGTGCATTGTTCCATTCGGGAAAGCCGCTGCTGCTTGTTCCGGAAGGCTGCACCGCGACGCTAAAGCCGAGGCGGATCATGATCGCCTGGGATTCGCGCATCGAGGCCTCACAGGCAATTGCGAGGTCGCTTCCACTGTTGGCCCACGCCGATCAGGTCCGCCTCGTATTGGTCGATCCGGTCGAGGGCGACGAGGATCAGGGCGCGGAACCGGGTGCGGACGCAGCCACCTATCTCGCGCGCCACGGCGTGAAGGTGACGGTGGACCGCCTGCCGAGCCAGGGCCGCACCGTCGCGTCGGTCCTCAGCCAGCACGCGACCGACACGGCCGCCGACCTCCTGGTCATGGGTGCATACGGCCATTCGAGACTACGGCAAAGGATCTTCGGCGGAGTCACCAGCGCGATGATCGAGAAGCCGCCGCTTCCCGTCCTGATGACCCGTTGAGCCGGGCCATCGCACGGCTTGCACAGGCCGGACGGCCTTTTCGTCGCAAGGAGGTTTATCCATTGAGCCGGGGCGAACAGAAGGATGCCATCGCCTTTCTCTCCGACCCGGCGACGCACCGGGGCGCAGCCGTCGAGACAATGGAGACCCACATCTCCTACATCTTCCTGGCAGGCGACCGAGCATACAAGATGAAGCGCGCCGTCAGGCTGCCCTATGCCGATTTCTCGACGCCGGGACTGCGTCTCGCCGCCTGCCAAAAGGAACTCGACCTCAATTCGAGGACGGCCCCGGAGCTTTATCTCCGCGTGCGGCGCATCATATGCAAGGCGGACGGTACGCCCGAATTCGACGGTGACGGCGAACTGATCGACGCGGTGGTGGAGATGAAGCGCTTCGACCAGTCGTCCCTTTTCGATCGGATGGCGCAAGCGGGCAAACTCACTCCGACGTTGATGACAGAAACAGCGCGCGCGATCCTGCGCTTCCATCAGGGCGCGCCGGTCGTGCATTCGGGAGGCGGCGCGGCGAATATCGAAGGCGTGCTCGACGTCAACCGGGCCGGCTTCGCCACCAGCCATGTCTTCAACGAAGCCGAAATCGACGCATTCGACGCTTCCTTCC
Organism: Phyllobacteriaceae bacterium; assembly: GCA_040255475.1. Classification (GTDB taxonomy): domain Bacteria; phylum Pseudomonadota; class Alphaproteobacteria; order Rhizobiales; family Rhizobiaceae; genus Mesorhizobium_L. The sequence goes on along the minus strand of JBDZVC010000400.1, from coordinate 1,892 downwards.
GCGCGACGCTCACACGCCACGCGTCCCTGCTCGACCGCCGCGAGGCGGCCGGGAAGGTGCGCCGCTGCCATGGCGACCTGCACCTCCGAAACATCTGCCTTCTCGACGGCGAGCCACGTCTGTTCGACTGCATCGAGTTCAACGACAAGATCGCCACGATCGACATTCTCTATGATCTCGCCTTCCTGCTGATGGATCTGTGGCATCGCGGCTTTCCCGAACTCGCCAATCTGGTCGCGAACCGCTACCTGGACGAGGCTGACGATGAGGATGGCTTCGCCCTCCTGCCCTTCTTCATGGCGATACGGGCGGCTGTGCGGTCGCATGTGACGGCCACGCAGGCGGAGGAGAGTCACGAGGGATCGGGCAGGCTGGCCAAAGAGGCCAAAGCCTATTTCGAGCTCGCGTCGAAGCTTTTGGCCGAGTATCCCGCCGGGCTCGTCGCCATCGGCGGACTGAGCGGCTCAGGCAAGACCACAATCGCCGAGGCACTGGCTGCGCATGTCGGCGCGCCGCCCGGCGCCCGCATCGTCGAGAGCGACCGCATCCGCAAGGCCATGCACGGCGTAGCGGCCGAGACGAGGCTACCGGAGGAAGCTTACCGATCCGAAGTATCGGAGCGCGTCTATGGCGAAATGGCCCGGCGCGCCGAGTTTATCCTTTCTTCGAGCGGCTCGGTCGTGGCCGATGCCGTCTTCGACCGGGAGGGAGATCGCGGCCGCATGGAGCAGGCGGCGAAGGACCGAGCGCTGCCTTTCCTCGGTATCTGGCTGGATGTCGCTCCCGACCTGCTGCGACAGCGCATTGGAGAACGGAAAGGCGGCCCGTCGGACGCTACCGTCGACATCCTGTCGCGGCAATTGCAGCGCGACCCAGGCACAATCGCCTGGCGGCGGCTGGATGCCGCACACAAGCCTGCGGAGACGGTCAAGGCGATCCTTGAGCTTCTGGCCGAAGCGTGGCCGGATAGCCTTGTCAGCCGAGATCGAGCGCAACGAGCATAGCGCCTGGCTCGTCCGGGTGATGGGCTACGGTGAAGCCGAACTCGCGGCACATCTTCAGCATTGCCTTGTTCTCTTCCAGCGCTATGCCCTCGATGCGACTGATCTTCTCGGCTCTCGCATAGGCGAGGATCTGCTGCAGCAACTCCCAGCCGATGCCGTGTCCTTGCAGGTCGGTGCGCACGAGCAGCGCGTATTCGCCACGGGTGCGGTCGGGATCGCAGGAGAGCCGACCGACGCCGGCCAGCCTTCCGCTGTCCTCCGCCAGCGCAACGAAGGCTATGTCGCGGTCATAGTCGAGCTGCGTAAGCCGCTTCAGCATCTCGTCGGAAAAGCCCTTGCGCGGCGCCAGAAAACGGAGCCTGACGTCGCCGGGCGACACCTTTGCGAAAAAGTCAGGATAGAGCGCGATGTCGGCCGGCTTGATCGGTCTTATGCGGTAGTTCACGCCGCCGCCCGAAAATTTCTTCTCCCATTCCGCCGGATACGGGCGGATCGCGAGCGCAGGGTTCGGCCCTTGCTCTTCGACGGCTTCAGGATCGATCTCGATGCGCGCATCGAGAGCTATGACCCCCTCTGCATCGGCGAGCAGCGGGTTGATGTCCACCGATACTATGCAAGGGAAATCGACAATCATCTGCGACAGGCCGTTGAGCGCTGAGGCAATCGCCCTGCGGTCGGCCGGCTTGCGGTCGCGGAAGCCGGCCAGCAGCCGGCCGATGCGCGTACGCTCGATCAGGTCGCCCGCCAACACATCGTCCAGCGGCGGCAGCGCCACCGCCGTGTCGTCCATCACCTCGACTGCTACGCCGCCTGCGCCGAACAGGATGACGGGGCCGAAGATCGGGTCGCGGCTCATACCGAGGATCAGTTCCTGCGCCTTTCTCCGCA
>JBDZVC010000399.1:0-4050 GCA_040255475.1 Phyllobacteriaceae bacterium | reverse complement strand
CCTTCCACGTACCCGGCTTGATGGTGCCGCCATAGACATAGATGGCCGGCGCGTTGGCGCGTAAAATGCCGATCATCCCGCCTGGCATGTTCTTGTCGCAGCCGCCGAGCACCAGCGCGCCGTCCATCCACTGACCCTGCACGCAGGTCTCGACGCAATCGGCGATGACCTCCCGCGACACCAAGGAATATTTCATACCTTCCGTGCCCATCGACATGCCGTCGGAAATGGTCGGGGTGCCGAACACCTGCGGATTGCCGCCGGCCTCTTTGATGGCGGCGATTGCCGCATCGGCGAGCGGCTGCAAGCCGGCGTTGCAGGGCGTGATGGTGGAGTGGGCGTTGGCGACGCCGATCATCGGCTTGTCGAAATCGGCCTTCTCGTAGCCGAGCGCGTAATACATCGCCCGATTGGGCGAGCGTGCCACGCCCTGGGTTATATGTTTCGAACGCTCGTTGAAGGGCATGACGATAACCTCACTGGAAGGATAAGACGTAATTTGACATTCGTGTCACAGCAAAATCGCACCTTTCTCTGTCTGCATGCCCGGATGGGGTCCATAACTAGGATCACATGTGTCGGTACACGCTGTACAGTCGCGACCGACGACCGCAGCAAAATGAGCCAGGTTATCGACGCTTCGCCAACGGGATGCTCAAGAAAATTCCCGACTTGCAAGGTAACGAATACCATCACTCCTACCGCGACATCAGGCCGATCAGGATAGGCCGTAAGGAAATCAAGTACCTTTCCCAGACCTGAGCACGCTTTGACGGAGCTTTTCCTGCCAAGCCTTTCTCCGAGGAGGCACGAACCGCGACTACGATAGAGTATCCACGTTATAAGAATTGGTGGTGTGCCTCCGTTCACGTTTTGCTCGGGCAAGGATTAGACGCATGTCGTCATGATCAATACCGATATCCTCAAGCATGCGGTCGTCCATCCCGGATAGTAGATCCGCGCGATCAACCCTCTGGCGGTGGTCAGCAAGCTTCTTCGCGAGCGCCCCGATCTTGCCGCTCATGACGTTGCCGCACTGGTCCAGCACCCGCCCCAAGAGCGAGATGTGCGCTGGACTCGATGGCGATCCATTGTCGGCATGATGATACGCGTTCCTGAAAGCTGAGATGTGGCTCATGATCAACGCTCCCGACACCGCGACGCAAACCGCGCACTTCGATGCCACGCATATTGCGCTCAAAAGATATATTTACAATATATCTTTTTGTCGCTCATTCGGAATTTCAGCAGGATCGCAACCGCGAACGATCGTTGAATACGCTGATGCGTAGTGCACTGCCCCTGTCCCCGAAGATCGATCGCGCCAGAAATAGCTATTCCAACAAGGTCAACCAAGCCGCTGCGAGGTATCCCGCCAGTCTTCTCCCGATAGCTGCGGACAACCGCACCCTCGCATCGACACCGCCATCGATTGGAGCGCTAGAGTCGTCCATACGCCGCATACCAAAGAAGCATCCCGATCTGAGCCATGGGAATAGCGAACGCGCTCGCGGCCATGATCTGCCAGATTACAAAGAACATCGCTCCTGAAGCGGACGGCCAATAGATGCGTTCCTTTTGGCAAGGACGGGGCCGGATTCGGGATGCCGCGGAAACGAGATCCAGATTTCTCCGCCTCCTGGCTTTGCCAAGCGCTCAACCAGCGAAATCTGGGCCGGTGTCAGCTTGAAAATGAGAACTGGTTTCCGAGCCATGGAAGATCGTTAAGGACACCGAGCACGCTGCTGCAAGTCGAATGCTCCATCAAGGCCAGAAAACCCATATTTCAGTATCAACATGGAAGGAATTCCAGACGGGATATCAAATCAAGGCGATGTAGTCCTGGCGGCTGGGCGCATAACTACCTTTCCGGTGCGTCGAAGCACGGTTGCTGAGGCGCAATATTCCAGTAAATTTCCCCCCTCTTACTGTCCTTGCCGCCGTTCACGCTTGATCGGCGCAACGACGCGAGGAGCCGTTGAGTTACGCTTCGGACACCGTCACCGCCCATCGCAGAATGGTCTGTACAGCGGACAATCCGGGATCTTCCGACTTCCGGATGACAGTCATGAGCTGGAACCAAAGATCGTCATCCGCTTGCTCGACAAATGCGCGGACCGCCCCGGCAGCGAAGTCGGACGTTGACATCGAAACTTCGGCGGCACGCGTCTCAATCCTGGCTGCGAGCGCCGCATCGAGAGTAACCAGAACGTCTTCAGCTACTCCGGGTCGGTCGAGCGCAGCGATGAGGTCTCCAAGCGTATTGCCCATCGGTATTCCACTCAAATTAGTTCGGGGCGCACCAACTTCCGCACATAGGCGCAACTCATCCGGCGACAGCGACCGACCAGTAGAGCTATTCTCCGCCAGAGCGACCGGCGTCGCCGCTCTTGCTTGCCCTTATAACAAGGACGGGGATCGTCGAGGTCACAAGCACGTCGGATGTCTGGCTGCCGAGCAACATACGTCCCAGCCCCCGGCGGCCATGCGAAGCCATGACAATCAGGTCGCAATGACGGCTTTCGGCCGTCGCGACGATTGCGACAGCGGGCCAGGCGTCGGGAACATAAACTGTCTCGGCCGCCACCCCGATCGTGACCGCAGCGTTTTTCGCGTCCGAAAGGATCTTTTCCGCGTGCTGCTTCAGGCCGGATGAATATTGCTGTTGGTCTACATGCATGGGGATCCAGCCGCCAACGGCATCCGTGCCCGTCAGCGGGGCAGGCTCGGTGACGGTGACAATCGTAACCTTGCTCGATAATTCCTTCGCCAGCCGGAACGCATGATCGAGCCCTTGGCCTGCCAGTTCAGATCCATCGGTGCACGCCAATATGTGCTCATACACGACAGGTGCCTCCCGTTTTGATCGAGTTTGTGACTGGGTGATTGTCTATCGGATTACCAGAACCGGAATAGTTGTATGCACCAGCACCTCCGACGTCTGGCTTCCAAGCAGAACTTTCCGCATGCCGCGCCGCCCATGGGACGACATGACGATAAGGTCACATCCCCTTGCTTCCGCAGACCTGACGATCGCTTCAGCGGGTGACCTGTCGACCTCATGGAGGAGATCGACCGCCACACCATGCTCTTCAGCACGTTCCTCGATGAACGCGAACCGCTCTTTCATCATCGCATCGATTTGATGGTCGTAATGAGCGGTGGGATCCTCCAAACCTCCCCGGCGCGCGGCCTCGATAACTTCCGCGCGCAACGGTTCCGAGACTGTGAGGACGGTGACCTTTGCTTTAAGCGGCCGCGCGAGCGCCAATCCATGTTCAAGGCCTTTGCGAGCGAGTTCGGACCCGTCGGTAGCGATAAGGATATGCTGGTACATTTGCCTCTCCTTAAAAGACGTCCACATCGTGCATGAACCTCGGCTGAAAACAAGCGTGAGAAGAGGCGCCCGGCACGCAGTCGGCTTTCCGGCCAACGGGCACTTGCGTCAGTCTTCCCGTTCGAGGCTTGGGATTTCTCCCGGGAGGGTTACAGTGGGCGGATAGTGGCGGAGGTACAATCGCTGCGCTGACCACCACGATTTGCAGAGGAGATTGCATTAATGGCGATATGCCACGCCGGGCCGGGTGAGGTTGTCGATCTGCGTTCTTTGGGCGCCGAACTGAGCCATGCCCGAACGACCGCCATCACAAAATCCGAGCTGTTTGAAGCGGTTCGCCTGATTGTTCGCACAGGAACGGAAATAAAACCTCATACAGTCGACGGCCCCATTACTCTTCATTGCCTGGAAGGGATTGTTCTGCTTGGCCTTTCCGCTTCCACCATCGAGCTCTGCGCTGGCCAGTGGCTCTATCTCGAAGGAGGAGAGCCGCACTCGGTAAAGGCTATCGAGGATACCTCGTTACTGCTCACAATCATTTTTGCTTCCGAAAATCGAAGACTGAACCCGGAAGACCTGGCGAAGGCCCGAAGGAAGGCAGCAGATCGACCCGCCGCACAGTCTTCTGAATCCTTACTTGATGAAGGATTGGAGGGGTCATTTCCCGCCAGCGATCCGGTCTCGATAAGCAATCCATCGACAGGTATTAGGAT
>JBDZVC010000398.1:0-4083 GCA_040255475.1 Phyllobacteriaceae bacterium | reverse complement strand
TCGACAAGCACGAGGACGGCGGCTACATCTCGCCGCTGGAATCGGCCGGCGAGGACGCCACCTATATCAGCCGCATCCGCGAGGATCCGACGGTCGAGAACGGGCTGAACCTCTGGGTCGTCTCCGACAATCTGAGGAAGGGCGCTGCGCTGAACACGGTGCAGATCGCCGAACTGCTGCTCGAGCGCGGCCTGATCCAGCCGAAGAAGAAGGTGGCGTAGGCTTAGGTCAGACAAGCCTGCGTAATATACGGCCATAAGGCGTCGAAGCGGACATTCTCCGCCGTCATCCTCGGGCTTGTCCCGAGGATCTTGCGCGGGTCGTATAATTGTGGCGGCCCCAGCGTGGTAGAAGGTCGATTTCCACGATTATGGCGAACAGTCACGGCAGATCCTCGGGACAAACCCGAGGATGACGACGTTGGCATGGGCTGCGGGGGCAGAGCCATACGTGATCCCTCTGGCCCTTGTGGAGCGAGAGTAATCAGGTCGCAGTCTGCGTCTCTCACACAAACCGCCACACCGTCGTCCGCTTCACCTCCGAATCCTCCAGCGCCCGGCTGACCGGCACCTCATAGACCGCGAGCCCGTCGAGCCTATCTTTCGGCAGGTAGGACCGGCCGGGATCGCCGACCAATACTTCCGCGCCGCGGCGGCGAAGAGCCGAGAACCACGGCACCATTCGCGACGCCAGTTCGCGGTCGTAGAAGACGTCGCCGGCAAGGACCACGTCCCAGCCCTCGTCGGTCCCGATGAGATCGTCTCCGGTGAAGGTGAAATCGACGCCGTTCGCGGCGGCATTCAGCACGCAGGCTATGCGGCTGAAGGGATCGACATCGGCGGCTGTCACCGCGCTGGCGCCCGCCTTGCATGCTGCGATCGCCACCAGCCCGGAGCCTGTCGCGAAATCGAGGACGCGCTTTCCCGCCACCAGCGCCGGGTGATCGAGCACATGCCGGGCGAGCCCCTGCCCGCCTGCCCATGCGAAAGCCCAGAAGGGCGGCGGCAGGCCGATTTCGGCAAGCTCCTCCTCGGTCTTCTTCCAGAGCTCGTGCGCCTCGTCGGCGAGACGGAGGCTGATTTCCGGTACATGCGGCGGCGCGGCAGACGCCGTGTTGGCGCGGATGAAGGTTTCTGCGCTGTCGGGCTTGAGCTCCAAGGATCGTTACGGAGCCGGATCGAGCTCGGCCATACGGCAGACCTCTTTCCACTCCGCCGCCGAAACCGGCTGCACGGAAAGGCGCGAATTGTTGACCAGCACCATGTCGGCGAGCTTCGGATTGGCCTTGATGTCGTTCAGCGTGACCGGCTTCGGCGCGTCCCTGACGGCGCGGATGTCGACGCATTCCCAGCGCGGATCGTCGGTCGTCGTATCGTGATGGGCGAGCGCGCATATTTCGACGATGCCGACGACTTCGAGCCCGTGGTTGGAATGATAGAAGAAGCCGAGATCGCCGATCTCCATGGCCCGCATATTGTTGCGGGCCTGATAATTGCGCACGCCGTCCCATTGCTGGCCGGCCTTGCCCCTCGCCTTCTGTTGCTCCCAGGACCAGGAATCCGGTTCGGATTTGAAAAGCCAGTATTTCATCGCTTGCCCCCTCAGCCTGCCGCCGGATTGTTGACGACCCAGTTCCACGCCCTGATCTCGACCTGCGCGAAGAGCCCCGCTTTCGCGTAGGGATCGGAAGCGGCGATCGCTTCCGCTGCCTTGCGATCTTCCGCCTCGATGACCGCGAGGGTGCCGTTGGGCTTGCCATCGGCATCTATGAAGGGGCCTGCGAATTTCAGCGCGCCCCTCGAGTTGAGATCCTGCAGATAGGCGAGATGATCAGGGCGCGTGTCCATGCGAACCCCGAGGTGGCCCGGCTTGTCCGTGCAGATAAAGGCGAAAAGCATGGAAAAACTCCTGTCGGAAGGGATTGAAACCTCGTGGTCCGGCGCGTCAAGCGTCTTCGCTCTTCAGCGGCCGCGAAAGCAGCGATTCCACCGCTTCCGGCACGGTGATCCGCCCTGCGAGGAGAGCGGCGACCGCCTGGATGATCGGCGCGTCGATGCCGCGCTTCCGCGCCAGCTCGGCGGCGATCTTCGCCGTGGCGACGCCCTCAGCGAGCGGCCTACCTTCAAGGCTTTCACCGCGCCCAAGCGCCAGCCCGTAGGCGAAATTGCGCGAACGGGATGAGCCGCAGGAAAGGATCAGATCGCCGAGGCCGGAAAGGCCCATCAGCGTTTCCGGCCGCGCGCCGAAGGCGGCGCCGATGCGGCGCAGTTCGACGAAGCCGCGCGTGACAAGTGCTGCCTGCGCACTGGCGCCGAGTTCCGCGCCCGACGCCGCGCCGGCGGCGATGGCCATGACGTTCTTCAGCGCCCCGCCGATCTCCACGCCGGTGAGGTCGCTGCTCGAATAGCAGCGCAGATACGGCGCCGAGAGGAGCGCGGCAAGACGGATGGCGAGTTCTTCGTCGCGGGCCGCCACGGTGACAGCCGTCGGCAGGCCGCGAGACACGTCGGCGGCGAAACCCGGCCCGGAAAGGACGGCAACCGGATTGGCCGGCAACACCTCGGCGACGATCTCGGAAAGAAGCCGGCCGCTCGCCGCTTCGATGCCCTTGGCGCAGATGACCGCCGGCGCGCCTTCCGGCATGTGCCTCGTAGCCTCACCGCAAGCCGCGCGCAGGGCCTGTGCCGGCGTGACCAGCAGCGCGCATTCCGCACCGGCGAGCGCGGCGGCAAGATCGGCGGTCGCTTTCAGGGCTTTGTCGAGACGGACGCCGGGCAGGTAACGCGGGTTCTCGTGCAGGCGGTTGACGGCATCGACGATATGGGCGTCGCGTGCCCAAAGAAGAGGCTCATGCCCTGCATTGAGCATGGTGAGCGCCAGCGCCGTGCCCCATGCGCCGCCGCCGAGGACGGCAATCTTCGCCCGGCTCATACCTTGGCTCCCCTCATACCTTGGCACCTCGGCGGCCCGAGCCCAGCGCCGGCGCCGCCTCCTCGTCGAGCGGCCAGCGCGACCGCGGTGCCAGGTCGAAGGCGTTTTCATCCGCCTTGCCGGCACGGAGCCGCTCCAGTCCAGCCCAGGCGATCATCACCGCGTTGTCGGTACAGAGCTCAAGCGGTGGCGCGATGAAGCGAAAACCTCTTTGCCGGCAAAGTTTTGTCAACATCGCGCGTATCTCGCTGTTCGCCGCAACACCGCCTGCAACGACGAGCGCCGGTTCGGCAAAGCCGAGAAACTCCCGATGGAACCGCTCCAGGCTGCGGCCGACCCGGTCGGCAAGCGTTTCGGAGACTGCGCGCTGGAAGGAAGCGCAGATATCATCGATATCGGCATCCCTCAGCGGTTCCAGTGCCTTTGCAGCCTGGCGCACGGCGGTCTTGAGGCCGGAAAAGGAGAAATCGAGCCGCGCTTCGCCCTTCAGCGGGCGCGGCAGGTCGAAGCGGGAGGCGTTTCCGCGCACAGCCGCCTTCTCGACACTCGGGCCGCCCGGATAGGGAAGGCCGAGAAGCTTGGCCGTCTTGTCGAAGGCCTCGCCCAGCGCGTCGTCTATGGTGGTCGCCCAACGCTCGTAGTCTCCGACGCCGCGCACCAGCACGATCTGCGTGTGCCCGCCGGAGACCAGCAGCAGGAGATAGGGGAAGCCGAGGCCGTCGGTCAGGCGGGCGGTTAGCGCATGGCCCTCGAGATGGTTGACCGCGATCAGCCTCTTGCCGCTGGCGGCGGCGAGCGCCTTCGCCGTCATCACGCCGACGATCAGCCCGCCGATCAGGCCGGGGCCGGCCGTGACGGCGATGGCGTCGATACCGGCAAGACCGAGCTTCGCGTCGGCGAGCGCGGCCGCAACCACGCCGTCCAGCGCTTCCACATGGGCGCGCGCGGCGATCTCCGGAACGACACCGCCGAAGGCCTCGTGCTCGGCGATCTGGCTGAGCACGACCGAGGAGAGCACCTCGCTTCGGCCCCCTTCCAGCGAGACGATCGCCACGGCGGTCTCGTCGCAACTCGTCTCGATACCCAATACCCGCGTCACCGTATCCCGGTCTCCGTCATTGCCCGGCCCGCCATTCCCCGTTAGGAAACGGG
>JBDZVC010000397.1:0-4084 GCA_040255475.1 Phyllobacteriaceae bacterium | reverse complement strand
ACGCCGCGTTCGATCGCCTCGATGCAGGTCTCGACCTTGGGGATCATGCCGCCCGAGATGGTGCCGTCCTTTATGAGCGCCTTCGCCTCCGAGACCGACAATTCGTCGATGAGCTTCTTGTCCTTGTCGAGCACGCCCGGCACGTCGGTGAGGAAGAGCAGGCGCGTCGCCTTCAGTGCTCCGGCGATCGCGCCGGCGAACGTGTCGGCGTTGATGTTGTAGGTATGGCCGTCGCGGCCCGGCGCTACCGGTGCGAGGACCGGGATCATCTCCGAGCGCGCCAGGAGATCGAGCAGCGTCCGGTCCACCTCGACCGGCTCGCCGACGAAGCCGAGATCGAGCACGCGCTCGATGTTGGAATCTGGGTCGATCACGGTCTTGTGCGCCTTTTCGGCGAAGACCATGTTGCCGTCCTTGCCGCACAGCCCTATCGCCCATTCGCCCTCGGCGTTGATGAGGGCGACGATCTCCTTGTTGATCGAGCCGGCCAGTACCATCTCGACTATCTCTACCGTCTTCTCGTCGGTGACGCGCAGCCCCCCCTCGAAGCGGGATTCGATGCCCATCTTGGCAAGCATGGCCGCGATCTGCGGTCCACCGCCATGAACCACGATCGGGTTGACGCCGGATTGCTTCAGGAGCGCGATGTCGCGGGCGAAGGCCCGGCCGAGCGTGTTGTCGCCCATGGCGTGCCCGCCATATTTCACCACGACCGTCTTGTTCTCATAGCGCTGCATATAGGGCAGCGCGGCGGAAAGAAGCCTGGCCTGGGCTTCGGCTGTTTCGGCGGTGTCTTTGTCGTTCATGATGGGACCCGAGTGGAAAACCGCGATCTTTGAGACCGTTTCTCAGGCGGTTCTTAGCGGCAAACCGGCGGGTGAGTAAACGGCCCGGAAAAAATGATTGCGCTGTCATAAGGTACCTTGCGGGCCGTTGATACCGCTGTCATAGTTTTGGCAAGGCCCGCCTTGTCTACGGGCCCATCAGGGAGGAAGGACATGACAGACAGGATCAGGACCAACAGGCGCGATTTTCTCACCGTCGCTTCGGCGGGCGGTGCTGCTGCGGCGCTGCTCGGCGGGCTCGGCATCAGCCCGGCCATGGCCGCAGCGGCGACAGGCCGTTCGGAAAAGCCCCTCAAGGCGGCCTTCTCCAACGCCGGCCTGCAGGCGACATGGTGCGCGCAGGGCAAGCAGGCGGCCGAATTCTGGGGCAAGCTTTACAATGTCGAGGTGACGTGGTTCGACGGCGAGCTCGACGCCGTCAAGCAGCGCGCCGCCATCGACAACATGGCTTCCCAGAAATGGGATTTCGTCGCCATCCAGGCCTTCGGCATCGGCACGCTGACCCAACCCGTGCAGAAGATGATCGACGCCGGCATCCCCGTCATCGACATGGATACGCTCATAGCGCCACTCGACAAGATCAACATCCATTCGTTCCTGGCGCCGGACAACGAGTTCATGGGCTCGTCCGTCACGCAGGCGCTGATGGACGCCATCGGCGGCAAGGGCAACGTGATCATGACGCAGGGCGCGCTCGGCCATACCGGTGCCCAGGGACGCGCACGCGGTTTCCATTCGATCGTCAAGAAATATCCCGATGTGAAGGTACTCGAAGAGCAGCCGGCTGACTGGGACGTCTCCAAGGTCGCCCGTCTCTGGGAGACCTATCTGACCAAATATCCGAAGATCGACGCGGCCTATTTCCACAATGACGACATGGCGCTCGCCGCCTACAACGTCATGAAGGCGCACAAGCGCACCGACATCAAGATCGGCGGCTGTGATGCCATGCCACCGGCGCTGGCCGCGGTTGCGGATGGCCGCATGCATGCGACGGTGCGCAATCCTTCCTGCCGCATCCATGGCGGCGCGATCGTCGCCGGTGTCGCGGCGGTAGCGGGCGAGAAGACGGGCGAGGGTGGCATTCCGAAGAATGTCGTCACCGACGGCCCGGTCGTCACCAAGGCCAATGCCGCAGGCATGCAGTGGATGGAAGACCACTTCCTGATCTGATGTTCCGAGCGGGCCGGCGCAAGCCGGCCCTCCATCCCCGCGATATGGCTGAACGAGGATGAATACTGAGGCTGACAAAGCCGACGGAGCCCCGCCGCGCCTCGAGATGCGAGCCATCTCGAAATCCTTCGGCGGCGTCGCGGCGCTGCGCGACGTGGATTTCGTGCTGAAGGCCGGCGAGGTGCATGGCCTTGTCGGCGAGAACGGCGCCGGCAAGTCGACCATGATGAAGATCATCGCTGGCGTGCATGCGCAGTATCAAGGGCAGATGCTCATCGACGGCAAGCCGGTGCATTTCCGCTCCGCGCGCGACGCGCTCGACGCCGGCATCGGCATGGTGCATCAGGAACTGAGCATCGTTCCCGACCTCACCGTCGCCGAGAATGTCTATCTCGGCAAGCAATTGACAAATGGCGGCATTGTCGACTGGCGCGGCATGGTCACGGGCGCGCGCGAGCAGCTTGCGAGCCTTGGCATCGACGTCGACCCGCGCATCCGCATGGGCACGCTGGCGATCGGGTTGCAGCAATTGATCGAGCTTGCCCGCGTGCTCTTCTCCGGCGCGCGTATCGTTATCCTCGACGAGCCGACCTCGGCGCTCTCGCCACCCGAAGTCGAACGGCTGTTCGAGGTGGTGCGGAAGGTGCGCGCCAGCGGCCGCTCGATCGTCTTCATTTCGCATTTCCTCGACGACATCCTCGCCATTTCCGACACGGTGACGGTGTTCCGGAACGGAAGGCGCGTCGTCACCGAAGCGGCCGCGAAGGTCGACAAGGCCTGGCTGATCGATCGCATGATCGGTTCCGGCCATGAGGGCCTCGAGGAAAGCTATACCGACGACATCGCCCTCGACAGCAAGCCCGAAGCGCCGGTGGTGCTTTCGGCCAGTAATCTCGGTGCCGGCCGCGCCTTCGCCGATGTGTCGCTGGACGTGCGCGCCGGCGAGGTGCTCGGCGTCTATGGCTTCATGGGCTGTGGCCAGCTCGAACTGGCACGCACTTTGTTCGGCAAGATAAGGCCGGCGACAGGATCGCTTGTGCTCGAAGGCAAAAAGCTCAGGCTGAGGAACACCGCCCAGGCGCGGCGGGCGGGCATCGCCTTCGTGCCGGAAAGCCGGCGCTCCATGCTTTTCTATGCCGAGCCGGTCTACAAAAACGTGTCGATCAGCGTGCTTGAGCGCATCGCGCGCCTGTGGCTGAAGCCGGCCGAGGAGCGGCGTATCGCCAACAGGCACGTGGAATCCCTCTCCATCCGGCCGCCCCGCGTCGACGTGCTGCTGCGGAACTTGTCAGGCGGAAACCAGCAGAAGGTGGCGCTCGCCAAATGGCTGACATGGCCGCCGAAGGTGTTGGTGCTGGCCGAGCCGACGCGCGGCATGGATGTCGGCGCCAAGGAAGACGTGGTGAAGATCGTGCGCAAATTACGCGACGAGGGGATGGGCATCGTCGTCGTCTCGACGGAGCCTGAGACGGTGCTGTCGCTCGCCGACCGCATCCTCGTCATGAAGAAGGGGCGGATCGTGCGGGAATTCGCCGGTGAACAGATCAGCAAGGACCGGCTTCTCGAAGCCGCGTGAGGGAGGCCTTCCATGACCGTTCCGCTTGAAGGAGCCGATCGCGCGACCAGCGGCTCGCAGGTGCTCGCCTTTGTACGCAGCCAGATGCGGAACATCGCGCCTTTCGCGACGCTGATCGTTCTCGTTGCCTTTTTCGCACTCGCCAGCCCCGCCTTCCTGTCGGTGAACAACGTCGCCAACATCCTCACCCAGATATCGGTTTCGGGGATCATCGCGGTCGGCCTGACCTTCGTCATCCTGTGCGCGGAGATCGACCTTTCCATTGCGGCCATCGCCAACGCCACCGGTATCGTGGTCGCCTATTTCACGCTGCAGGAATCGTATGTGAACATCGCCAACGTACCGCTTCCGGGCTGGGCCGCTATCATGCTCGCGCTCGCCGCCTGTGCGGTGCTCGGCCTGGTCAACGCTTTCGGCCTGACGATCATCGGCATTCCCTCCTTCATCATGACGCTCGCCATGATGCAGATCGCCGCCGGCATCTGCGCGC
>JBDZVC010000396.1:0-4091 GCA_040255475.1 Phyllobacteriaceae bacterium | reverse complement strand
TGTCCACGGTCTTTTCAGGCAGGAACTTTCCGACGGCTGGCAGGTCGAGCTTCCCGAAACCTGGCTCGACCACGGCAATCCGTGGGAGTTCGAGCGCCGCGAGCGCTCGATCGAGATCGGCTTCGGCGGCGCGGTCGAGATGCAGCCAGCCGGCGACGGCGACGAGCCGCGCTATGTGTGGAAGCCGCAGGAGCGGGTGCTGGCGGTCGCCTACGACACGCCGATCGCCGGCTGGCGCGGCAAGCGGGTCAACACGCTGCGCCTGTGGTCGGCGATGGCGGTCGACCCGATCCTGCTCGAAGCCTTCAATGCCGGCGACCATATCGGCGCGCTGCGCGAGAGCAATAAGGCCGAGGCGCTGGCGCGCGTGCTCTATCCGGCCGACGCCACGCCGGCCGGACAGGAACTGCGGCTGAAGCAGGAATACTTCTTCTCTGCCGCCTCTCTGCAGGACATCGTCCACCGCCACCTGCACCAGTATGGCGAGTTGGATTCGCTGCCTGACAAGGCCGCCATCCAGTTGAACGATACGCATCCGGCCGTGTCGGTGGCGGAACTGATGCGCATCCTGATCGACCTCCACGGCTACGCCTTCGACAAGGCGTGGGACATGACCCGGCGCATCTTCTCCTACACCAACCACACGCTGCTGCCCGAGGCGCTGGAAAGCTGGCCGGTGCCCCTGTTCGAACGGCTGCTGCCGCGCCACATGCAGATCGTTTACGCCATCAATGCCAAGCTGCTGCGCGAGGCGCGCAACGGGCACGGCTTCGGCGACGACGCCATCCGGGCGATCTCGCTGATCGACGAAGGCGGCGTCAGGCATGTGCGCATGGGCAACCTCGCCTTTGCCGGATCACACTCGATCAACGGCGTCTCGGCGCTGCATACGCAGTTGATGAAGGAGACGGTCTTCAGAGATCTGCACGCGCTCTTTCCCGACCGCATCAACAACAAGACCAACGGCATCACGCCGCGCCGCTGGCTGCTGCAGTGCAATCCGGCGCTGAGCGGGCTGCTGAGCCAGACCATCCGCGACCGCTTCATGGACGACGTCGAGGCGCTGAAGGACCTCGACAAGTTCGCCGACGATCCCGCCTTCCAGGAGAAGTTCGTCGAGGCCAAGCGCCTGAACAAGGAGCGGCTGGCCGCGCTGGTGCGCGAGCGGCTGGGCATCCGTGTCGATCCGAGCGCCATGTTCGACATCCAGGTCAAGCGCATCCACGAATACAAGCGCCAGTTTCTTAACATCGTCGAGGCCGTGGCGCTTTACGACCAGATGCGCTCGCAGCCGCATCGCGACTGGGTGCCGAGGGTGAAGTTTTTTGGCGGCAAGGCCGCGCCCAGCTACGAGAACGCCAAGCTGATCATCAAGCTCGCCAACGACGTGGCGCGCGTCGTCAACAACGACCCCGCCGTGCGCGGCCTGCTCAAGCTCGTCTTCGTCCCGAACTACAATGTCAGCGTCGCCGAGATCATGGTGCCGGCGGCCGACCTGTCGGAACAGATCTCGACCGCCGGCATGGAGGCTTCTGGCACCGGCAACATGAAGTTCGCGCTGAATGGCGCCATCACCATCGGTACGCTCGACGGCGCCAATGTCGAGATAAGGGACCATGTCGGCGCCGAGAACATCGTCATCTTCGGCCTGACGGCCGAGGAGGTGCTGCAGCGGCAGCGCGAAGGCTATGCGCCGCGCGAGGCGATCGACGCCTCGCCGGAACTCGGACAGGCGCTTTCGGCGATCGCTTCAGGTGTCTTCTCGCAGGATGATCGCGACCGCTACAAGGAGCTGATCGCCGGTATCTACGACCGCGACTGGTTCATGGTCGCCGCGGACTTCGACGCCTACACCGCCGCGCAGCGCCATGTGGACGAGCTGTGGCGCACGCCCGACAGGTGGAACGCCATGGCGATCCATAACACCGCACGGATGGGGTGGTTTTCCTCCGACCGCGCGATCAGGCAGTATGCGAAGGAAATCTGGAACGTGCCGACCGTCTGACCGCTTGCCGGGAACGCCGCGGCAGCGGTCGAGTTATGCAGGCGGAGGGCCATCCGTAGCCGCATGAAGCAGAGCCGCAATACGAAGGGAGCAACCGCGCAGGCCGCTGTGCCGGCCAGCGACGTCGATGCGATCGTCAGCGGCGCGCACGGCGACCCGTTCTCGGTCCTCGGCCTTCACCAATTCGGGGATGGCTTCCACGCCCGCTGCTTCCTGCCCGGCGCCGAGCGGGTGATCGCCGTCACGCTGGCCGGTGAGGAGGTCGGCGAGTTGCGGCGGCGGCATCCGGACGGATTTTTCGAGGGACGGGTGTCGATCGGGGAACGTCAGCCCTTGCGCTATCATGCGCGCGTCGCCGGGGGCGAATGGGACGTGACCGATCCCTACACGTTCGGCCCCGTGCTCGGCCCTATGGACGACTACTACATCGGTGAGGGCTCGCATCTGCGCCTCTTCGACAAGCTCGGTGCGCATGCGATCGAGCACGAGGGCGCACATGGCGTCCACTTTGCCGTCTGGGCGCCGAACGCGCGGCGCGTCTCGGTGGTTGGCGACTTCAACGCCTGGGACGGGCGCCGCAACCCGATGCGGCGGCGTATTGACACCGGCATCTGGGAGATATTTATCCCCGACATCGGCGAGGGACGCCCCTACAAATACGAGATCATCGGCCGCGACGGCGCCCGCCTGCCGTTGAAGGCGGACCCCTTCGCCTTCCGCTCCGAATTGCGCCCCGCCACCGCCTCGGTCGTCGACCGGCAGCCGACGCACGAATGGGGCGATGCCGCGCACCGCGCGTTCTGGGAGGCGGCCGACGCCCGCCGGCAGCCCGTCTCCATCTACGAGGTCCATGCCGGCTCCTGGCAGAAACACGAGGACGGCGGCTTCCTGTCATGGGACGAACTGGCGGAACGGCTCATCCCCTACGTCGTCGAGATGGGCTTTACCCATATCGAGTTCCTGCCCGTCTCCGAACACCCGTTCGACCCGTCCTGGGGCTACCAGACGACCGGGCTTTACGCCCCGACGGCCCGTTTCGGCGAGCCGGAGGGTTTCGCACGCTTCGTCGATGGTGCGCACCGCGCCGGCATCGGTGTTATCCTCGACTGGGTGCCGGCGCATTTCCCGACCGACGCGCATGGACTGGTGCATTTCGACGGCACTGCGCTCTATGAGCATGCCGACCCGCGCCAGGGTTTCCATCCGGACTGGAACACGGCGATCTACAATTTCGGCCGGCGGGAGGTCGTTTCCTATCTCGTCAACAACGCGCTGTTCTGGGCCGAGCGCTACCATGTCGACGGGCTGCGCGTGGATGCCGTCGCCTCGATGCTCTACCTCGACTATTCGCGGAAGGCCGGCGAGTGGGTCCCCAACAAATATGGTGGCCGCGAGAATCTGGAGGCCGTCGAGTTTCTTCGGCGGATGAACGCGACCGTCTACGACCAGCACCCCGGCATTATGACGATTGCCGAGGAATCGACCTCGTGGCCGAAAGTTTCGCAGCCGGTGCATGATGGGGGGCTCGGCTTCGGCTTCAAATGGAACATGGGCTTCATGCACGACACGCTGGAGTACATGAAGCGCGAGCCCATCCATCGCCGGCACCATCACGACGAGATCACCTTCGGCCTGCTCTACGCCTTCAGCGAGAATTTCGTGCTGCCGCTCAGCCATGACGAAGTGGTTCACGGCAAGGGCTCGCTGCTCAACAAGATGGCCGGCGACGACTGGCAGAAATTCGCCAATCTGCGCGCCTATTACGGCTTCATGTGGGGCTATCCCGGCAAGAAGCTGCTGTTCATGGGGCAGGAATTCGCCCAACGGCGGGAGTGGAGCGAGGCGCGCCCGCTCGACTGGGAACTGATCGACGC
This sequence comes from Phyllobacteriaceae bacterium, assembly GCA_040255475.1. Classification (GTDB taxonomy): domain Bacteria; phylum Pseudomonadota; class Alphaproteobacteria; order Rhizobiales; family Rhizobiaceae; genus Mesorhizobium_L. The sequence goes on along the minus strand of JBDZVC010000396.1, from coordinate 212 downwards.
GCCGGCGCATGAAGGCGTGCGGGCGCTGCTGCGAGACCTGAACCGTGCCTATCGCGAGAAGCCGGCGCTGCATGCGCGCGACTGCGAGCCGGAAGGTTTTCGCTGGCTGATCGTCGACGACCGCGACAATTCGGTCTTCGCCTGGGCACGCTTCGCGCCGGAGGCGCCGCCGGTCGTTGTCGTGACCAATTTCACGCCGGTGCCGCGCGAGG
>JBDZVC010000395.1:0-4096 GCA_040255475.1 Phyllobacteriaceae bacterium | reverse complement strand
GAAACCCCGCAAATGCGAAGGAGTGGCGGTCATGCGCCGTATCGCAGCCCAGATTCTCAACCCGATCGCAATCGCGCTGGTCGCCACACTGATGGTCGCTGGCTGCGCGTCCAAGAAAGTGCCGAACAGTGCCGCCGATCTCGGCCTCGCCGGCAATGCCGCTCCGGGATCGAGCCAGGATTTCACTGTCAATGTCGGCGATCGCATCTTCTTCGATACGGATTCGTCCTCGATCCGCGCGGATGCCCAGGCGACGCTCACCAAGCAGGCGCAATGGCTGAACCGCTACGGCAACTATGGCATCACGGTCGAGGGCCATGCCGACGAGCGCGGCACGCGTGAATACAATCTGGCGCTCGGTGCCCGCCGCGCCGCTGCGACGCGCGACTTCCTCGTTGCCCGCGGCGTCGCCGCCAATCGCATCAAGACGATCTCCTACGGCAAGGAACGGCCGGTTGCCACCTGCGATGCACCTTCCTGCTGGAACCAGAATCGCCGCGCGGTCACCGTGCTGAACGGCGCCGGAAGCTGATCCGCGCGATCCGCGGCAAAAAAGCCACACTCGTCGAGGTAAAAAGCGGCCATGTGCCGCTTTTTTCCGTTTGGCCGGGCATTATCAAATTTTGGCCGAACTGGAGACCATGATAAAGGCCGATGGCGGGCGGGGGAACGTCCGCGCAACAGCGCAAAGGGCAATGAGAGACAGATGCACTTCAAGACGATGATTGGCTTCGCGGTGCTGGCGCCGCTGGCCTATGCCAGTCCCCTTCTTGCTCAGGAAAATGCCGCCCGGACGGGTGCGGAGATGCCGGCAACGCTCCTGGCGTTCAATGCTTCCGGCCTGGAGGCGGCGCGGCGTGTGGCGCCGCGCCGCCACGTCACCCTGGCGCAGGCCGCGGAGCCGCAGATCAACGATCTTCAGGAGCAGATCAGGCAGTTGAACGGCAAGGTCGAGGAACTCAATTTCCAGATCCTGCAGATGCAGGACCAGCTGCGCAAGCAGCAGCAGGACAACGAGTTCCGCTTCGAGCAGCTCGAGAAGAAACGCACTGATGCGGGCGCCGATGCCGGAACCAACGTTGCCCGTTCCGATGCCGGCGCCGGTCGCGGCGCGCGGGACGTGCGCTCCGATGCCGCTGCCGATGCTCGCGGCGGACAGGATGCCAATTCTTCCGGGGGCGACGTCAAAAGCATCATCGACTCGTCGGGTGACGCATCCGGTGGTGTTGCCGCAGGCGGCAGTCCGGGCAACGAAAAGCTGGGCGCCCCGCCTCGGAATTTTGGTACGATCAAGTTCGACGCTCAGGGTAATGTCGTCGGCGAGACTACAGCGCCGGGCGCGGCCGCGCCCGGCAGTGCCGGCCGTGACGGCACGGTAGTTGCGGCGCTTCCCGCCACAGACGATCCGGAGGAGCTCTATCGCAATTCCTACCAGTTGATCCTTTCAGGCGACTACAAGGCGGCGGAAACCGGCTTCCGCGAACATATCAAGCGCTATCCCAACGATCCGAGGGCAGCCGACGCGCATTTCTGGCTAGGCGAGGCCCTGCTCGGGCAGGACAGGTATCGTGACGCCGCACAGGTATTCCTCGATGCCAACAAGGCCTATCCGAAGTCCAAGAAGGCGCCCGACATGCTGCTCAAGCTCGGTGTGTCGCTTTCCGCGATGAACCAGCGCGAGGTCGCTTGCGGCACCTATCATTCGATCGGGGAGCGCTATCCGCGCGCCTCGGCGGCGCTCAAGGACCGCGTCAAGCAGGAAGAGGCGCTCGCGGGGTGCTAGAGGTTCCGGGCAGGGCGGCTCGCGCCGCCTCGTTCTCGAAAATCGACTTTTCCGGTTGCGATACCGTAATTGCCGCTGTTTCCGGCGGCGGCGACTCGCTGGCGCTTCTGTTCCTGCTCAAGGAGCATCTCGCCCGGCATGCGCCCGGCGTCGGCCTTCTCGCAGTGACGGTCGATCACGGCATCCGGCCCGAGGCGGCGGCGGAGGCGCAGGCGGTCGCCGCGCTTTGCAGGGATGTCGGCGTTCGCCACCGGACGATGCGCTGGGAAGAAGCCAAGCCGGCGACGGGGCTGCAACAGGCGGCGCGCGAGGCGCGTTACGCCCTCCTGGCTGAGGCAGCGGAAGAAGCCGGCGCCGGCTTAATCCTCAGCGGCCACACACTGGATGACAGGCTGGAAACCTTTGCCATGCGTAGGCGGCGGGGCGACGGTCGCGGTCTTGCCGGCATCGCGCCGGCCACGCTCTACGATGGTCGCTTGTGGATCGCCCGTCCGTTGCTCGATGTCCGCCGGGAGGATCTGCGCTGCTATCTGCGGGCCCGGGATATTGCATGGCATGAGGATCCTTCCAACAAGGACCTAAAATACGAGCGGGTACGCGTACGCTCGGGTTTTGCGGAGAATCCCGGTGCCGATGAAAGATATCTGGGCGAAATGCGCCAGGCCGCGGCGGAACGTATTCGGCTTGGAGCGGACGCGGCGGCGTTGATCAGGCGGCATGCCGGGAAGGTTTCGCCCGGACTGTACCGGCTGGATCCCGAATTCACGGCCCGCGAGAAACGTGAGGCAGCCGCCTACGCGCTGCGTATCCTGCTCGCTGTCGTCGGCGGACGACCGCAATTGCCGGATGCGCCGCGCACGGCAGCGCTTCTCGACGGTTTGTCGGCGCCGAATGCGCGCGCCACATTGTCGCGCAGCGTTATCGAGGCGCGGCAGGACGGGTTCTACCTGCGCCGCGAATTGCGCGGACTTCCCGTCTGCGGCGCAGCAAAGGTGGGCGAAATCTGGGATGGCCGGTACCGGATCGGAACCGGAATGCCCGAAAGTGTAGAAATCGCCTCATTCGGCAAGGAAGCGGCCGAGGCGCGAGCTGCTCCCGACGAGTGCCATAGGCCCGCGCTCTATCGCGCCGCGTTTTCCGCCGAACCGGCCTTGCTGCGCGGAGGCGAATGCCTCGGCCATGCACCGGCGACGCCTGTCGCCGGGCCATGGGCACGGCTCCTTCCCTCCTTCGATCTGGCCGCTGCCGTTGCGGTAACGGAATTGATTGGCGGTGCGCCATTTCCGCCTTTGCCCGTGGCCTTGGAACCGGCCCGATGAGGAGCACTGAAAGCCTTAACTGGAACGAAGGGATATGCTTGGCATTGTATCGCCGTATCCCTATGTTAGAGGCACACTCTGGATGGATGGGTGCCTCCTACCAGGACACCCACGGGACTCAATATGAATCCGAACTATCGTAACCTGGCGCTTTGGGCGATCATCGCTGTCCTTCTTATCGCGCTCTTCAATCTCTTCCAGACGCCGCAGCAGCGCGGTGCGTCGAACCAGGTTGCCTATTCGGACTTCCTGCACGACGTTTCCGGCGGCCGCGTCAAGTCTGTAACCATCGCCGGCCAACGCATCAGCGGCACCTATGCCGACAACAGCCAGACCTTCCAGACCTACGCACCTCCGGGCGACTCGCAACTGGTGCAGAAGCTTCAGGACAAGGGTGTCACCATCAATGCGCGCCCCGAATCCGATGGTTCGTCCTCGCTCTTCTCCATCCTGCTCTCCTGGCTGCCGATGATCCTCATTCTCGGCGTATGGATATTCTTCATGCGCCAGATGCAGTCTGGCTCCGGCCGTGCCATGGGCTTCGGCAAGTCCAAGGCCAAGCTTCTGACCGAGGCGCATGGCCGTATCACCTTCCAGGACGTGGCGGGCGTGGACGAGGCCAAGGAGGATCTTGAGGAGATCGTTGAGTTCCTGCGCGATCCGCAGAAATTCCAGCGGCTAGGCGGCAAGATCCCGCGCGGCGTGCTGCTCGTCGGCCCTCCCGGCACCGGCAAGACGCTTCTGGCGCGCTCGGTGGCGGGCGAGGCGAACGTGCCCTTCTTCACCATCTCCGGCTCGGATTTCGTCGAGATGTTCGTCGGCGTTGGCGCGTCGCGTGTGCGTGACATGTTCGACCAGGCCAAGAAGAACGCGCCCTGCATCATCTTCATCGATGAGATCGACGCAGTCGGCCGTCATCGCGGCGCCGGTCTCGGCGGTGGCAATGACGAGCGCGAGCAGACGCTGAACCAGTTGCTGGTCGAGATGGACGGCT
>JBDZVC010000394.1:0-4105 GCA_040255475.1 Phyllobacteriaceae bacterium | reverse complement strand
AGCTGGCGGCGCCCGGCTACAAGGTCGAGATCATCGTGACCGCCGTCAAATAGGGGCCGGGACCTTGTCCGGGATCGTTCAGATCGGTGCGGCCGACATGGAAGGCCGCCTTAGCTGGGAAGACGTGGTCGAGGCGCTTCGCAAGGGGCATCTCGGCGCCGCCGCCCGGATGAACGATCTGTTCCTGGCCAGCGGTAAGGACACGATGCTCAACCGCGCCGCCTGGATTCCGGATCTCGGCATCTGCCTGAAATCCGTCACCATCATGGAAGGCAACAGGGCACGCGGCCTGCCGACAGTGCAGGGCGCGCTTCTGCTGTTCGACGAGGAGACCGGCACGCCCGAAGCGATCATCGATAGCGATCTGGTGACCCGCTGGAAAACGGCCGCGGATTCCGGGCTTGGCGCCAGATTTCTTGCCCGGCCGGATAGCAGGAATTTGCTGATCATCGGCGCCGGAGAAGTCGCCTCCTCGCTGGCCGAGGTCTACGCCGCGCTCTTCCCCGACCTGAAGCGGATCGCAATCTGGAACCGCACGCGGGCGACGGCGGAAACTCTGGTCGAACGACTGACCGAAGACGGCCTGCCCGCGTATCTCTGCGACGACCGCGAGACCGAGGCGGCAAAAGCCGACATCATCGCCTGCGCCACCATGGCACGCGAACCGGTCCTGCTCGGAGACTGGGTGAAGCCGGGCACTCATGTCGATCTGGTCGGCGCCTTCCGCCCCGACATGCGCGAGGCCGACAACGCGCTGATGGGGAGGGCGCGCATCTTCGTCGACAGCCGCGAAACCACGCTGCCGCATATCGGCGAACTCATGATTCCGATCTCCGAAGGCGTGATAACGCCCAACGACATCTGCGGCGATCTCTACGAACTGACCGCCGGCAAGGCCGGCCGCCGCGATGCCAGGGAGATCACCGTCTTCAAGAATGGCGGCGGCGCGCATCTCGATCTGATGACGGCAAGGGCCATTCTGGAGGCCTTTCAGAGCTGAAATCCTTGCGGGAGGAGAACTGCCGAATGAAGTTCGTCTTTTCAAGCGAGCAGCGCAGGCACAACCCGCATCATTTCCTTTCTTCCGGCGCACAGAAGCCGAACCCGGAAGTGCCCGAGCGCGTCACCAAGCTGCTCACCGGCGCGCGCGCCGCGGGACTTGAGGAGATGGCGCCCGCCGATCATGGCTTGGCGCCCATCGCGGCCATCCATACGCCCGAATACATCGCCTTCCTCCAACGCATCTACGAGCGCTGGCAGCACATTCCCGACGCCTCGGCCGAGGTGATCCCGAACATCCATCCCAATCGACGCGACTTCCCCTACCCGGCATCTGCCGTCGGGCAGGCCGGCTACCATATGGCCGATACGGCCTGCCCGATCTCCGCCGACACCTGGAACTCGGCTTACTGGAGCGCCCAGACTGCCACGACCGCCGCCAACCTCGTGCTCGGCGGCGAACGCGCCGTCTACGGCCTCAGCCGTCCGCCCGGCCATCACGCCTTTGCCGACATGGCCGGCGGATTCTGCTTCCTCAACAACAGCGCCATTGCCGCCCAGCATCTCAGGCAAGCGTATGACCGCGTCGCCATCCTCGACGTCGATCTGCATCATGGCAACGGCACGCAGGGCATCTTCTATGCCCGCGCCGATGTCCTGACCGTCTCGATCCATGCCGATCCGATCCGCTTCTACCCCTTCTTCTGGGGGCATGCGTCGGAGCGCGGCGAAGGGCTGGGCCTCGGCTATAATCTCAACCTGCCGCTGCCGCGCCATTCCACCGACGAACCGTTTCTGGATGCGCTCGATGCGGGCATCGAGCGCATCCGCGCGTTTGCGCCCGGCGCGGTGGTGATCGCGCTCGGCCTCGACGCCTTCGAGGGCGATCCTTTCGGCGGGCTCTCGGTGACGACGGACGGCTTCGCCTGTATCGGGGAGCGCTGCGCAGGCCTCGGCCTGCCGACAGCGATCATCCAGGAGGGCGGCTATGTCTGCGACGCGCTCGCCGACAATCTGACCGCGTTCCTGACCGGCTTCGGCACAAAGGCAGGCTGAGCCGCTCCAAATTGAGTCGATGTCGCCGTGATCGGCTATAAGGGAACACCCCTCTGATTCCCGATGCAACGAACCTTGACCGCCGATCCCGCTCATATCCTGAAAACCGTCTACGGCTACGACGCCTTTCGTGGACCACAGGCGGGCGTCATCGATCACGTGATGGCAGGGGACAACGCCTTCGTCCTGATGCCGACTGGCGGCGGGAAATCGCTGTGCTACCAGATTCCTGCCATGGCGCGGCCCGGCATGGGCCTCGTCGTCTCGCCGCTGATCGCTCTGATGGCCGATCAGGTCGCCGCCCTCCGGCAGGCCGGCGTCAGGGCCGCCGCGCTCAATTCCGACCTGCCGGGCGATGAGCGCCGCGCCTTATGGCGGGAAATATCCTCCGGCACGCTCGACCTTCTCTATGTCGCCCCGGAAACGCTGCTCAGGCCCGACATGCTGGACCGGCTCGGCAGGGTGCCGCTGTCGCTGATCGCCATCGACGAAGCACATTGCCTGTCGCAATGGGGGCACGATTTCCGCCCTTCCTATCGCGGGCTCGACGCGCTGGTTACGCGGTTCCCCGATACGCCGCGCATGGCACTGACGGCCACGGCCGACGCGCCGACCCGCGCCGAGATTCTCGCGCATCTCCAGATCGCTGAAACCGACGCCTTCATCGCCGGCTTCGACCGTCCCAACATCCGCTACGCCATCCGTGAGAAAGACAATCCGCGGGCGCAACTGAAGCGGTTCCTGAAAGAACACGAAGGCGAAAGCGGCATCGTCTATTGCCTGTCGAAACGAAAGACGGAGGAAACGGCCGCATGGCTTTGCGCGCAAGGCTATGACGCGCTCGCCTATCACGGCGGCATGGACAAGGCGGCGCGCGCCGCCAACCAGACGCGTTTCCAGCGCGAGGAAGCCGTCCTCATGGTGGCCACCATCGCCTTCGGCATGGGCATCGATAAACCGGATGTCCGCTTCGTCGTCCATATCGACCTGCCGGGCAGCATCGAGGCCTATTATCAGGAGACCGGGCGCGCCGGCCGCGACGGCCTGCCGGCCGACGCCCTGATGCTCTACGGCTACGAAGACATCGCGCTGCGCGCCCGCTTCATCGAGGAATCGGACGCGCCCGAGCAGCGCAAACGCATGGAGCGCCAGAAGCTCGACGCGCTCCTCGGACTGGCCGAGACTGCAGGCTGCCGCCGTCAGGCGCTGCTCTCCTATTTCGGCGACCGATGCGAACCGTGCGGCAATTGCGATACCTGCGCCGAGCCGCCGAAACTGTTCGACGGGACGATCGCCGCGCAAAAAGCCCTCTCCTGCATCCACAGGACCGGCGAGCGTTTCGGTCAGGCTTACATCGCCGATGTGCTTCTTGGCGCCGACGACAGGCGCATCGCGGAATTCGGGCACGACCGTCTTTCTACCTACGGCATCGGCAAGGAGCATGACAAACGCACATGGCGGGCGATCCTGCGCCAGTTGATCGCCTTGCGGCTGATCGAGGTCGATCTCGCCGGCCATGGCGGGCTGTCGATCTCCGAGGCGGGGCGCCGGTTCCTTCGCGAAAAGCCGGCTCTCATGCTGCGCGTGCCCTCGGCACCTCGCGCAGGCCGGGAGAAATTCTCCCGCAACCGGAAATCGGCAACACTGCCCGATGCCGATCGTCCGCTGTTCGAAGCGTTGCGCGAAAAACGCATGGAAATCGCCCGCGCCCAGAACGTGCCGCCCTATGTCATCTTCCATGACCGCACGCTGATTGAGCTTGCGGCTGCCCGGCCCGCGTCGCATGCCGAGATGACTTCCGTCGCCGGCGTCGGCGAGACCAAGCTGGAACGCTACGGCCCGGCATTCCTGGAGGTGATCGCCCGGCACGAAAACTGAAGCGGACGACCGGGACGCATTGCCCCATAAACAAAACGCCCCGATCCGGAGATCGAGGCGTTTTTGTTATTCCGATGTTGCCGCTGGACCTTGGTTGCGGGGGTAGGATTTGAACCTACGACCTTCAGGTTATGAGCCTGACGAGCTACCGGGCTGCTCCACCCCGCGTCAC
>JBDZVC010000393.1:0-4118 GCA_040255475.1 Phyllobacteriaceae bacterium | reverse complement strand
CTGGTGAAGTTCAAGAAGCTCGCCGGCGGCGGCTACTTCAAGATCATCAACCGCGCCGTGCCGGAAGCCTTGCGCTCGCTCGGCTACGGCGAGGCCGAGATCGCCGAGATCGAGGCCTATGCCGTCGGCCACGGCAACCTCAACCAGGCGCCCGCCGTCAATCCCGGCTCGCTTCGGGCAAAGGGCTTCACCGACGAGAAGGTCGCCGCGCTCAACGCCGCGCTGAAGCAGGCCTTCGACATAAAGTTCGTCTTCAACAAATGGACGCTCGGCGAGGATTTCTGCAAGGAAACGCTCGGCTTCACCGACGAGCAGTTGAACGACCTCTCCTTCGAGATGCTCCCTGCCCTCGGTTTCTCGAAGAAGGAGATCGAGGCGGCCAACATCCACATCTGCGGGGCGATGACGCTGGAAGGCGCGCCGCACCTGAAGGATGAGCACCTGCCCGTCTTCGACTGCGCCTCGCCCTGCGGCAAGATCGGCAAGCGCTTCCTCTCGGTCGAGAGCCACATTCGCATGATGGCGGCGGCGCAGCCCTTCATCTCGGGCGCGATCTCCAAGACCATCAACATGCCGAACGAGGCGACCGTCGAGGACTGCAAGTCGGCCTACATGCTTTCGTGGAAGCTGGCGCTGAAGGCGAACGCGCTTTACCGCGACGGCTCCAAGCTGTCGCAGCCGCTCAACGCCTCCCTCCTCTCCGACGATGACGAGGAGGCGGACGATCTGGTCGAGGAACTGGTCGCAGCACCCAGCGCCGCCCGCGCCGCTGCCGTGACGGAGAAGATCGTTGAGCGCATCGTGGAACGCGTGGTGCGCGACCGCGAACGGCTGCCCAACCGCCGCAAGGGCTATACGCAGAAGGCGAATGTCGGCGGGCACAAGGTCTATCTCAGGACCGGCGAGTTCGACGACGGGCGGCTCGGCGAGATATTCATCGACATGCACAAGGAAGGCGCCGCCTTCCGCGCGATGATGAACAATTTTGCCATCGCCATCTCGCTCGGCCTGCAATATGGCGTGCCGCTGGAGGAATATGTCGAGGCGTTCACCTTCGTGAAATTCGAGCCGGCCGGCATGGTCGTCGGCAACGAGGCCATAAAGACCGCGACCTCGATCATCGACTACGTCTTCCGCGAGCTTGCGATCTCCTATCTCGGCCGCAACGACCTCGCCCATGTCGACCCGTCGGAAATCTCCAACACCTCGCTCGGGCGCGGCATGTCGGAAGGCAGGCTGCCGGTGTCGAAGGGCCTGACCCGCGGCCAGACCTTCAAGGTCGTGTCGGGCGGCGAGCCGAAGGGCTTTGCCGGAGGCTCCGGTCCCTCCGGGACCACTCCCACCCGCGTGGCGCCCACGGCCGTTTCCGGCTCCAACGTGCGTTCGCTGGCCGCCGGCACCGCGACGGTGACGGCGCTGAAGCCCACCATCTCCGCGCTCGCCGAGGAAGCCACCGCCTTCAAGCGCGACTACGAGGAGAAGGCCCGCGAGGCGGAAGAAGCCGAGCAGGCGGAGGCGTCGGCCGAACTCTTCACCCAGGACGCGGCGAAGGAAGCCGCCGAAGCCAAGGCGGTCGCCGCCAATCGCCGCCAGAAGGCGATCATGCAGGGCTACACCGGCAACATGTGCTCGGAGTGCCAGAACTTCACGATGGTGCGCAACGGGACCTGCGAGAAGTGCGACACGTGCGGGGCGACGAGCGGGTGTTCGTGAAAAAGCTGTGAGTAGCTAAACCTTTGCGTGCAAGGCGGTTGCTTTGCACGCAGGTAAATTATAGAACAAATGGGGAACTCACACTAATTTGAAGTTGGCTCAAGCGGATGACCGAACTAGTTGCGCTTTCACGGACTGTACCGCAAGCAATTCGCCGCCAATTACGCGCAGAGATAGGCTTTGGGTGCCCGGTCTGCGGCTCGCCACATCTCGAATATCATCATTTTGACCCGCCGTGGTCTCAACGACAACACCACAATCCAAATGGGATGATAGCTCTTTGCGCGCCCCACCATGATGCAGCCGATAGTGGAGCCTTCACAACCAAGCAGCTTAGAGACCTCAAAAGCGCAGAGCGCACCAAGGTTCAAAGTACGTTTCAATGGAGAAGAAAGCATACCGTATTCGTATGTGGTGGCAACTATGCATATTGTTGCCAAAGCATGCTCAATGTCTCCGGAATAGACATTCTTTATTTTGAGAAAGACAGCAATGGATGCGACACACTTTCTCTTAATATCTATGATATTTGCATGAATCGCATTCTAGAGATGCGGCAGAATGACTGGATCGCCCGGACAAACGTGGATGATATAGAAGCACCTCCGTCAGCGAGAACTCTCTTGTTCCGATCGTCGATCCACCGAGTTGACATTCAAATAGAGTTTAAAGACAGAGCTCGGTTGAAAAACGAGGAGCAGACCATTGCACTTGAGTTAGGGGTACCTCAAGACGAAAACGTCGTGTTCTGTATTTTCAACGGAAGCATACCGGCACCTGTTCCAGTCAAATTTACAGATAGCGCAATACAATTTGGCGGCGTGACAATGTCGGGTAATCGTATTGTGAATTGTGGATGCGGAATTCGCATCGGTTGATCTAAGGGAAATTTAGCTCGTAAGGCGCTCCTCTCACGCCACCACCATCGCTTCCCTCTTCGGAAACGGCCGAAACGTCATGGCGACTAGGAACGCGGCCAGTCCCATGCCCCAGGAGGCGATGTAGAGATAGGCGTAGCTATCGAAGTGGTCATAGAGCAGCCCGCCGACGAGCGGCCCGAGCGACATGCCGAGGCTGCCGGCCATCGCGGTGCCACCGATGATCGTGCCCATCATGCGAAGCGGAAAATTCTCGCGCACGATCACCGCATAGAGCGGCATGACGCCGGCATAGATGAAGCCGACCACCGCCGCGACGCTGTAGAATTCGCCGAGCTGGCTGGCGAAGACATAGCAGAGCACGCCGAAGGCCTGTGCGAGCAGCCCGAGCACCAGCACGCGTTGCGCGCCGAAACGGTCGCCCATGATGCCGAAGGCGATGCGGCCGAACATGCCGGCAAAACCCTCGACGCTGTAGATCGAGACGGCGGCGACCATCGGGATGCCACAGGTGATCGCGTAGCTGACCGTGTGGAAGATCGGCCCGGAATGCGTGGCGCAGCAGAAGAAATTGGCCGCCAGCAGCACCATGAACTGCGGCGAGCGCACCGCCTGGCCGACCGTCATGTCCGGCTGCGGGTCGTCCCCGACAAAGGTGCCCGCCCCTGCCTCGAGCTGCGGCGGCCGGCGCACCAGAAGCGCGGTCGGGATCATGATCACCGCCGCAACGCAGGCGATGATGAGCATCGAGGCACGCCAGTCATGCATGGTCAAAAGCCATGCGGCGAAGGGCGACATGGTCATCGGCGCCATGCCCATGCCGGCGGAGACCAGCGACAAAGCGAGGCTGCGCTGCGTCTCGAACCAGCCGGTGACAGACGCCATCATCGGAATGAGCACGGCGGCGGTCGCGCCGCCGACCACGAGGCCGAAAAGAAGCTGGAAGGCGAGCAACGAGGTGGCCTGGCTGGCGAGCGCGAGGCTTGCCGCGAGGATGACGGAGCCCGTAAGCACCACGACGCGCGGGCCGAAACGGTCGGAAAGGCCGCCGCCGATCATGGCGGCGAAGGCCATCGCCAGGAAGCCGATCGTCATGGCGGTCGATATGCCGGTGACCGACCAGCCGGTTTCCTTCGACATCGTCAGCAGGAAAACGGGAAGCGAAAACATCGACCCGATGGCGACGCAGCCAAGCAAGCCGCCCGCCGCGACGATCACCCAACGATAGGAAGACTGAACCATGGCCCTTCTCCGGATTGCCCTTCATGCCGTCTCACGTCCAAGGACGCGAAGGCCAAGGCAATGCCGACAATCCGGATACGGCCGATGCAGATTTTTTTTGTGAGCGCTCGCAGCGCCCTATTCGGCCGCGATCTTGTCCTGCGTCTTCGTGTCGAAATCGGAGGCGTCGTGGCGTTCGTGAAGCTGGCCGGCCGGGTTGCCCGAGGTGCGGTTGACCATGCGGCCGCGCTTCACGGCCGGCCGCACGTAGATCTGGTCGGCCCAGCGCAGCACGTTCTTGTATTC
>JBDZVC010000392.1:0-4134 GCA_040255475.1 Phyllobacteriaceae bacterium | reverse complement strand
TCGAGAAATGGTCGGCGTAAAGCTCGATCGACGCATGCTCGGAAAGATCGTATCCGAGCCCGGCACTGAGATGGAACAATGCCCTGCAGCCTAGATTCTTGTAGCGCGTCGAGTGCTCGAGGTCGTTTGCCGAGGTTACCGCACCGCCCAGGCTCCATGTGGCGTAGAGCCGGTCGGTGAAGTGGGCGTCCCAGTTCAGATCGAAATAGGCGAAATGGATCGCGTTGGGCGCGGTCGCGATATCGACGCCGATCGCCGGGCGCGGCGAGCCGATAACGGAGAGGAAATCCGGCGAGGGAAAGAGCAGTTCACCGTTTATCACCGCGCCGTTGAAATTGTGCGTAGTGAAGATACCCATGTCGTAGGCGGCGACACCGAGACGCAATTCGAATTTGTTCGAGTATTTTCCGAGAAGGCCGACGCCGGGGAAGAGATAACGGTCCCTGGCGCTGGCCGGACTGGCCGCGAGCATTCCGCACAACGCTGCCAGCGTGACGAAAAGCCGATTGGCTCCGGACATGGCCGACCCCTGGAGAATCACCCGCTCACTAGGGCTTGCAATTCCTTGAATCCGGTGTCAAGCGTCCGTTGCGCGTGGCGGCATGTCTTCAAGACGGCATGACCGCGCTGCGTCCGCGAACGGACGGCGCAAAGCAAGTAGGCCGGGACGTTTAAATGAGATCATCACGCGCGGGCGGATCATCCCAGCGCCAGCTCCGTGTCGGCGAGCAGGTGCGCCACGCATTGTCGGAAGTGCTGCAGCGGGGAGAGGTCCGCGACGACCTCCTGCAGGCGGCCGTCCTGTCGGTTTCCGAGGTGCGCATGTCGCCCGACCTGAAGATCGCGACCGCCTTCGTCTCGCCGATCGGGGCCGCGGATGACGACGCCGTGGTCGAGGCGCTCAATCGTCACTCACGCTTCATCCGTGGCCGGCTCTCACCGGCGCTGCGGCAGATGAAATACATGCCGGAGGTCCGTTTCCGGCTCGATACCAGTTTCGAGAACTTTGCCAGGATCGACCGCTTGCTGAAGTCGCCCGAAGTGGCGCGCGATCTCGACGACGGCGAAAACGAGGAAAGCGAAGAATGAAATTGCCGCAATTGCCCAACATCTACCGGGGTCGCTGATGGCGCGTCGCGGCAAGAAGAAGGGCCGGCCGATATCCGGTTGGCTTGTCCTCGACAAACCCGTCGACATGGGTTCGACCGAGGCTGTCTCGAAGGTGAAATGGCTGTTCAAGGCGGAGAAGGCAGGCCACGCCGGAACGCTCGACCCGCTGGCCTCCGGCATGCTGCCGATCGCGCTAGGCGAGGCGACGAAGACGGTGCCTTACGTGATGGACGGCGCCAAGGTCTATCGCTTCACCGTCGCATGGGGCGAGGAACGCTCGACCGATGATCTTGAAGGCGAAGCGACGAAGCGCGCGGACAAACGGCCCACCGAAGCGGAAGTGAAAGCGCTCCTGCCGCGCTATACCGGCCTCATCATGCAGGTGCCGCCGAAATTCTCCGCCGTCAAGATCGGCGGCGAACGCGCCTATGATCTCGCGCGCGGCGGCGAGGATGTCGACCTGCCGCCGCGTGAGATCGAGATCGGTCGGCTTGACCTCGTTTCATGCCCGGATGACGGCCATGCGGTCTTCGAGATCGAGTGCGGCAAGGGAACTTATGTCCGCAGCCTGGCGCGCGACATGGGTCGCGACCTCGGCTGCTACGGTCACGTCTCCGAATTGCGCCGGGTCGAGGTCGAGCCTTTCACGCCGGACGATCTGGTGACCATCGCGGAGCTGGAGGCGGCCGCCCCCGCCGCTTCCGAAGACGGACCGGATTCCGTACCGTCCTTCGCCGCCCTCGACGCCTTGCTGGTCGATACGGTGGCGGCGCTGGATTGCCTGCCGCAGGTGAAGGTCGGCGACGATGCGGCCAGCCGTATCCGCTCGGGCAATCCCGTCATCCTGCGCGGCCGCGACGCCCCGGTCGAGGCAGCAGAGGCCTGTGTCACGGCGCATGGCAGGCTCGTCGCGATCGGTGCGATCGAGGCCGGCATGTTCAAGCCCAAAAGGGTCTTTTCCGTCTGATCCTTGGTCTGCCCGCGATTTTTTGGCTTTTCCGGGCATTATCCTTTTCCATTGCCGGCCGTTCCTGTTAATCGAAGACGGAATGCAGGAACGCCTATTTCGATCACGGGCGGCAGCCGGGCAGGCATGAATCTGAATTTCAAGCCACGTGCGAGATTGGCCGGTATAAGGGGCTTTACCCCGGCCGGAAGCCCAGACGGCAAGGTGGCGCGGCCAAAGCCGATAGCGGCCTATCTGATGCTCATGGTCGCCGTCCTGATCATCCCGATGATCGTCTTTTCGGTGCTGCTCCTCCAGCGCAACAACGCCGCGCAGCAGAAGGTGCTGTCCACGCTGACGGCTGCTGCCGCCGCCTCCATGTCGGAAGCCGTCGATCGCGAGATCACCGGGATGATGACCACGCTCAGAGTTCTTTCGAAGACGCCTTCGGTCTTCGATAGCGACCTCTCCTCCTTCTATGACCGCGCCACCCGGGCGCTGGCTGGAACCGGTGCCCACCTGGTCCTGCTCGATCAGAACTACGATCAGCTGATGAATACGAGGGTGCCGCTGGGAACGCCGCTGGCGAAGACAACGGATCCCGATACGGCGGCTGTCTCCATCGAGAAACGGTCGCCCGTCGTATCCGACGTGTTTTTCGGCAAGGTTGCGAAGGATTGGGTCTTCATCGTCGCCCTGCCGGCATTCCCCGAAGACGGGCCGCCGCGTGTCGTGGAGATGACGCGGGAAGCGGCCAGCCTGAATGCCGCGCTGGTCCGTCGAAAACTCGCCGACGGCTGGAATGCGGCGCTGGTGGACGGCAAGAATACGGTGATCACTTCGACGTCTCCCGCCGCGAACACCGGGCAGCACTTCTTCCTGGACCTTATATCGAAAGGCCCGGCCGCTTCCGGCGAAATGCCCGTCACGCATGACGGGGTTTCCTATCAGGCGGTGGTGCAAGGTTCGGAACTGAGCGGCTGGAACATCGTCATGTGGGCTCCGATGTCCGCGATAAACCGCCCGCTGCGCAACTCGCTGCAATCGCTGATCCTCGGGGGGATCGTCATGGTCGGATTGGGGATCGGCGCGGCCCTTTTGCTCACGAGGCAGATTTCCGGCCCGGTGCGCCGGCTTGCGAAGGATGCACGCCGTCTCGGCGCCGGCGAGATGGTCAAGGCCATCGACTATCCGATCGCCGAGATCGCTACGGTGTCGCATGCGCTGGCGAAGGCGGCCGAGCGCCGGCAAGCGTCCGACAACGAGGTCCGCTTCCTGATGCGCGAGGTGGCGCACCGGGCGAAGAACCAGTTGACCGTGGTCTCGTCTATCGCCAAGCAGAGCGCGCGGAGCGCCCGCGGGATCGACGCCTTCCAGGACAGTTTCCAGAAAAGGCTGCACGGGCTGGCGCGCTCCACCGATCTCCTGATCGCCGGCGGCGTGGCCGGCGTCGAGTTTGGCGAACTTCTCCTTGCCCAGATCGAGCCCTTCCAGGCCGGTGACCCGGCCCGGCTGGAGGTCGACGGGCCGCAATTCAGGCTGGACAACCAGGCGGCCCAGATGCTTGGCATGGCGCTCCACGAACTCGCCACGAACGCTTCCAAATACGGGGCGTTCTCGGTGCCGGATGGACGTCTTTCCGCGACATGGAAGGTGACGGACGCCACCTTCGATTTCGATTGG
Source organism: Phyllobacteriaceae bacterium (assembly GCA_040255475.1). Classification (GTDB taxonomy): domain Bacteria; phylum Pseudomonadota; class Alphaproteobacteria; order Rhizobiales; family Rhizobiaceae; genus Mesorhizobium_L. The sequence goes on along the minus strand of JBDZVC010000392.1, from coordinate 395 downwards.
CGCGAGCGCGTGCGGCGCTTTCGCAGGCGTCCGGAAAGACGTGGCTTCGGCACGGAGGTGATCGAGCGGATGCTGAAGGGCGCGCTTTCCGCGACGGTCACCCGGACCCAGCACCGCGACGGGCTAGAATGGCGTTTCGAGATTCCGCTTGAGCGTCTCCGGCCGAATGCCGCGCAGGAAGACGAGGACGATCTCTGAGCCCGTTGTCCGATCCTCTCGTCCGGTTCCTCGCGAATTGACTGGTAATTCTCCTTTTCTTCGACTATAGGGCCGCCAGCGCCGCGCTGTTGCGCTGGCTCTCAATGGCCTCTGCTGGACGACATCCCGGCTCAAGGCGTCTCGTTTCCGCAAGATCAGAAAGGAAAAGCACGATGTCGATAACCGCACCGCGCAAG
>JBDZVC010000391.1:0-4148 GCA_040255475.1 Phyllobacteriaceae bacterium | reverse complement strand
GTCAGGATCACCGCCACGATCGCTACCCTTCATTAACCCTGCCGTCACCTAAGCCCGGCTTTCGCCGCTGGCAAGCGCCACCGGCACGCTTTCATTAATCACTAGAATGCTAGTGGATCCGGCAAGCTGGCGGCAATCGTCCGCGTCTATGCTTGTCATACTTTCATCCTGTGCGAGGCAGTGCTTGTTGACGCGAACAATCGCAGGGCTGGTCTTCGCGACGCTCCTGACGACCGGGGCGGCCTCGGCGTCGTCCTTCGTGACGCCCGAACCCATGACCGCCAAGCTCAGTCCGTCCATGATCCTGCTGGGTGAGCCCGCAGCCCAACGGTCGATCGCCAGCGATCGGACAGAACCGGCCGAAAACCCCGCCAAAGCCGTCGCTTCCGCAATAGACAGAACACCACTCGCCTATCCGTTCCCCGGCAGCGAACACCGTGAAGGCACCCGGGCCGCCGGTGATGCCGACTTCGTCCGCATAAGCCCGTCCATCATCGCCATGACCGCCGAGCCGGAGCCGGCAGTCAGCTTCGAGCAGGTCGCGGCGGTAGGTAAGGATGCGGGCGAGGACGAGCAGCGCAATGCCCCCGGTCCCGAACCGACCGTGATCCGCGGCGGCGTGGTCGACAATGGCGGCACGGCGGAAGCTTCCGTTCCGGCCGCGCATAGGCAGCAGCAGACGGTCGCAAGCCGTCCCACCCCCACGGCTGGCACACGGGCCGCGCCCGAGGCGGCCGCTTCCTCGCAATCCGCCTCGTCCTCCCCGCAACAGCCAAGGGAACCGGACGTGCCGGTCCCCTCGCCGACACCGGCGCCGCTGCCCGCCAACATCATCCCGCAGACGAAAATCCAGTAACCGCGTCAGCCACCGATCTTCGAGAAATCGGCAACCTGCCCGGTCGCCTCGCGAATGCGTGCCAGAAGCGCGAGGCGGTTGGCCCGGACAGCCTCGTCCTCGGCGTTGACAAGCACTTGCTCAAAGAAGGCGTCGACCGGCCCGCGCAGCGCGGAAAGCGCGCGCATGGCGGCGGAAAAGTCCTGCTTTCCAATGGCTTCGCCGGCTTCCTTCTCGGCCTGATTCACCGCCGCGAAGAGCGCTTTTTCGCTCGCTTCGGCGAAAAGCGCCGGATCGACAGCGGCGGCGATGCGCGTGCCTTTCTTCTCCTCGGCCACAAGGATATTCGCCGCGCGCTTGGTGCCGGCGAGCAGGTTCTTGCCGTCCTCGGTGTCGAGGAAGGTGGAAAGGGCTTCCACCCGACGGACGATCAGGAGAAGGTCGTCATTTGATGAAGGTGCGATCTCCCCTGCTGAGGGGGCGATCGGCGCTCCACTCGCCAGCACCGCGTCGATCAGATCATGCCGTGCGCCCTGATCACGGAGATAGACCTTCAAGCGGTCGTGGAAGAAGAAGAGCAAGTCCTTTCCGGCCCACTTCGAGAGCCCCAGCCTCACCCCGTTCTCCACCACAATCCTGATCACCCCAAGCGCCGCTCGTCCCAGCGCATAGGGGTCCTTGCTTCCCGTCGGCTTCTCGTCGATGGCCCAGAAGCCCACCAGCGTATCGAGTTTGTCAGCCAGCGCGACGGCGATCGAGACGGGATCGCTCGGCACGCGGTCGGACGGGCCTTGCGGCTTGTAGTGCTCCTCGACCGCAGCGGCGACTGACGGCCGCTCGCCCTGCAGCGCCGCGTAGGTGCGGCCCATCTGGCCCTGAAGCTCGGGGAATTCGCCAACAACTTCGGTTTGCAGATCGGCCTTTGCGAGCACGGCGGCGCGGCGGGCAAGCTTCGGGTCGGCGCCCACCACCGGCGCCAGTTCTTCCGCCAGCCGCGCGATGCGCTCTACCCGCTCGCCTTGCGTGCCGAGTTTGGCATGGAAGGTGACGCCGAGATGGTCGAGGCGGGCCATGCGCTGGTCGAGCGGCTTCTTCAGGTCGAGGCCGAACTTTTCCGCCGAAGCCTTCAGCCGGCCGAGGTCGGGCAGATCGGCCTGGTCCGTCTTCCAGAAATGCAGCGCGTCGGACAGGCGCGCGCGCACCACCTTGCCGTTGCCGCCCGCGATCTCCGTCCCGCCATCCTTCGCCTCGATATTGGCGGTAAGCAGAAAATGATTGGAGAGCGCCTCTTCGCCGCCATGGGGCCTCGTCACAAAGCATTTCTGGTTGGCCCGGATGGTCAGCCGCACGATCTCGGAGGGGATCGTCAGGAAATCCTCCTCGAATTCACCCATCAGCACGACCGGCCATTCGACCAGCCCGGAAACCTCCTCCAGCAGCCCGTCGTCCTCGACCAGTTCCAGCCCGCGCGCGAAGGCGAGGTTCTTCGCGTCGGCAAGGATGATCTCCTTGCGCCGCCCGCCATCGAGCACGACCTTCGCCGCCTCCAGCCTGGCGACATAATCGTCGAAGCGGCGCACGGTGATGGCTTCCGGCGCATGAAAGCGATGGCCGTAGGTGACGTTGCCGGCGCGGATGCCGTCGATCTCGAAATCGACCACCACTGGCTCCTCGGTCTCCGGGCCAAAGGTGCAGAGGATCGATTGCAGCGGCCGCACCCAGCGCAACGCCTCGCCGCCGCGCCCCTCGACCGTACCGTAGCGCACGCCCTTCGGACCGGAGGCCGCGCCCCAGCGCATGGATTTCGGCCAGGGGAAATCGCGGATCACGCCGGGCAGAAGATCGGCGATGATCGCATCCGCCGCCCTGCCCGGCTTCGAGATGATTGCGACATAGAAATCACCCTTCTTGGGGTCGGTGCGGATCTCCGCTTCATCCACCGAGGAAAGACCGGCGGAGCGCAGAAAGCCCTGCACCGCCTGCTCGGGTGCCTTTGTAGAAGGCCCCTTGCGCTCCTCGCGCACGTCGCGCGAACGCGCCGTCAGCCCGCGCACGTCCAGCGTCAGCCGCCGCGGCGTCCAATATTCGCGCGCCGCCTCGTAGGTCAGACCGGCATCGACCAGCCCGTCGGTCACCAGCTTCTTCAAGTCGCCGGCAGCCTTGCGCTGCATGCGTGCGGGGATTTCTTCAGAGCGAAGTTCGAGAAGAAGGTCGGGCATGAAATCAGTTCGTCAAAATGTCGGTGTCACAGACGATGGAAAACCGGTCGGCGAGCGCAGCGAGTTCGGCGCGATGGAGATCGGCGGCGGAGATGTCGCCACCCGCGGCCGGCAGGTCGCGGGTGGCGCAGGCATCCGCCGCCACCGTCGTCTGGTAGCCGAGGTCGAGCGCGGCACGTGCCGTCGAAGACACGCACATATGCGTCATGAAGCCGACCAGCACGAGCCGCTTTGCGCCGACCGAACTCAGTGTTTCATGGAGGATCGTGCCGGCGAACGAATTGGGCAGCGGCTTTTCCACCACCGTCTCGCCGGCCTTGGGCGCGGCTTCATCAGCAATGGCGAATGCCCTCGTTGCCGGATCGAAGGCGCCGCCGGCGCGGCCGCGGTGCTGGACATGGACGATCCGGCCGCCCTCCGCGCGCGCCTTCGCCAGGAGCCGCGCGATGTTTGCCAGAGCCGGCTTCACGCCGGGGAGCGGCAGCTTGCCGTCGACATATTCGTTCTGCGCGTCGATGATGATGAGCACCGCTTCGGAAAATTTCGGCGGGGTCAGGTCCGCGCCGGCCATCTCAAGCAGGGTCTTCGCCATCAGGCCGCTTCCCTCTTCATGTTCATGCCACCGGCTTCGGTCTGGAGGAAGGCTTCGCCGCAGGCCTTTGCGAGGTTGCGCACGCGCAGGATGTAGTTCTGCCGCTCGGTCACCGAGATGACGCCGCGCGCGTCGAGCAGATTGAAGGCGTGGCTGGCCTTGATGCACTGGTCGTAAGCGGGGAGCACGAGCTTGTGCGACCCGCCATGGGCCGGCGCGCCTGATTTCAGCAGCGCCGTGCATTCCTTCTCCGCGTCCTCGAAGTGCCGGAACAGGAGTTCTGTATCGGCGAACTCGAAATTGAACCGCGAATATTCCTGCTCGGCCTGCAGGAAAACGTCGCCATAGGTGACCTTGTCGGCCCCCTCCAGCCCGTTGAAATTCAGGTCGTAGACGCGGTCGACGCCCTGGACATACATCGCCAGCCGCTCCAGACCATAGGTCAGTTCGCCCGAGACCGGCGCGCATTCGATGCCGCAGACCTGCTGGAAATAGGTGAACT
>JBDZVC010000390.1:0-4154 GCA_040255475.1 Phyllobacteriaceae bacterium | reverse complement strand
GAAGCGGCTCGAAGTCGCGCGGGCGCTGGCGACGGAGCCGCGCCTGATCCTCTTCGACGAGGTGATGGCGGGGCTGAACCCGTCCGAGATCCGTGACGTCATTCCGGTCATACGGGCGGTGCGCGATTCCGGCATCACGATCCTGCTCATCGAGCATGTCATGCAGGCGGTGATGAGCCTTTCGGAACATACCTGGGTGTTGAGCGAGGGCGAGATCATCGCCGAGGGCGCGCCGGCCGATGTCGTCGCCGATCCCAAGGTCGTGGCCGCCTATCTCGGCAAGGGCATGGCCGCGCGCATGAAGGGCCAGGAGGCGGGCCATGCTTGAGGCCACCGGCATTCATGGCGGCTACGGCGCGGTGGAAGTCCTGCGCGGCGTCGACCTCGGCATCGCGAAAGGCGAACTGGTGGCGTTGCTCGGCTCGAACGGGGTCGGCAAGACCACCTTTGCCGCCGCCCTTTCCGGCCTCGTCCGGCTAAGGAGCGGAAGCATCCGTTTCGAGGGCCGCGAAATCGGCCATCTCGCGCCGAGCGAGATCGTTGCGGCCGGGCTGATACAGGTTCCGGAAGGCCGGCACATCTTCCCGAACCTGACGGTGCAGGAAAATCTGGAACTCGGCGCCTACCGCCGCGCCACGAAGAGCCTCGGCCGCAATCTCGGCGAGGTGCTCGACACCTTCCCGCGGCTGAAGGAACGGCTGGCGCAGAAGGCGGGCACGCTTTCCGGCGGCGAGCAGCAGATGCTGGCGATCGGGCGCGCCATGATGGCGGAGCCGGTGCTGCTTATTCTCGATGAGCCGTCGATCGGCCTGTCGCCGCTTCTGGTGGAGGAGATGTTCGCGCTGATCGGCCGGCTGAGAGAGCGCGGCCTGACGATCCTTCTGGTCGAGCAGAATGTGCTGCAATCGCTGGAGATCGCCGACCGCGCCTTCGTCATGGAGAACGGCGAGATCAGGCTGTCCGGCAAGGCTTCGGAAATGATGGACGACCCTGAACTCCAGCGTTCCTATCTGGGATTGGCATGATGGCGGCGACACTGGCGGAAAAGATCATCGCGCGCGCGGCGGGCCGGCAGTCGGTCCGGCCGGGCGAGATCGTCACGGCCAGGGTAGACCTCGCGATGATCCACGATTCGGGCGGGCCGCGCCGGGTCGAGCCGATCCTGAAGGATCTGGGCGTCGGCCTCTTCGACGCCGGCAAGGTGGTGCTGATCTCCGATCATTTCGTGCCGGGCGATACCGACGAGGGCGCGCGCATCCTGGAACTCACCCGGCAATGGGCGAAGGAGCGCAAGGTCGCCTTCCACGACGGCGAAGGCATCTGCCATGTCGTCCTGCCGGAGAAGGGGCATCTGAGGCCCGGCATGTTCGTCGTCGGCGGCGACAGCCATTCGCCGACGGGCGGCGCATTCGGTTGCTACATGTTCGGCGTCGGAGCGACAGAGATGGCCGGCGTGCTGGCGACCGGCGAGATATGGCTGAAGGTGCCGGGCACTATCCGCATCGAATGGCGGGGCGGGCTCGGCCTTGGCGTGACCGCCAAGGACATCATGCTGGCGCTTTGCGGCCGCCTCGGCATGGACGGGGGCAAGTACCAGGCGGTCGAATATGCGGGCGAGGCGATTTCCGCGCTCTCCATGCAGGAGCGCATGACGCTTTCCAACATGGCGGCGGAACTCGGCGCGCAAGCCGGCCTGATTGCGCCCGACGAGACCACCGCAAGCTGGCTGGAGAGTGTGGGCAGTGATCCCGGAGACTGGTCCGGCCTGAAGTCCGATCCGGAAGCGGCGCTTCTTGAGCATCACATCTTCGACGCCGCGGCGCTTGAGCCGCAGGTGGCCGCGCCGCATTCGCCCGCCAATGCCGCGCCGGTCGGGGACGCGCCGGCGACCCCGGTCGACGTCGCCTATATCGGCGCCTGTACGGGCGCGAAATATGACGACCTGAAGCGCGCCGCTTCGATCCTGCGCGGGCGCCATACGGCGACCGGTACCGAACTGATGGTGGCACCCTCTTCGCGCCGCGATCAGGATCGCGCGGTGGACGAGGGCATCATGAAGATATTCGAGGATGCCGGGGCGCGCATCCTGCCCAACGCATGCGGCATCTGCGCCGGCTATGGCGCGGACCGTCTCGGCGAGAATGTCACCTGCATTTCCTCCACTGCGCGCAACTTCAAGGGGCGCATGGGCGCGGCCTCGTCCAATGTATGGCTGGCGTCGCCCTACACCGTCGCCGCCTCGGCCATCGCCGGGCGCATCGCCGATCCGCGGGAATTCCTACGGGCGGGAGACGAAGCATGAGCAGGCGCATCTTCCTCTTCGGTGACGATATCGATACCGACCAGCTTGCACCGGGCCAGTATATGAAGGGCGGGCTAGCAGAACTTGCCGCCCATTGCCTCGAGGCGGTCAGGCCGGATTTCCCGACGAGTGTCGGACCCGGCGACATCGTGGTCGCCGGACGCAATTTCGGCATGGGCTCCTCGCGCGAGCAGGCGGCGGAGGCGCTGAAATTCCTGGGCGTCGCCGGGGTCGTGGCGCGCTCCTTCGCCGGTATCTTCTATCGCAACGCCATTAATCTCGGCCTGCCGGTCATTGTGGCGGAAGGCGATCTCGGCGCCGTTCGGGACGGGATGGAAGCGGTGCTCGATCTCGACGCAGGAGAATTGCGGCCGGCCGGCGCCGTGTCGATCGCGCTCGAACCGCTGCCCGACAATCTGAAAACGCTGCTCGCCGATGGCGGGCTGGTGCCGCATCTGAAGAAGCGCTTCGCGGCGGGGCGCAACCGGGACTGATAATGAAACTCAAACAGAGACTTGCCGAAAAGAACATATTGGTCGCGCCTGGCGTCTACGATGCGCTGACAGGGCTTATCGCGGAACAGGCGGGCGCCGAGACGATCTACCTTTCCGGAGCCTCGATCGCCTATACGCGCTTCGGGCGGCCGGATATCGGGCTGGTCTCGATGAACGAGGTGGCCGATACGGTGGCGGCGGTCCGCGACCGCGTTTCGATCCCTATCGTCGTGGACGCCGACAACGGCTTCGGCAACGCGCTCAACGTGCAAAGGACGGTCCGCGTGTTCGAGCGCATGGGCGCGGCCGCGCTTCAGCTCGAAGACCAGACCATGCCGAAACGCTGCGGCCATCTCGACGGCAAGTCCTTGATTTCCAGCGAGGAGATGGCAGGCAAGATCCGCGCCGCCTGCGACGCGCGCCATTCGGAGGAGACGCTGATCATCGGCCGTACCGACGCGATCGCGGTCGAGGGCTTCGATGCGGCGCTCGATCGTGCGGAGGCCTATGTCGAGGCGGGCGCCGACATCCTCTTCGTGGAGGCGCCGCAGTCGGTCGACCAGATCGAGAAGGTGGTTTCCCGCCTCGCCGGCCGTGTGCCGCTGATGGCCAACATGGTCGAAGGCGGCAAGACGCCCGCCGTCGATGCGGCGGGGCTCGAAAAGCTCGGCTACAGTCTCGTCATCTTCCCGGGCGGCATCGTCCGTGCCGTCGCGGCGACAGCGCGCGACTACTACTCCAACCTCGTGGGCGCAGGCTCCAATGCCGCCTTCCGCAACCGCATGTTCGACTTCTCCGGGCTAAACGATCTGATCGGCACGCCGGAGATGCTCGCGCTCGGCCATCGCTACGACAAGGAGCAGGCCTGATGCCGATCGATGCGGTGACGCTCGCCATCCTGAAAGGCAGGCTCGAACAGATCGCGGACGAGATGGACGCCACGCTCTTCCGCTCGGCGTTCAATCCGATCATCGCCGAGGCGCACGACGCCTCGCACGGCATCTACGATGCGCTGAGCGGCGAGACGCTGGTGCAGGGCAAGTCCGGCCTGCCGATCTTCGTCGGGGTCATGGCCTTCGCCGTCAAGGCGGTCATCGACAAGGCCGCCAGGCGCGACGGTATCCATGAGGGCGACGTATGGATCTTCAACGACCCTTATGATGGCGGCACGCATCTTTCCGACTTCCGCCTCGTCAAGCCGGTGTTCCGCGACGGCAAGGTCTTCTGTTTCCTCGCCTCGGTCGGCCACTGGCACGATGTCGGCGGCAATGTGCCGGGCAATTACAATCCAGCCGCCACCGAGTGTTTCCAGGAAGGCATGCTGATCCCGCCGGTGAAGCTCTTCGACCGCGGCGAGT
>JBDZVC010000389.1:0-4158 GCA_040255475.1 Phyllobacteriaceae bacterium | reverse complement strand
GGATATTTCGTCCAGTTGTTCCAGAAGGTCGAGCCCGGCAGGATGGTGCGCTTGACCTTGAAGCCCGCGTCGCGGAGCTGGCCGGCGACGGCGTCGCCCGTGTTCTTGTGCCAGTCCTCGTCGACCGAGATCAGCTCGTGTTCGAAATCCATCTGGCCGGCTTCCGTCATGAGCTTCTTGGCGCCCTCGACATCCCGCTTCTTCTTCGGCAGCGGGTAATATTCCGGATGGATCGGCGCGACATGGTGGTTTTCCGCCACCGTGCCGAGATTGTTGTAGCCGAGTTGCAGCACGACTGCGTTGTCGACCGCCATCTGCAGCGCGTTGCGCACCTTCTGGTCGTCGTACGGCTTGTGCAGCACGTTAGTGCGCGCCACGATCGTGGTTGCGGTCTTCGATTCCGACTTCACCAGCCCCATGCCGTCGAGGATCTGGATGAAGTCCGCCATCGTCTGGTAGTCGGTGTCGATCTCGCCAGCGTCATAGGCATTGACGTAGGCATTGAAGTCGGTGCCGTAGTCGATGAACTGGACGCCGTCGAGATGGGCTTCACCGCCCCACCATTTGCCTTTTTCGCGGCGCTTGGCGACCACCTTGGAGCCGACGTCGTAGGAGACCAGTTCGAAAGCGCCGGTGCCGATCGGGTTCTTGATGATGTCGGAACCCATCTTCTCGTAATCACGATGCACGACCAGGCCCGGATAGTCGGCGAAATTCGGCACGATGGAAATGTCGGAAGCCGGCAGCTTCAGCTTGACCGTGTAATCATCGGTCTTGGTGATGGCGCCATCGCGCGCCTTGCCGGTCTTGGGATCGACCATGCCGCCCATGCGGGCCGCCATGGAATTGCCCTCCGCCTTGTTGTCGCACCAGCGCAGGAGATTGAACATGACGTCGTCGGCGTTGAACTTGTCGCCGTTGTTCCACTCCGCGCCCTTGCGCACATGCAGTATGTATTCGGTGGCGTCGTCGTTCACCTCCCAGCTCTCCAGCAGCATGGGCTCGAAGGTGTATTCGGTCGTGTATTTCACCAACGGCTCGAGGAAGGTACGCGTCGCATTGGCAAGTTCCGACCAGTCATAGGTGCGCGGGTCCTTCTGCGCCTTGACCGACATGGCGCAGCGGATGACGCCGCCCTTCTTGGGCGTCTCCTCGGCGGCCCGTGCCAGCGTCGGGTCGGCAAGTCCGATCATGCTGTAGGCCATCGCCGTCGAAGCGCCCATCACGCTCGCGATGGCAAGGAATTCGCGGCGGTCCACCTCGCCCGCTTTCGTGGCTTTCGCCAGTTCCTCGACCACCGCGGGTACGCGGTCGCCGTTACTCTTGTACATTGTCATTGCCATCTCCCATTGTTTGGCTTTCTTCCCCTAGCATTCCGCATCTGGCCGATGATGTCAAAAACACTGCCGCAGCGGAAATCACGAATGAATGTGCAACACCGATGCGAAGTCGGATGCTGCGATTGCGACAGGAGTGGCGCAAATTCGCAAGTTTGGGGACGATTCCCGTCTCCGGCCTGTCGCTTTCGGGCAGTCAACGGGGCCTCTCACGATCACGAGATCGTTTGACGCCGTTGCCGCCGGTTGCTACGGTTTCCGTCACGCCTGAGGTGCCCCGAACCGGGATTCGGACGGGGTTAAGAGGGAATACGGAAGGACCAAAGGGGTCCCCGCCGTAGCTGCTCCCGCAACTGTGAGCGCGGAGGCATGCCGACTAACGCCACTGGGCATATGCCCGGGAAGGCCGGCATGCCAATGAAGCGCGAGCCAGGAAACCTGCCTTGGGTCGTCACCTACCGGATGCGGGGTGCTTCCGGGGCTGTGTTCTCGCAGCGGTGACGTTGTCATCGCTGGCGGGGCTTTAGCTTTTACAGGCAGATCGTTCCCACCGGCAATTTCAGGCCATCGACCGCGCGTTCGCGGCAGGGGGACAAGATGCAGACCAAGTTTCGCAACACCATTTCCATTCTGGCCATACTGGCCGCGTCCGGCGTAGCGCCGGCTCTCGCCCAGGATCTCGACATCGGCGAGGTGGTGGTGACGGCCAACAAGACACCGACCGAGAAATCGAAGGTGGGGTCGACCGTCTATGTGACGACGAAGAAGGACATCGAGGAGCAGTCGAAACCCACGGCGATCGACTACCTAAATCAGGTGCCAGGCATCAACGTTTCGCCCCAGGGCGGACTCGGCACGATATCGACGTTCATGATGCGCGGACTGCCCGGCGAATACACGAAGACCTTCGTGGACGGGATCGACGTTTCCGACGTGACCTATACGAAGACCCAGACCCATTACGGCCAGTTCCTGGCCGGCGACCTGGATCGCATCGAAGTGCTCCAGGGCTCCCAGGGCGCGCTCTACGGCGCCGACGCCATCGCCGGTGTCATCGACATCAGCACGCTCGATACCGACGTCCGGGGGTTGCACCAGCGCATCTATGGCGAAGCCGGCTCGCGCGGCACCTACCTCGGCGGTTATGCGCTGAATACCGGCTCCGACCGAGGGACCTTCGGCCTGAACATTTCGGGCCTCTCCACAGACGGGTTCTCCACCGCCGCGTCCGGGACAGAAAAAGACGGATACCAGAATCTGACCGGAACGATTGGCGGACGTATAAACGTCAACGAGAACCTGTCACTGTTCGCCAACGGGCTCTTCATCAAGGGCAATAGCGATTTCGACGATGGTTTCGGCCCCCCTCCCGATTATCTCGTCCAGGATAGCAGCGCGCATTCGACCTATCGCCAGGCGGCCGGGCGCATCGGCGCTGATTTCAAGCTCTTCGACGGCAGCCTCTCCAACACGGTCGCGCTGCAGTACTCCGACCTGGCGCGGAGGAGCGTCGACGGGTTCGGAGGCGTGTCGACCTTCGATGGCGCCCATCTGAAGTTGGACTATCAGGGGTCCGTTGCGCTCACTCCGACGCTGACCGCCAATTTCGGAGCCGACTGGGAAAGGTTGCACGCAGACACGACAGGTGGCTTCTCTGGCGCTATCGATAAGTCGATATCGATGGGAGGCGGCTGGCTCGAGGCGATCTGGACGCCGGTCAAGCCGCTGACCTTGACGGCAAGCGTGCGCCAGGACGAGCACTCGCTCTATGGCGGCCACACCACCTGGCGTGCGACGGGCTCCTATAATTTCGCCGATACGGGCACTCGTCTCCATTCGTCGGTCGGGACTGGCTATCGCGCGCCGAGCCTCTACGAACTCTATGATCCGACCTACGGCAATGTCGATCTCCATCCGGAGACCAGCGTCAGCTTCGATTTCGGCGTCGAACAGCGCTTCCTGGATGACAAGCTGATCGCCGACGCCACCTTCTTCATGGCCAACATCAACGACTATATCGGGTTCGATCCGATTACCTTCCAGAACATCCAGACCAATGGCGTCACGCGAACGCGCGGCCTCGAGACCTCGATCGCCTATGCGCCGACAAGCTGGCTCGATTTCAAGGGCATGTACACCTATACCAGCGCGATCCAGCCGGACGGCGAGCGGCAGGTCCGCATACCGCGGCATGTCATCGGGCTGTCGGCGGCGGTAAAGCCCGCAGAAAGATGGACCGTTTCGGCCACCGGCAGGGCCGCTCTCGATACGGTCGACGGGTTCCCGCAAGGCCCGTTGAAGGACTATTTCCTCCTCGACGCCAAGGTTTCCTACAAGCCCACGGACGCGACCGAAATCTACCTGCGCGGCGAGAACCTGCTCGACCAGAAATACGAGGTCGTGAAAGGCTACGGCACGCCACGCCTTGGCGTCTTCGCCGGCTTCAAGGCGACGTTCTAGGTGCGGTAGGAGCGGCGATGCTCGCGCGGGCGAAAAGAAAGACGAGGAAAGGCGCGAAGGTTCGAAACTCCTTCGCGCCCCACTCTGTCCTGCCGGACATCTCCCTCACGGGGGGGGAGATTGAGCCGGCCGCTCTATCAGCCTGTCTTCTGCAGCCTCCGCGATCAGCGAAAGCGGCGGCGACAGCTGATCTCCCTCCCTGTGGGGGAGATGTCCGACAGGACAGAAGGGGGCAACATAGAGCGTATGCCGCAGCGATCTTTGTTCTCTGCCTCGCCCTGCCCGCCAACGCCGCCGATCTCCCGCGCGTCATGTCGCTCAACGTCTGCACCGACCAGCTTGCCATGACGCTCGCCGCGCC
>JBDZVC010000388.1:0-4177 GCA_040255475.1 Phyllobacteriaceae bacterium | reverse complement strand
GTTACCTTCTGGATCGTCGCGCGCGGCATCAATCTGGGACTCCAGACGCGCATGTATTTCGGCGACGAGAAGGAGGCTAACGAGGCCGATCCGATTCTCTCCCGCATCGAGCACCGTGTCCGCGTGCCGACGCTGATCGCCGGGCGCAAGGGGGATACCTACACATTCGACATCCACCTACAGGGTGACAGGGAGACGATCTTCTTCGATATTTAGCTTCCCGCTTCAGGAAACAGGCCCGGCGAATGAGCGTATCGGTTTTCGATCATCCTTTTCTGTCCGGCCTGCTCGGCGACAGGGAAGTGGGAGCCTTTTTCTCTGCCGAAGCCGAGTTTAAGGGGATGCTCGATTTCGAGGCGGCGCTTGCTGCCGCCGAGGCCGAGAAGGGCATCATCCCCGAGGCGGCAGGAAAGGCTATTACTAAAGCCATTGCGAGCTTTCGGCCGGATGTCGAAAAGCTCCGGCAGGCAACTGCGCGTGACGGGGTCGTCGTGCCGGAACTCGTCCGCCAGTTGCGCGCCGCTGTCGGAAAGCCGCATGCAGGGCACGTTCATTTCGGCGCGACGAGCCAGGACGTGATCGATACTGGCTTTGCGCTCCGGATTGCCGGGGTTCTCGACCTCTTCGAGAAGCGCATCGACACGCTGGTCGAGCGTCTTGGCGAGTTCGACATGCGCGACGGCGTCGTACGGGTCACTGCGCACACGCGCATGCAGGCTGCGATCGAAGTGCCGGCCTCGCGCAAGATATTGAGTTGGCGCGAGCCGCTGCTTCGCCATCGGGCAAGGCTCTCGACCGTTCGCAGGGAGATCGCCGTCCTGACTTTCGGTGGCGCGGCCGGTACGCTCAATAAACTGGGCGTGGCCGGCGAGCACGTGACGGCGCGGATGGCAAGGCGCCTCAGCCTTGGTCTCATCCCGAGAGCGCGCCACTCCGAGCGCGACGGGCAGGTGGAACTGGCCGACTGGCTGTCGCTGGTCACCGGCAGCCTCGGCAAGATGGGCGCCGATATCGCGCTCGCCGTGCAAAGCGAGATCGGCGAGATCACGCTGAAAAGCGGCGGTGGTTCATCCGCCATGCCGCATAAGGTCAATCCCGTCGGCGCCGAGGTGCTGGTTACCCTGGCGCGCTTCAATGCGACGCTCGTTTCCGGAATGCATCAGGCGCTGGTGCATGAAAACGAGCGTTCAGGCGCTGCCTGGACGCTGGAATGGATGCTCCTGCCGCAGATGGTCGTAGCGACGGGAACCGCGCTCAGGACGGCGACCGAATTGATCGGCAATATCGAATTCGCCGCAAAGAGCGATTGAGCGCTGAACGCCCTCAGCCCATCCTTGCCGGAAACGCTGAGAAACCCCTGAACCGCACCCGCCCGGTACGTCTGGCTTCACCGTTCAACTTGTAACCGGGAAAGTGCTTCAGAAAGCGCGATACGGCGATACGCCCTTCCATCTTGGCAAGCGAGAAGCCGACGCACAGATGCGGGCCACCGGCGAAGGCGAGGTGCTTGTTAGGCTTGCGCGACAGGTCGAGCCGGTCGGGATCGGGAAACTGGCGCGGGTCGCGGTTGGCCGCTCCGATGGCAAGGTGGATGCGGGTGCCGGGAGGCAGCGTCTCACCGTGGAACTCCGTCGGCTCGACCGTCCGGCGATTGCCGAGTTGATTTGGACTCTGGAAGCGCAGGAACTCATCGACCGCCGTCTGGATTAGGTCTGGATCGGCCAGCAGGCGCTGCCGCTCGCCCGGCCATTCGAGCAGTTCGTAGAGCGCGTTGCCGATCAAATTCGTCGTAGTGTCGTGACCGGCATTGAGGATGAAGATGCAGTTTTGCAGTAACTCCTCATCGCTCAGCTGCTCGCCCTCGTTGCCGTTTATCAGGCGAGTCAGCACGTCGGTTGCAGGATTGCCAGGGTTTTTCCGCCGCGCGTCTGCAAGCTCCTTCAGGAAGGCCTTGAAGTCGGTGACGGCCCGGTTGCCGCGCTCCTGCTGTCCCGGTGACAGGGCGGGCTCGAGCGCGCCGAGCACGGCGAGCGACCAGTTGCGTAGCGGCCCACGCTCTTCATGCGGAATGTCGAACAGATTGCCGATCACTTCGACGGGAATGGCTGAAGCGAAATCCTCGATCAAGTCGACTTCGCCTTTCTCCGCCAGGCTATCAAGCAGCCGGTCGACCAGCGTGATCAGGCTGGGCTCCATGGCGGCGATCGCCTTCGGCGTCATGGCACCCACCATGATCTTGCGCACGCGCGTGTGCAGCGGCGGGTCGTTGAAGACGAGGCTCGTCGTATGGTGCTCGTAGAGCGGGCTTCGGCCGAATTTCGGCAGGAACTCGACCTTCTTGTCGGAGGAGAAGACCTTTGTGTCGCGATAGACGCGATCGAGGTCGGCGAAGCGCGACAGCATCACCGAGCCGTCGGCGAAATGCTTTACCGGTACGTGTTCGAGGAGCGCGCGATAGACCGGGAAAGGGTTCACTGCGAAGCCTTCCGGCAATGCGGTCAGCTCGAAATCCCCGGCAAGGTTCCTGTCGGCCAATGATCACTCCATCCCCGTCGCCAGCCTCTTCGCATCGCTGCCGCGGAAGTATTATTGACCGCACGGTCGGTCTATGCAAGGCTTCGGGGAGGCTATGTTGGGGAGGTACGATGGCGCTGTCGGCTCAGCAGGTGGCGGAGATGAGCGCCGAGGCCATGTGGGCGAAGGACAGCGCCTCGAAATGGCTCGGCATGAAACTCGACGCGGTGGGGCCGGGCACTGCTATCGGCTCGATGACGGTCGAAAAGCATCACACCAACGGCCATGATATCTGCCATGGCGGCTACATCTTCACGCTCGCGGATTCCGCCTTCGCCTTTGCCTGCAATTCCTACAATCGGCTGGTCGTCGCCCAGCACAATTCCATCACCTTCGTCGCGCCCGGAAAGCTTGGTGACAGGCTGACGGCGACCTGCCGGGAAGTTGCGCGCTACGGCCGCTCCGGCATCTATGACGTGAAGGTGACGAACCAGAAGGGCGCGCTGATCGCCGAATTCCGTGGCGTGTCGCGGACGATCGAGGGGAAGCACTTCGACGGCGAACAGCTTTAGCACCGACAGCATGGTATGGGGCAGGGAGGTATGAGATGAAGGATTTGACCCCGAGGAAAGAGGATCTCGATCCGATCGAAATCGCGTCGCGGGACGAAATCGAGGCGCTGCAGCTCCTCAGGCTGAAATGGTCGCTGAAGCACGCCTATGAGAACGTACCGCACTACAAGAAGGCGTTCGACGCAAAGGGCGTGCATCCCTACGATTTGAAGCAGCTTTCCGATCTCCGGCACTTTCCCTTCACGGCCAAGCAGGATCTTCGCGACAACTATCCGTTCGGCATGTTCGCCGTGCCGCGCGAGAAGGTGCTGCGCATCCACGCCTCCTCCGGTACGACAGGCAAGCCGACCGTCGTCGGCTATACCGAAAACGATCTTCATGTCTGGGCCGACTGCATGGCCCGTTCGCTGAGAGCATCCGGTACGCGGCCGGGCGACGTCGTCCACGTCGCCTATGGCTACGGTCTCTTCACCGGCGGGCTCGGCGCGCATTACGGCGCAGAAAGGCTCGGCTGCACCGTAGTGCCGGCGTCGGGCGGCATGACGACGCGGCAGGTGACGCTGATCGAGGATTTTAAGGCGACCACCATCATGGTGACGCCGTCCTACATGCTTTCCATTCTCGACGAATATCGTGCGCAGGGGCTCGACCCGAAGAAAAGTCCGCTCGAGGTCGGCATCTTCGGGGCAGAGCCATGGACCAACGCCATGCGCACCGAGATTGAGGCAGCCTTCGACATGCATGCCGTCGATATTTACGGCCTGTCGGAGGTGATCGGCCCGGGTGTCGCCAACGAGTGCGTTGAGACCAAGGACGGGCTCCACGTCTGGGAAGATCATTTCTATCCAGAGATCATAAACCCGGAAACCGGCGAGCCGGTTGCGGACGGCGAGAAGGGCGAACTCGTCTTCACCTCGCTCACCAAGGAAGCCTTCCCGATCGTCCGCTACCGCACGCGCGACCTGACAAGGCTCCTGCCGGGCACGGCGCGCTCGATGCGGCGCATGGAGAAGATCACGGGCCGTTCCGACGATATGATGATCCTGCGCGGCGTCAATGTCTTCCCGACGCAGATCGAGGAGCAGATCCTG
>JBDZVC010000387.1:0-4188 GCA_040255475.1 Phyllobacteriaceae bacterium | reverse complement strand
TCCGGGCCGGTATTTTCGCCGCCGAACGCTACGGTGCTGGCAAGCCTGGCCTCTCCCATTAGTCCGACGGGCTCGCCCGCCAGGACGGACTGGCCGAGCGATACGCTGATTCTGTCCATTCCCGCCAGAACGACATGATAGCCATCGCCCGCATCGAGTATCAAGAGTTGGCCGTAGGAGCGGAACGGGCCCGCATATAGCACAATCCCATCCGCCGGTGTGGTAACGATCGCGCCAGATTGTGTTATAAGCATGTCGCCCTGCATGCTGCCACCGGTGCCGTCATCCTCGCCGAAACGCTTGTCTATGCGGCCGGCGACGGGAAGCGGGGTATGCCCTTTCATCGCTGCGAAAGGCGTGGCCGCCAGGCGATGGCCTTCAGGCGCCGGCCGGCTGGCGGCTTCGGCCTCGGCCTTGCGGACGCTCTCGATCTGCGCCTCCAGGCTGGCGATGAGTTCCTTGACACTGCCGGCCTTCTTCGCCAGTTCCGCCGCCTTCCCCTGTTCGTCGGCCAGCGCCGCCTCCGATTGCTGCTGTAGTTTCTTTTTCTCTTCCAGAAGCAGACCGAGCCGTTTCTTCTCCTCCGTCTGCTCCTCGACCTTGGCGACGAGGCGACCACGCTCGGTGTCGATTGATTTCGTCACGCGCGACAGTTCCTTGAGGTCGCCGACGAGCACTTCCGTCTCCGCGCGCAGGTCGGGCACGACCGCGCCCAGCAGGATCGCGCTACGAACCGAGGAGAGGGCGTCTTCCGGCTTGACCAGGATGGCGGGCGGAGGATTGACACCCATGCGCTCCAGCGCACCCAGGACTTCGGCAAGCACGCCACGGCGGGCATTGAGCGACTTGCGGATCGTCGTTTCCTGCCCGCGCAATGTATCGAGCCTGGCGCCGATGTCGTCGATGTCCTGGCTGAGCTTGCGCTCCGTCTTTGCCGCCTGGATGAGAGCCGCCGTGATCGTTGCCTGATCCTTCCTGATCCCGGCGACTTCCTCGGTGAGCGCGGCAACCTTCTGGTCGGACAGGGTCATCCGGCGGGCAAGCTGCTCGTATTCGGCCTCGCCGCGCTCGTGCTGCGCCCGGAGATCGCTCACCGTACCGGCCTGCGCGGTCGCGCTCCCGACATGGGCACAAAGCGCGAGCGCCGCGCAAAGCGCGGCCGTTCTGCCCCATGCAAAAACCCTTGTCATCCGTTCCCGCAGCGCAGCCATTACCGGTCCAGCGCCGATACCGGCGCATCATCGGCTCCAGAGAGATCATCGACTCTAAAGAGCCGGTCGTTAAGGAACGATAAACCATGCGCACGCCTTTGTGCGCTGGAAAATCGCCGCCCTGCTGTTTGCCTGACCATTCACGAGCCTCGCTGCCGGTCGGATCATGCCAACACCCCGGCCTTAACAGCTTGTTTTTATTTTGGGCCTATTTCCATATCCGCGGCAACGGGGTGGCAGACGGTGGTTCAAGGCATTCTGATATCATTGCTGAACCCCGTGCTTGCCTTGGTCCTCTCCGGCCTGTTCCTGAAACTGTGGCTGGAGCGGCCGACGCATCGCCATATCCTGTTCTTCTTCACCGGCTATCTCGCCTACGCGATCACCTTCAGCCTCCAGGCAATGGATTGGCCGTTCGGCTATCCGGCCAACGGCCTTCTTTCAAATCTCTTTATTCTTTACGCCTACATGGCGGTCATTCATGGCATCATGCTGAGAAGAGGACAGCCGACGCCTTTTCTCGCATTGGGAATACTGGGTGCGATTGGCTTCGCCGGCCAGTTCTGGTTTTCGGTCATCGTGCCCGACATGACCGGCCGCATCTACGCCGTCAACTTCTGCTACGGTGCCATGATGCTCGTGGCGGCTGCCATAATGCATACTTTCCGGAACAAGACTCCGGTCGAGCGGGTTCTTTTGGCCGTCACCCTGATTATCGGCCTCTATTCTTTCGTGCGCACCATCGGCGTTTCGCTGGCGGAGGGCCATATCGTCGATCGCGCGCACTATGTCGGATCGCTCACCTGGCTCGTCCTGAACTTCTCGGCGGCGTTCTTCGCGCTCCTGTTCGCTCTTACACTCGTCTATATGGTCGTACTCGATGCGATGCAGGATCTGCGCGCCGAATCCATGACCGACCTGCTCTCCGGCCTCCTGAACCGGCGCGGCTTCGAGGAGCATGGTCGCAAGACGCTCGCCTATGCAAATGGGATCGGCATACCGGTGGCCCTGCTCATCTGCGACATCGACCACTTCAAGTCGGTGAACGATCGCTTCGGCCATGCCTGCGGCGATCAGGTCATCACCGCCTTCGGCCGCTGCCTCAGCAACGCAGCCGGAGGCGAACATGTCACCGCCAGGATCGGAGGCGAGGAATTCGCCGTTGTGCTGGCGGGAGCGAATTTGAAGAGCGGACGGCTTTTCGCCGAAGCCGTCCGCAATGCATGCTCGACGCTCAAGGTTCCCGGCCTGCCCGAGAACTGTGCGGTGACTGCCAGCTTCGGCGTTGCGGAAATGCAGGCGGGCGAAGATCTGACTTCGCTCATGCGGCGCGCCGATGCGGCGCTTTACGAGGCCAAGAGACGCGGCCGTGACCGCGTGCGTAGCGCCGAGACCCAAATAGCAAAGACGGGAACCGACTACGATCCGCCGGTTTCACCCGCCAGGGCGAAAGGCTGATTCGGCCGGGGCCGGCACCCTCAGTCGCAATCCTTTGCCGGAACCGGCACGACGTTTTCCGGCAGGCCATACATGTAGCTGCGCCCATGCAGGAGCACGGCGCATTCGCCACGACGGGCATAAGTATCGCGGACATAGGCATGATGACGCGACGCATCATGAAAGCGCACGACATGCGGGCCGTCGCTCTCGGAGGCGCTTGCGAGCCTGTCGGCCAGATAACCCTTGCCGACGACGATGCGCTTGTAGCCGGATGGCGAGTAGACGACGAGATTGCCGAAGGAGTCGGCAAAAGCGTGATCGCGGTAAAAGCTGTCGGCCGTCGCCGGCGCCGCCATCGCGAGGGCGACGAGGCATCCGAGAAGCGGCGCCTTCAGTCCATGGCTGGATGGTGATCTCAGATTCATGGCGCATCCTTTCGCAAGAGACTGACATAGTCTGGGCCTCTTCGAATCGGAATTTAACCTTTTATTAACCTTTGTCACCTCGCGGCCGGCATGCCCGCCGCCGGTTTGCAGAACATGGTTAACGACGACTTCGTTCCACGCTGCCGCCATTGATCTGCCCGCAGCAATGGGCTTAGACGATTCTAATCGAGTCACCGGCAGAGCGGAGGACGAATGACCGACAGCGAGGATAACACCGGAGGAGATCGACGGATCGCCAAAGGGCATGCCGGCCGCGGGACGGTCTCCGTCGACAAGCGAAACGCCATCCTCCGCGGTCTGGGCCCGGTCATTTCGGTGCTTGCCTTACCCATTTTCCTATCCGCCTGCGTACCTCCCGATCCACCCAAGAGCGTGGCGCTTCAATCGGCGGCCGTACCGCGCTACGCAACCTATCGCTGCGACGGGGACGGCGAGATCACACTGGAGAATTTCCGCACCTCCGTGCATGTGGTCGACACGCGCGGCGTGGATGTCGAGCTTCCGGCGTCTCCGCCGAACCAGACGGCGCGCTACGGCCAGCCCGGCTACGCGCTGATCCTGGAAAGAGGCACGGCGCTCTGGATGGTGAGCGGCAAGCGTCCGATCAATTGCAAACAGGAAAGCGATCCGGCCTGAGGGAATTCCGCGATTCGCGAATATCAGTCGGGCAGGCGGGGAATTCGGCGGGAGCGGGACAACCGGCGCCCGCGCCGAACCCCGGCCTTTCCTCTCAATCGATTAAGCCGTAAGCAGCGTTCCCGAAACGCCTATTTATCTTTGACGCGATGCAACAAGCGTTCTAGAACCGGGTCCAGCCACATACGGCCTCCGGCATTCCCGATTCCTTCGCGACGTCCGGCTGGCCGCAGCCGAAGACGGGGGAAAAGGATGAGCAGAAAGACAGCGGCCGCCGCGCGTCCCCTCTCACCGCATCTGCAGATCTACCGCCTGATCCCGACCATGCTGATGTCGATCGTGCACCGCATCACGGGCGGCGCGCTCTATTTCGGCACGCTTTTGCTCGCATGGTGGCTGATCGCTGCCGCAAGTTCGGAGCACGCCTTCGACATCGCCAATTCCTTCTTCGGCTC
>JBDZVC010000386.1:0-4192 GCA_040255475.1 Phyllobacteriaceae bacterium | reverse complement strand
GCGCGGCCGGCGGCGGCGGCGCCATCGGCAGGGGCGCGCAGGCGATCGTCATGCAGAACGACAAGGGCGCCGTCCTCGAACTGACCGGCGACCAGAGGGGCCTGCAGATCAACGCCGACCTGAGCGGGCTGAGCATCACGGTGAAGTAGACGACGCCCGCGCCATCTCTCCAGGCTTGACTGGACAAGCCTAGCGGTTTTCTCCACCCGTCATCCCGGAAGCCGGTGCGGAGCGTAGCGACGCGCGACTGCCCGGGACCCATTCCGTAGCGGCACGGAAACGGCGCGTGGATGAGGCATATCTGAAAGACAGATGCGGTTAGTCTCCTGCCCCTTCGCACCCCCCTCTGTCCTGCCGGACATCTCCCCCTCAAGGGGGGAGATCAGGCCGTCATCACGGCGCCAATTTCCGAGATTCAGAAAGGGCGCAGGCAGTGCGGCCGGCTCAATCTCCCCTTGAGGGGGAGATGTCCGGCAGGACAGAGGGGGGTGCGAAGGGGCGCAAGACGGGAAGGATATTCATAGGAGCGATGAGCCTCAAGCAAACGCTCCAAACGCCCGACCGGGCGTCGCGGCCTGTGCCGCCTCCCCGCGGAGCCCAGCCGCGAAAACGGCGTGCGGGCATGAGCGAAAACAAAACCCTCTCGAAAACAACTCTTCTCCCTTTCAATTGCCCAAGATGGAAAAGGTTGGTATGAGCCGGGATATGGAAGAGCTTTTCGGCGATCCGGCCTATAAGGGCTTCGTGCTGCAGGACCACAAGCGCCTGCCCAGCCGCTTTTCCGCGCGGATTTCGGGCGCGCTTACAACGCGCCTATCCTGAAAGCCGGCCGGCTCGCAGCCGGATCAGCCCATTCTTCCACTTAGCGACGGAACAAGACCATGAGCGCAGCGCGCACCCTCTACGACAAGATTTTCGAAGACCATGTGGTCGATCGCCAGGACGACGGCACCTGCCTGCTCTATATCGACCGCCATCTCGTGCACGAGGTAACCAGCCCGCAGGCCTTCGAGGGACTAAGGATGGGCGGCCGCAAGGTGCGCCACCCCGAGAAGACGCTGGCCGTCGTCGATCATAATGTCTCCACCTCGCCTGACCGCAAGAACGGCATCAAGAACGAGGAAAGCCGTATCCAGGTCGAGGCGCTGGCAAAGAACGCCAGGGATTTCGGCATCGAATATTTCAACGAGGTCGACCGGCGACAGGGCATCGTCCACATCATCGGCCCGGAGCAGGGCTTCACGCTGCCTGGCATGACGATCGTGTGCGGCGACAGCCACACCTCAACGCATGGCGCTTTCGGGGCGCTGGCGCATGGCATCGGCACGTCGGAGGTCGAGCATGTGCTCGCCACGCAGACGCTGATCCAGAAGAAGGCGAAGAACATGCTCGTCCAGGTGGACGGCCAGCTTCCGGCCGGCGTCACCGCCAAGGACATCATCCTGTCGATCATCGGCGAGATCGGCACTGCCGGGGGCACCGGCTATGTCATCGAATATGCCGGCGAGGCGATCCGTTCGCTCTCCATGGAAGGCCGCATGACGGTCTGCAACATGAGCATTGAAGGCGGGGCTCGGGCGGGCCTGATCGCGCCTGACGAGACGACCTTCGCCTATGTGAAGGACAAGCCGCGCGCGCCGAAGGGCGCGGCCTGGGACCAGGCGCTCGCCTACTGGAAGACGCTACATTCCGACGAGGGCGCGCATTTCGACCGCGTGGTGAAGCTCGACGGCGCCAACCTGCCGCCGATCGTCACCTGGGGCTCCTCGCCGGAGGATGTCACTTCGGTGACGG
Organism: Phyllobacteriaceae bacterium; assembly: GCA_040255475.1. Taxonomy (GTDB): domain Bacteria; phylum Pseudomonadota; class Alphaproteobacteria; order Rhizobiales; family Rhizobiaceae; genus Mesorhizobium_L. Next base: position 2,398 of record JBDZVC010000386.1, on the reverse strand, counting down.
GCTTCGTGCCGGATCCTGATGCGATCGAGGACGAGAACAAGCGCGCCTCGAAGAAGCGGGCGCTCGAATATATGGGGCTGACGGCTGGCACGAAGATCACCGACATCGCGCTCGACCGCGTCTTCATCGGCTCGTGCACCAATGGCCGCATCGAGGATCTGCGGCAGGTGGCGAAGGTGGTCGAGGGGCGCAAGGTCTCCGAACGCGTCAACGCCATGATCGTCCCGGGCTCTGGCCTGGTTAAGGAACAGGCGGAGGCCGAAGGGCTCGACAGGATCTTCCGCGCCGCCGGCTTCGATTGGCGCGAGCCGGGCTGCTCCATGTGCCTCGCCATGAACGAGGACCGGCTGCGGCCCGAGGAGCGCTGCGCCTCGACCTCGAACCGCAATTTCGAGGGCCGGCAGGGCCATCGCGGCCGCACGCATCTCGTATCGCCGGCCATGGCGGCGGCGGCGGCGATCGCCGGGCATTTCGTCGATATCAGGGAGTGGCGGTAGGGACTGGTTTACCCCTCCACTTCCTCCCTCAGCATTTCGAGTTCCAGCCACTCGTCCTCCATGAGGGCGAGTTCGGCGCGCGCCTTGTCGAGCGCTTCAGTCGCGGCGGCGAAGGCCTTCGGGTCGCGGCGGTAGAGGTTCGGATCCGCGAGTTTCTGCTCGTTCGCGCTTATCTGGGTCGCGGCTTCCTCCATGCGCTTCGGCAGCGTTTCCAGCGCGAATTTCTGCTTGTAGGAAAGCTTTCTTGCCGGCTGCCGGGACTGGCCCTTCGGCTCGGCGGCAGGCTTTACCGCCGGCGCGGTGCGTGCCGCCGCCCGGCGATCGTCGAGCTTTTTGCCGCCGCGCTGCGCCAGCATGTCCGTGTAGCCGCCGGCATATTCGGTCCAGGTCCCGTCGCCGTTCGGCGCGATAGTGCTCGTCACCGTGCGGTCGAGGAAATCACGATCATGGCTGACCAGGATGACCGTGCCGGCGAAGCCCGCGACAAGCTCCTGCAACAGGTCGAGCGTTTCCATGTCGAGGTCGTTGGTCGGCTCGTCCAGCACCAGAAGATTGGACGGGCGGGAGAGGACACGGGCAAGGATGAGCCTTGCGCGCTCGCCGCCGGAAAGCTCGCGCACCGGCGTGCGCGCCTGTTCGGGCTTGAACAGGAAATCCTTCATCCATGAGACGACATGGCGCTCCTCGCCATTGACGACGACCGTCTCGCCGCGCCCGTCGGTGAGGTAGTGCGCCAGCGTCTCCTGCGGATCGACCGCCTCGCGCTTCTGGTCGAGGGTGGCGATCTCTAGGTTGACGCCGAGCCGCACCGTGCCGGAATCGGGGGCGAGTTCGCCGGTCAGAAGCTTGAGCAGCGTCGTCTTTCCGGCGCCGTTCGCACCGACGAGGCCGATGCGGGCGCCGCGCTGGATGCGCGTGGAGAAGCCGCGCAGGATGGGGCGCTCGCCGTAGGATTTGGCGATATCCTTCGCCTCGATGACGAGCTTGCCGGATTCGCCGGCGTCGCTGGCGGCCATGTTCGCAAGGCCTTCGGCGCGGCGATGCGAGCGGAATTCCTGCCGCATGGCCTGCAATTCGCCGAGCCGGCGCATGTTGCGCTTGCGCCGCGCGGTCACGCCGTAGCGCAGCCAGTGCTCCTCGCGCACGATCTGGCGGCCGAGCTTGTGCTGCTCGCGCTCCTCCTCTTCGAGCACCTGGTCGCGCCACTCCTCGAAATGCGCGAACCCCTTCTCGAGGCGAAGCGTGCGGCCGCGATCGAGCCAGATCGTGGCGCGGCTGACGCGCTCGAGGAAACGGCGGTCGTGTGAGATGAGCACGATGGCGGAGGGCGAACGCGCAAGCTCCTCTTCCAGCCATTCGATGGTCGAAAGATCGAGATGGTTGGTCGGCTCGTCGAGAAGCAGGATGTCGGGTTTCGGCGCAAGCACGCGCGCCAGCGAGGCGCGGCGCGCCTCGCCGCCGGAAAGGCTCGACGGATGCTCTTCGCCGGTGAGCCCCAGATGGTCGAGCAGGTAGGTGACGCGATGGGGATCGTCGGCGGGGCCGAGGCCTGCCTCGACATAGGCGTGCACCGTGTCGAAGCCATCCATGTCCGGCGTCTGCGGCAGGTAGCGCACGGTCGCCGTCGGCTGCCGGAAGACTTCCCCCTCCTGCGGCTCGATGAGGCCGGCGGCGATCTTCAGCAGGGTCGATTTGCCGGAGCCGTTGCGGCCGACCAGCGCGATGCGGTCGCCCGGCATCGCCGAGAGCGATGCGCCGTCGAGAAGCGGCGTGCCGCCGAAGGTCAGTCGGATATCGTCGAGATGAAGAAGCGGAGGAGCCATGAAATCCGGAGAAATGAACTGGAGTTGTCAGGTGGCGGATGTGGCGTCGAGATGGGCGAGAAGCAAGGCGCGGCCTTC
>JBDZVC010000385.1:0-4212 GCA_040255475.1 Phyllobacteriaceae bacterium | reverse complement strand
CGATCCTGTTGTCCTTGACGGCGACTTTCGTCTGGCAGCCGACGCCGCAGAAGGGGCAGACGCTGTTGACGACCTTGTCGAACTTCTGAATGGCGCGCCTCTTGCCGGCCGGGTCCATCAGCGTCTTTTCATAAAGCGCGCCGGTGGGGCAGGCCTGCACGCACTCGCCGCAGGTCACGCAGGTCGACAGCCCCATCGGATCGTGGATATCGAAGACCGGAATGGTGTGATCGGCGCGCTCGGCCATGCCGATGACGTCGTTGACCTGGACTTCGCGGCAGGCGCGCACGCACGCTCCGCAGGCGATGCAGGCGTCGAGATTGACCGCGATCGCCGGATTGGAAATGTCGAACTCCGGCTCTGGATGATGCGCGCCGGCGAATTTCGACCGGTAGCGTTCGCTACCCGAAATCCCCATCGACGAGGCCCATTGCCAGAATGCCGACTGATTGTCGGGGCCTTCCCCGGCCGGACGCATGTTGCTCGCCAGAAGCTCGAACACCATGGCGCGCGATTTCTCGGCGCGTTCGGTACCGGTCTTGACCACCATGCCCTTCGTCGGCTTGCGGATGCAGGAAGCCGCGAGCACGCGCTCGCCCTCGATGTCGACCATGCAGGCCCGGCAATTGCCGTCCGGACGATAGCCGGGCAGGTCGACGTGGCACAAATGCGGGATGTCGGTGCCTTCGCGCTTCGCGACTTCCCAAATGGTTTCGCCTTCGGCCGCTGTGACTGTCTTTCCGTCAAGGGTGAATTCGATCGTATCCGCCATGTCAGAGGTCCTCGCGGAAATAGGTCAGCAAATGGTTGACCGGATTGGGCGCGGCCTGGCCCAGGCCACAGATGGAGGCGTCGCGCATTACCTGTTCGAGGTCGCGCAGCCCCGTTTCGTCGAGCGCGCCGTCTTTGTGCAGCAATTCCACCATCTTGCCGGTGCCCTCGCGGCACGGTGTGCACTGGCCGCAGCTCTCGTGCTTGAAGAATTTCAACAGGTTGACGGTCGCCGCCTTGGCGCTGTCCCGGTCAGAGAAGATCACGATCGCATGCGAGCCGACGAATGCGCCGAGCTTGGCCAGTTCGCCGCCGAAGTCGAGCGGGATGTCGCCCATCGAAGCGGGCAGGATGCCGCCCGACGCGCCGCCCGGCAGATAGGCCTTGAAGACGTGGCCGTCCTGCATGCCGCCGCAATGCTCCTCGATCAATTCGCGCACGGTGATGCCGGCCGGTGCCAACTTCACGCCGGGGTTCTTCACCCGTCCCGACACCGACCATGAACGGATGCCGGGGTGGCCGGGCCTGCCGAGCGCGGCGAACCATGCCGCGCCCTTCTCGACAATGTCGCGAACCCACCAGAGCGTCTCGATATTGTGATTAAGTGTCGGGCGGCCGAACAGGCCGAGTTCGGCGATATAGGGCGGCCGGTGGCGCGGCAGGCCGCGCTTGCCTTCAATCGATTCCAGCATCGCGCTTTCCTCGCCGCATATATAGGCGCCGGCGCCGCGACGCAGTTCGATGAAGCCGGGCGCGGCGATGCCGGCCGCTTCAAGCGCCGCGATCTCGGTGCGCAATATATGGAGTACCGCCGGGTATTCGTCGCGCATGTAGAAATAGATGCGCTCGGCCCCCACCGCGTAGGCCGCGATCAGCGCCCCTTCAAGCGTGCGGTGCGGGTCGCGCTCCAGATAGACGCGGTCCTTGAACGTACCCGGCTCGCCCTCGTCGCCGTTCACCGACATCAGCCTCGGGCCGGGATAGGAGCGCACGATCTCCCATTTCTTGCCGGCCGGGAAGCCCGCGCCGCCGAGCCCGCGCAGGCCGGCGTCCTGCATGGTCTTGATCAGCGCTTCGACCGGCATCTCGCCGGCGCGCACCTTCCCCAGCAACGCATAGCCGCCTTCGGCCCGATAAGCGGCAAGGCCGGTATAATCAGGCACGACGATTTGCGTCTCGCCCTTCCGGGCCATCTCCAGCAGTCCCTCGACAGTCGCACGGCCGACCTCGCGGTCGCCGATGCGTGCCGCCGGCGCGTCCGCGCAGCGTCCCATGCAAGGCGCCCGCACCACCCTTACCGAAGCCGGATCGGCTCCCTTCTGCAACGCGCCGACCAGCGTCTCCGCCCCCGCCAGCATGCAGCTTACAGAATCGCAGACGCGGATCGTCAGGGCAGGCGGCGGCGTCTCCCCTTCCTTCACCACGTCGAAATGATCGTAGAACGAAGCGACCTCATAGACCTCGGCCTGCGACAATCGCATTTCGTGCGCGAGTGCTCGCAGATGTGCTGCCGACAGATGTCCATACGCATCCTGGATCAGATGCAGGAACTCGATCAGCAGATCACGACGGCGCGCGCGCGAGCCCAGCAACGCCTGAACCTCGGCAAGCGCGGCATCATCGAGCGCGCGGCCTTTCGGTCCGCGATCCCGTGGCCGCCGTTGGTGCATCGTCATGTCGTTTCTCCCCAGCCGAACCGGCCGCCCCGATCGAACGGTACTTCCAGCCATTGATCATGTTGCTGTCATGTTCGCTACAGGTTGCAGCATCCGCCCGTCAAATTCCACCCCCGACTTTCCTCCAAATCCCCCCGACTTTCCTCCAAATCGGTGGGTTTCCGAGGCGTCCAAACGCGACAAATGCTGGCGGAAACGGCAAACCGCGTCCATTTCAGGAGAAAAGACGCTAGGTAGCCGGCCCCCTCGCCTTCTCGATCACGAAGACGATATGGTTGCCGTCCCGCTCCGTCGCCTCGAGGCGATCGCCGGTTTCATTGATCAGGTTGGGAATGTCGATGGCCGCCAGCGGGTCGGTACAGCGGACCTCAAGGCGATCGCCCGGGCCGATACCCTTCAGCGCCTTGCGGGTCTTCAGTGCCGGCAGGGGACATTTCAGTCCGGTCAGATCAAGCTGCGTCATGGTCATGGTCGGCGCACAGAATGGTCGGAGGTTGGGCGCTCGTCAATTGAGGTCCGAATAGGACAGGAACCGGACCGTCTCGCCCGGCTCTATCCGGGTGACCTTCTCGCCGAGTTCGACGAGACCGTCCGTCTCCACCAGCGAAGACAGCAGCCCCGCCCCCTCGCGCGGGAATTTGACCACCTCGTATGAACCGTCTTCAACCCCGCGCAGGCTAGCCCGCACATATTCGCGCCGTCCTTCCTTCTTTCGATACGAGAACGCCGCGCGCACCGGCCTGGCGATAAGCGGTTCCGGCCGCGCACCGGCCAACGCCAGAATGGCGGGGCGCGCTACATAGGCGAAGGTGACGAAGCTCGCCACCGGGTTTCCGGGGAGACCGATGAAGGCGGTTCCCCTGATCACCCCCATGGCGACGGGCCGGCCGGGCTTGATGGCTACGCGCCAGAAGACCAGTGTGCCGATGCTCTCGACGGCGGCCTTGACATAGTCGGCCTCTCCGGTCGAGACGCCGCCCGATGTCAGGATCAGGTCATGCGTCGCTGCGGCCTCGTCCAGTTTCCCCGCGATCAGGCCGCCGTCATCGGCCAGAATGCCGAGATTGGTGATATCGCAGCCCAGCCGGGCAAGCATGGCCATCAGCATGAATCGGTTGGAATCGAAAAGCTGCGCCGGCCCGCGGATACTTCCCGGCGCGACGATCTCGTCCCCCGTCGAGAAGATCGCGACCCGTATCCTTCGCCTGACCTCCACCTCCGTCATGCCGAGAGCCGCGGCAAGCGCGACATCCTGCGGGCGCATGCGGTGGCCCGCCGGCAGGACCGCCCTGCCCTCTTCGATATCTTCGCCCTTCGGCCGTACATTCGCCCCTCTTTTCAGACCAGGCGGCAGAACGATCCTGCCGGGCTCGTCGGGGCGAACATCCTCCTGCATGAACACCGTGTCGGCGCCATCGGGCATGGGGGCACCCGTAAAGATACGCACGGCTTCGCCCGGTGACATGGGCTGTCCAGCCGACATGCCGGCCTGGATCCTGCCGCTGACGGGGAAGGCGATTTCCACCGTTTCAGGCAGGTCCTCGCCACGCAAGGCATAGCCGTCGACCGCGGAATTGGTGAAGGGCGGAAGTGGAAGCGGCGCCACCATATCCTTCGCCAGCACCCGCCCATCGGCAAGCGCCAGCGGAACCGTCTCGCTCTCCTTCACGGCGCTGAGCCGCGAGGCGATGAGAGCGGCGACTTCGTCTACCGGTTGCATCGGCCCGCCGAAAGCGAAACAATCGTCCGAGAGTTGCGCCATTGT
>JBDZVC010000384.1:0-4212 GCA_040255475.1 Phyllobacteriaceae bacterium | reverse complement strand
CGACCCCGTCGCGCATGTGGGAAGTCGTCGACAAGCACAAGGTCAACATCTTCTACACGGCACCGACCGCGATCCGTGCCTTGAGGGGCGTCGGCGACGAATGGGTCCAGAAGACCTCGCGCAAATCGCTGCGTATTCTGGGTTCCGTCGGCGAGCCGATCAATCCCGAAGCCTGGGAATGGTATTTCAACGTCGTCGGCGAAAAGAAATGCCCGGTGATCGACACCTGGTGGCAGACCGAGACCGGCGGCATCATGATCGCGCCCCTGCCCGGTGCCACCGACCTGAAAGCTGGCTCCGCCACTCTCCCCTTCTTCGGCGTCATCCCGGAACTTCTGGACAGCGACGGTAACGTCATCAAGGGTGAAGGAAGCGGCAATCTTTGCATGCAGCAGGCGTGGCCGGGCATGACGCGCACTGTTTTCGGCGATCATGAGCGCTATGTGCAGACCTACTTCTCCGCCTACAAAGGCAAATACTTCAGCGGCGACGGCTGCCGTCGCGATGCCGACGGCTATTACTGGATCACCGGCCGCGTCGACGACGTCATTAACGTGTCGGGCCACCGCATGGGCACGGCGGAAGTGGAGTCGGCACTCGTCGCCCACGACAAGGTGGCCGAAGCTGCCGTCGTCGGCTACCCGCACGACATCAAGGGCCAGGGAATCTATTGCTACGTCACCCTCACCGAGGGCGCCACCGGTAGCGAGGAACTGCGCAAGGAACTGATCGCCCATGTACGCAAGGAGATCGGCGCCATCGCGGCCCCCGACAAGATCCAGTTCGCGCCGGGCCTGCCGAAGACGCGCTCGGCCAAGATCATGCGCCGCATCCTGCGCAAGATCGCCGAGGACGAGTTCGGCTCGCTCGGCGATACCTCGACGCTGGCCGACCCGAGCGTTGTGGACGACCTGATCGCCAACCGCCAGAACAAGAGGGCGTAGGTTTCCGGCCGCACGGCCGGACGATCCGTCCGTGCCCGGCGGCGGCCTCAGGCCATGGAAGAGAGACATTCCCGGCGAAAGCCGGGAAGCGAAAAACCGAATATCCCGAAAGCTCCGGCCATCGTGACGAACCGGAGCGATTTCAAGGCATCAGAGATGGAACTGCGCTGCGCGATCCTCGACGATTATCAGGAGGTCGCGCTTTCCATGGCCGACTGGAGCGTGCTTGGCGGCAGGGTACGGCCGGAGGCGTTCGTGGACCATATCGGGCCGGCGGCTCTGGCTGAAAGGCTGGCCGGTTTCGACATCATCGTCGCAATGCGCGAGCGTACCGTATTCGACGCGGCTCTCCTGTCGCGCCTGCCCAAGCTGAAGCTCCTGGTCACGACCGGCATGGCAAACGCCTCGATCGATACGGAGACGGCGGAAAGGCTCGGCATCCTCGTCTGCGGCACCCGTGGGGTGGTCGGCCCGGCGGCCGAGCTTGCCTGGGGCCTGCTTCTCGCGCTTATGCGCAGGATCCCGATGGAGGTCGCCAATCTGCGGAACAGCGGCAATCGCTGGCAATTGGAGGTTGGCAGCGGTCTGCAGGGCAAGACACTCGGCGTGGTCGGTATCGGCAAGCTCGGCCGGCTCACCTGCGGCTACGGGCGGGCCTTCGGCATGGACGTGATCGGCTGGTCGCGCAGCCTGACGCCGGAGAAAAGCCGCGAACTCGGCATCGGACATGCCGCGACGCTTGACGACCTCCTCGGGCGTTCCGACGTGGTCTGCCTGCAACTGAAGCTGACGGAGGAGACGCACGGCATCATCGGCCGGCGCGAAATCGGGCTTATGCGGAAGGGCGCAATCCTCCTCAACACGGCGCGCGGCCCGCTCGTCGACGAGGCAGCGCTGATCGAGGCTCTCGGGAACGGCAAGTTGGGCGGTGCCGCCCTCGATGTCTTCGAACAGGAACCACTGCCGCCCGATCACCCGTTCCGAACCCTGCCGAACGTCGTTGCGACACCGCATCTCGGCTATGTGACCGAGGAAACCTACCGCATCTTTTTCGCCGATGCGGCTGAAGACATCACAGCCTGGCTTGCCGGCAAGCCGGTGCGCGCCCTCAATGCGCCGGTGGCGGGGAAAAACGCATCATGAGCGTGAAGGAAGAGGGCCGGAAGAACGAAGGCGAATACGACTACGTCGTCGTCGGTGCCGGTTCGGCCGGTTGCGTGCTGGCCAACCGGCTTTCCGCCAACCCGAAGAACCGCGTTCTGCTGCTCGAAGCCGGCGGCAAGGATAGCTGGCGCTGGATCCATATCCCGATCGGCTATCTCTACTGCATGGGCAATCCGCGCACTGACTGGATGATGCGCACCGAACCGGACAGGGGGCTGAACGGCCGCTCGCTCGCCTATCCGCGCGGCAAGGTCCTGGGCGGCTGTTCGTCCATCAACGGCATGATCTACATGCGCGGCCAGGCCAGCGACTATGATGGCTGGCGCCAGCAGGGCAATGCTGGCTGGGGCTGGGACGACGTGCTGCCCTATTTCAGGAAATCGGAGGACAATTGGCGCGGCTCGGGCGAGTTGCACGGCTCAGGCGGCGAGTGGCGCGTGGAGAAGCAGCGGCTCTCCTGGCCGATCCTCGACAGCTTCCTCGAAGCCGCGAAGGAACTCGGCATTCCCGAGACCGACGACTTCAACAAGGGCACCAACGAAGGCGCCGGCTATTTCGAGGTCAACCAGAAGCGCGGCATCCGCTGGAGCACGGCCAAGGCGTTCCTGCGACCCGCACTTTCGCGACCCAATCTCAGGCTGGTCACCGGAGCACTCACCGAGCGGATCGTTCTGGAGAACGGCCGCGCCACGCGCGTCGAATTCACGCAAGACGGCCATGCCTCGACCGCCACCGCGAAGGGCGAGATCATCCTCGCCGCCGGCGCGGTCAACACGCCGAAACTGCTGGAACTGTCCGGCATCGGCCGAGGCGACGTCCTCCAGTCTCTCGGCATCGATCCGGTCAGGGAACTTCCCGGCGTCGGCGAGAACCTTCAGGACCATTTGCAACTGCGCACGATCTACAGGCTCGGCAACGGTCGCACGCTGAACCAGCGCGTCAACAGCCTGTTCGGCAAGGCGGCGATCGGCATAGAATACGCGCTGTTCCAGTCCGGACCGCTTTCCATGGCGCCGAGCCAGTTCGGCATCTTCACCAAGAGCGATCCGCGCCTTGCAACGCCCGACCTCGAATACCACGTCCAGCCGCTCTCGACCGACAAGCTCGGCGATCCGCTGCACCCCTTCCCGGCCGTCACCGCGTCGGTCTGCAATCTGAGGCCCGAAAGCCGCGGCTCGATCCATATGGCCGAGGCGAAGGCGGATGCCCACCCGCTCATCCGGCCGAACTATCTTTCAGCGCCGAACGACCGCGCCGTCGCGGTACGGTCGCTCAGGCTCACGCGCGAGTTGATGAAAACGAAGGCGATTGCCCCATTCCAGCCGAGCGAGATGCTGCCCGGCGAGAAATTCCAGAGCGACGAGGAACTGGCGGAAAAGGCCGGCGATATCGGCACGACCATCTTCCACCCGGTCGGCACAGCCAAGATGGGCAGCGACAAGCAGGCGGTGGTGGATGCGCGGCTTCGCGTCCACGGTATCGACGCGCTTCGCATAGTCGACGCCTCGATCATGCCGACGATCACGTCAGGCAACACCAATTCGCCGGTCATCATGATCGCCGAAAAGGCATCGGAGATGATCCTCGCCGATGCGGCGGCGTGACATCCGCCAAGGATTAAGGCCAATCTAATATGGCCCATACCCCCCGCTCCGTCGCGCTTCGCACGCCACCTCTCCCCCACTTCCGTGGGGTAGAGGAAGGGAGTCAAGCCTTGCGGCCGGCGCTTCCTCTCCCCCCGTCGAGCGGGGGAGAGGTGGTCGGCAAAGCTGATCGGAGTGGGGGTCGATGCGCTGCCCTCATCGCCTGACAAAACGCCCTGAAAGCGCCGCTGCCCTTCGTCTTCAGGCGAATTCCACGATCTGCCGGACGGCCAGACCGTCGGCCAGCCGGTCGAAGCCAGCATTGATGTCGTCGAGTTTCATGCGGTGCGTGAGCAGCCGGTCCACGGGCAGCTTGCCGCGCTTGTAAAGGGCGAGGAACCGCGGGATGTCGCGCGACGGCACGCCGGAGCCGATATAGCTTCCCTTCAGCGTTCGCTCCTCGGCGACCAGCGAGACGGCGGGCAGCGACAGCATGGCCTTGGGATGCGGCAGGCCCGCGG
>JBDZVC010000383.1:0-4213 GCA_040255475.1 Phyllobacteriaceae bacterium | reverse complement strand
CGAGCCTCGAAGGACGCACCGCCTCGAAGCGCGGATCGCTCCTAAATCCGCCGCCCTATCTCGAACAGGAACCAGGTGCGGCGCTCGGATTCGTCGATCCAGTTTTCGAGTAGGCTCGCGGTAGCGACGTCGCCATGCTCGTCGCATGTATTGTGCACCTCGCGCATGATCTGGGTCAGCTTGAGATTGTCCTCCTTGAGTTCGGCCAGCATATCCTCCGGCGCGACGAAATCGGCGTCGTTGTCGGGGATGCGCTGCAGTTTCGATATCTGCCCGATCGAGCGCAGCGTCGTGCCGCCCACCTTGCGCGCCCGCTCGGCGATATCGTCGGTCATTGCGAAGATCTGCACCGAGTGCTCGTCGAGCAGGAGATGGTAGTCGCGGAAATGCGGCCCCGACATATGCCAATGGAAATTCTTGGTTTTCACGTAGAGCGCGAAGACATCGGCGAGAAGCGCCGTCAGGCTGGCCGCGATGTCCTTCGCCGCGTTCGAGCCGAGGCTGCTCGGCGTTGCCAGCGGAGCCTTGCGCAGTTTCTTTGCATCATCCTTGGCCATGCGGGTCTCTCCGTAAAATCATGGGTTGAACAATGTCACTGCATCTAGGTCCGGTACAGCGGGAGTAAATAGAACCGTCCGGCTATTTCTATTGTGAGGCCGCCTCCTCGGTGAGGGCGCCATCGACCGCCGCTCCGCCGGTGCGGCCCTCCTCGACGGCATGGCAGGAAACCAGCACGCCGCGCGAAGGCTTCAGCTTCGGCGCCTCCGTCATGCAGCGCTCGAAGGCGAGCGGGCAGCGCGGGTGGAAGGGGCAGCCGGACGGCGGCGAGATGGGCGAGGGGAGTTCGCCCCTCAGAACGATCCGTTCCTTCTTGTGCGTTGGATCGGCAACCGGCGTCGCGGAGAGCAGCGCCCGTGTATAGGGATGCTGCGGGTTGGCGAAGATCTTCTCGCGCGGCCCGTGCTCCACCGGCCGGCCGAGATACATCACCATCACGTCGTGGGCGATATGGCGTACGACCGACAGGTCGTGGCTGATGAACATATAGGCGAGGTTCATCCGCTCCTGCATGTCGTGCAGCAGGTTCAGCACCTGCGCCTGGATGGACACGTCGAGCGCGGAGACCGGCTCGTCCAGCACCAGTATCTCGGGGTCGAGCATCAGCGCGCGGGCGATTGCGATGCGCTGGCGCTGGCCGCCGGAGAACATATGCGGATAGCGCTCGTAATGCTCCTTGCGCAGGCCCACCGCCGCCATCATGGCGCGGGCGCGTTCACGCCGTTCGGAAGCGGAAAGCCTGGTGTTGACCAGAAGCGGCTCCTCCAGCGCCGCGCCGATCTTCTGGCGCGGATTGAGCGAGCCGTATGGGTTCTGGAAGACGATCTGCACCTGGCTGCGCAATTGCCGCATCGCCTTCGCGCCGCCGGCGGCGACGTCGATGCCGGTGATCTTCAGTTCGCCTCTTGTCGGCGGCTCGATCATGGTGACGAGGCGGGCAAGCGTCGACTTCCCGCAGCCGGATTCTCCGACGACGGCGAGCGTCTTGCGGCGCTCCAGCGTGAAGCTTGCGCCGTCGAGCGCCTTCAACTCGACGGGCGCGGTGAACGCGCCGCGATGCACCGGATAGTAGCGCGCGAGGTCCTTCGCCTCGAGGACAGTGTCGCCGCTCATGCCGCCATCCCTTTCACCGGATGGTCGCGCGGCACGCCATGCTCCAGCGGGTAGTGGCAGAGCGCGGCGCCGAGTTCGGCATTTTGCCGCGGCGGCACGACTTCCCGGCATAGTTCGGTGGCGAATTTGCAGCGCGGCGAAAACAGGCAGCCGGAGGGCCGGTCGAACTGGCCCGGCACCATGCCGGGGATGGATGGCAGATGACGTGCGGTGGCGCGCTCGGGCAGCGCCGACAGGAGGGCGGCCGTATAGGGATGGTGCGGATCGTCGAAGAGCGGCCGCACGCGCTGTTCCTCGACCTTCTGCCCGGCATATTGCACCGAGACGCGTTCGGCCGTCTCGGCCACCACGCCCATGTCGTGCGTGATGAGCACGAGCGCCATCTTCGTGTCGCGCTGCAATTTCAGGAGCAGGTCGAGGATTTGCGCCTGGATGGTGACGTCGAGCGCCGTCGTCGGCTCGTCGGCGATCAGGAGCTTCGGATTGCAGGCAATCGCCATGGCGATCATGACGCGCTGGTTCATGCCGCCGGAAAGCTGGTGCGGGAAGGAGGAAAGCCGCTTTTCCGGCGCCGGGATGCCCACCTGTCGCAGGAGGTCGATGGCGCGCTCCCTGCGTGCGCGCCGGCCGAGCGCCAGATGCGTCTTCAGCGCCTCGGAAAGCTGGAAGCCTACGGTGAAGCACGGGTTGAGGCTCGACATCGGCTCCTGGAAGATCATGGCCATGTCGCGGCCGACGATGGTGCGGCGCTCGCGGCCGCTGATCGTCAGGAGGCTGCGCCCTTCGAATTCCATTCGGTCTGCTCTGACCTTGGCGTTCCACGGCAGAAGCCCCATCACCGCCAGCATGGAGACGGACTTGCCGGAGCCGGATTCGCCCACGATTGCCAGCACCTCGCTCTCGTCCACCGAGAAGGAGACGCCGTCCACGGCGCGGAACGGCCCGTGGGCAGTATCGAATTCGACGGTGAGGTTTTCTATCTCGAGGAGGGCCATGGCGTCACGACCTCTTCAGCTTGGGGTCGAGCGCGTCGCGCAAGCCGTCGCCCATGAGGTTGATGGCGAGCACGGTGAACAGGATGGCGAGACCGGGCATGGTCACCACCCACCAGGCGCGCAGGATGAATTCGCGCGCCTCGGCGAGCATCGTGCCCCATTCCGGCGTCGGCGGCTGTGCGCCCATGCCGAGGAAGCCGAGCGCGGCGGCGTCGAGGATGGCGTTGGAGAAGGAGAGCGCCGCCTGCACGATGAGCGGCGCGAGGCAGTTCGGCAGAATGGTCACGAACATCAGCCGGAGCGGCCTGACGCCTGCCACCTTCGCGGCGGTGACATAGTCGCGGTGCTTCTCGCTCATCACCGATGCCCGCGTCAACCGCACGTAATGCGGCTGCTGCACGATTGCGATGGCGATCATGGCGTTGGTCAGGCTGGGGCCGAGAATGGCGACCAGCGCCAGCGCCAGAAGCAGGCTCGGGAAGGCGAGGATGATATCCATCACGCGCATGATCAGCGTGTCGACCCAGCCGCCGAAGAAGCCGGCGACGAGCCCGATCAGGATGCCGACGACTAGCGCGACCGAGACGACGACGCAGCCGACGAAAAGCGAATAGCGGCTGCCGTAGATGATGCGCGAGAGCACGTCGCGGCCGACCGCGTCGGTGCCCAGCAGGAAAGTCCATTCGCCGCCTTCCTGGAAGACGGGCGGTTTCAGGAGCGCGTCGCGGAACTGGTCGTCCGGTCCGTGCGGCGCGATGAAGCCGGCGAAGATGGCGACGAGGCAGATGAAGACGAAGAACAGGAGGCCGTAGACCGCGCCCCGGTTCTCGCTGAAATAAGCCCAGAACTCGGCGATGAGCGCCAGCCGGCCTGTCTGGCGAGTATCGGTTCCGGCGGATCGGGCGGTGGCTTCGCTCATCTCTTCACCTGCCGTGCCTGACCCGGGGGTTCACCAGGCCGTAGAGCAGATCGACGATCAGGTTCACGACCATGACGATGAGCGCGATGAGCAGCAGCCCGCCCTGTACGGCCGGGTAGTCGCGGCGGAAGATGGAATCGACCATCCACTTGCCGACGCCCGGCCAGGAAAAGATCGTTTCGGTGAGGATTGCGCCGGCCATCAATACGCCGATCTGGAGCCCGATCGTGGTGATGACGGGAATGAGCGCGTTGCGCAGCGCATGGACGGAAACGACCCGCACCGGCGACAGGCCCTTGGCGCGGGCGGTGCGCACATAGTCCTCGCTGAGCACTTCGAGCATGGCCGAACGCGTCTGCCGCGCGATCACGGCGAGCGGGATCGTGCTGAGCACGATGGTCGGCAGGATCAGGTGCGAGACAGCCGAGGTAAAGGCGCCCTTCTGGCCGGAAAGCAGACTGTCGATCAGCATGAAGCCGGTGACGTTCGGAAAGAAATACATGAGCGAAATGCGGCCGGAAACCGGGGTCCAGTGCAGGATGCCGGAGAAAAGGATGATGAGCAGCAGGCCCCACCAGAAGATCGGCATGGAATAGCCGACCAGCGCGGTGCCCATGATCGTCTGGTC
>JBDZVC010000382.1:0-4218 GCA_040255475.1 Phyllobacteriaceae bacterium | reverse complement strand
CAGGCGGCTCAGCTCACTCACGGTCTCGCGGTAGCGGCGCCAGTTGCGGTAGTTGCGGATCAGGTTCATCTTCGTGCTCGTTTCTTGCTTTTCGTCTTGTTTCGAATTCTTCGATCTCGTTGACGATGCGAAAATAGGCGCGTCCGACCGGTCTTGGAAGCGATGATGTTGCATAGCAGCAATGCGTTTTGTGCATCGCAACATTAATGGAAAGTGAATCGGCTTGCTGTCGTCGTGCGGGCGCCGGCAGAAGCGTCGATACCCTCCGGCAGACCGTAGCGGCCATCCGGATGCCGTGCGCGGCATTCACGCCCTGAAAAAACCCGCTTTTCCGGCAAAATACGTTTGAACACCATGCCGCGAATGATATAGAAGCACGCGCTTTCGGGGCCGGCCGGCCCCTTTAGCGGGTGTGGTGGAATTGGTAGACACGCTTGGTTTAGGTCCAAGTGCCAAAAGCTTGGGGGTTCGAGTCCCTCCACCCGCACCAGGGCCACTCCCGGCAGGATTTTTCGGCAGGCCGGGCGGCAGAGACGCCGCCGGCCGGCGATTTGAACAGAAGGTCGAATGATGCAGGTAACCGAAACACTCAACACCGGCCTCAAGCGCGAGATCAAGGTGGTCGTTCCGGCGGGCGACATGGAGAGCAAGCTGATGGCCAGGCTCACCGACGCCAAGGATAAGGTCAAGCTGAATGGCTTCCGGCCGGGCAAGGTTCCGGTCCAGCACCTGCGCAAGATGTACGGCAAGTCCTTCATGGCCGAGGTGGTGAACGAGGTTCTGAACGATTCGGCCCGCTCCATCCTGGCCGATCGTGGCGAGAAGGCCGCCATGCAGCCTGAAATCACAATGACCGAGGATGAGAAAGAGGCCGAAAAGGTCCTTTCCGGCGGTGCCGATTTCGAATTCTCGCTGGCCTACGAAATCATCCCGCCGATCGAGATCAAGGATTTCTCCGGCATCAAGGTCACGCGGCAGGTCTATGACGTGCCAGAATCGGAGATCGAGGAGCAGATGCAGCGGGTTGCCGAATCCGCCCGCACCTACGAGCCGAAGACCGGCAAAGCTGAAAATGGCGATCGCGTGACGATGGATTTTGTCGGCACGATCGACGGAGAGGCCTTCGAGGGCGGCTCGGCGGAAGACCAGGCGCTTGTGCTTGGCTCCAACCAGTTCATCCCCGGTTTCGAAGACCAGTTGGTGGGCGTGAAGGCCGGGGACGAGAAGGTCGTGAAGGTGAGCTTCCCGGAAGACTACGGCGCGGCCCATCTCGCCGGCAAGGCGGCGGAGTTCGCCGTCAAGGTCAAGGAAGTCGCCAAGCCGAACGAACTGAAGCTTGATGACGAACTGGCCAAGAATCTCGGGCTGGAATCGCTTGAGCGCCTGCACGACCTCGTCAAGAGCCAGATCGAGAGCCAGTTCGGCTCGCTTACCCGCCAGAAGGTAAAGCGCGAACTGCTCGATCGCCTCGACGAATCCTACAAGTTCGAGGCGCCGTCCAAGCTCGTGGACGCCGAGTTCGAGAACATCTGGAGACAGGTGACCAACGAGCTTGAGCAGACGGGCAAGACTTTCGCCGACGAGGATACGACCGAAGAGGAAGCGCGCGAGGAATATCGCTCGCTTGCGGAGCGTCGCGTACGGCTCGGTCTCGTTCTAGCCCAGATTGGCGAGAAGGCCGAGATCCAGATAACGGATGACGAGATGCAGCGCGCGCTCATCGAGTATGTGCGCGGTGTCCCGGCGAACCAGCAGCGCGAAGTCTTCGAATTCTACCGCGACAACCCGAATGCGCTCGCCAATCTGAGGGCGCCGCTTTTCGAGGAAAAGGTCGTCGATCACATGCTGACGCAGATCGATGTCACCGACAAGAGCGTTTCCAAGGAAGCGCTTATGGCGGATGACGAGGACGATGCGTCTGCCAAGCCCGCCAAAAAGGCGGCTTCCAAGAAGAAGGAGGTCAAGGCCGAGGCGGCGGATGATGCTGGCGAGGCCAAGAAGAAGGTCGCCTCGAAGAAGAAGGCCGCCGCCAAGAAGGACGACGCCTAGGCTCCCGTCCGCGCGGAACGGGGCACGGTGGCGAGCCCCAGCGGCATCCGATCCCCTTGACGCTAAGGAATAGGTGCCAGTCTTGCATCCGGGCGCTTCGCTGCGGGTGCAAGCCGGTATGATGCGCGCCGATTGGCCCGTGAAAAGCGAGCGGAACCGCGAACGTGGCCCTGCAACTCGCTGGCGTTGCTTTGCCGGCCGTTCATGACATTCTACGATCCGCGGGCAGGGTGCGAGAACGAGTCGGGACGGAGCGGATGGATCGTATCTGGGTCAAATCCTATCCGGCGGGTGTGCCGGCCGATGTCGATTTCGGCCAGTACAAGTCCGTTGTCGCTCTGCTGGAGGAGAGCTTCGCAAAGTACCGGGATGAAAAGGCCTATGTCCTGATGGACAAGGCCCTGACCTACGGCGATATCGACCGGCTTTCGATGGCCTTCGGCGCTTATTTGCAGAGCCTCGGCCTGAAGCGGGACGATCGCGTAGCCATCATGATGCCGAATGTCCTGCAATATCCGGTCGCGGTCGCGGCTGTGCTCCGGGCCGGGTTCATCGTGGTCAACGTCAACCCGCTCTATACCGCTCGCGAGCTTGCGCACCAGCTCAAGGATTCAGGCGCAAGCGCGATAATCATATTGGAGAATTTCGCCCACACCTTGGAAAAGGTCATCCGCGAGACCTCGGTGAGGCATGTCGTGGTCGCCGCCGTCGGCGATCTCCTCGGATTTCCCAAGGGCGCGGTCGTGAATTTCGTCCTGCGCCGGGTGAAGAAGGCGGTGCCGCTCTTTTCGCTACCGGGCGCCGTGCGGTTCAACGCGGCGGCCGCGAAGGGGCAGGGCCTGTCATTGAAGAAGCCCGACATCAGCCCGGATGACGTGGCCGTGCTGCAATATACGGGCGGCACGACGGGCGTCTCGAAGGGTGCGGTGCTGCTCCATAAGACGATCATCGCCAATCTGCTCGCGTCGGAAGCCTGGATGATGCCGGCGCTGGAGCGCCGGCCGATCTCCGGCCAACTCACCTTCATCTGCGCGCTGCCGCTCTATCACGTCTTCGCCTTCATAAGCTGCGCGCTGCTTGCGCTTCGCGCCGGCGGGCTCAACGTGCTGATCCCGAACCCGCGCGACATCCCCGCGACCGTGAAGGAAATGGCGAAGTACCGCTTCCACGCCATTCCAGGCGTCAACACGCTTTTCAACGCGCTCGCCGACAATCCCGACTTCAGGAAAATCGACTTCTCGCAGCTTCGCATCGCCAATGGCGGCGGCATGGCGGTGCAGGAGGCGGTGGCGCAGAAATGGCTGGCCGTCACCGGCTGCCCGATCGTGGAAGGCTACGGCCTTTCCGAGACCTCGTCCGGCGTCACCTGCAACCCGACCGATTCCATCGCCTATACCGGCACGATCGGCCTGCCGCTGCCGGATGTCGATATCCGCATCATAGACGATGCTGGAAAAGACGTGCCGCCCGGCGAACCCGGCGAGATTGCCATCAAGGGGCCGCAGGTGATGGCGGGGTACTGGCAGCGGCCGGACGAAACGGCAAAAGCCATGACGGCGGACGGCTATTTCAAGTCGGGCGATATAGGCATCATGGACGAGCGCGGCTATATCCGCCTGATAGACCGCAAGAAGGACATGATCGTCGTCTCCGGCTTCAACGTCTATCCGAACGAGATCGAGGCCATCATGGCGGCGCATCCCGGCGTGGCGGAGGCCGCGGTGGTCGGCGTGCCGGACGAGCATTCCGGCGAGGCGGTGATGCTGTTCGTGGTGCGCCGCGACCCGAAGCTCACCAGCGAGGACCTCGTCAGACACTCCAAGGAGAATTTGACCGGCTACAAGAGGCCGAGGCAGATAGAGTTTCGCGACAGCCTTCCGCATACCAATGTCGGCAAGGTGCTGAGGAAGGATTTGCGCGAGGAGGCATTGAAGACCATGGGGAAGACGACGGGGCAGCCGGCATGAACGGCAGCGGCGAAATGCGCTTCACGCCCGGCCGCAGCTTTGCGGATATGGCGGCGTTGGTCGGAACCGATCTCGGCGTATCGAACTGGATCGACGTCGACCAGACCATGATCGATCTTTTCGCCGAATGCACCGGCGACCGGCAATGGATCCATATCGACGTCGACCGCGCCCGCCGCGAGAGCCCGTTCGGCGCGCCGGT
>JBDZVC010000381.1:0-4230 GCA_040255475.1 Phyllobacteriaceae bacterium | reverse complement strand
AGCGAGGATTTGCCCGAGCCCGACAGGCCGGTCATCACGGTGAGGCTGTCGCGGGGGATGTCGAGATCGACGTTCTTGAGATTGTGTTCGCGGGCGCCGCGAACCGAAATCATCTTATGCTCGGCCATGCTGCCGCTTTCTCGTCCGGAATGTCTGGATGGCCGGGTGGGAAGCCGGCCAGCCCTCATGTAGGTATTTTCGCCGCCGCGTCGAGCCGCGCGCCTCGCTCCTGCGAGTGTTTATCCCCTTTGCGCGGGAAGGGGCAAGCGCGAAGAACAAAGATCGAACAGCCTCCTGACAGTCTGGTGGCAGGAAGTGGCTCCGATTTCAAGCGGGATAGAGCACCTTCCGGCCGGCTTTCGACTGGCGCGGCAATTGGCGCGTCCGCTTGTCTTGAGTGCCGGGGTTAGGTGCTATAGGGTCGGCCTGTTACTGATGCAGCTTTCATCTGCTGGTTGGGGAGGACGCCATGTCTAGCGACGCCCTCTTCCAATTGGGGATGGGCCCAGTCGAACTGGATGCCACCCAAACGGAAGATCATAGGAGCCTGCGGTCCGAAAGGGCACGCGGCTTTCCATTCCGTTCACATGTTGCGAGCGCGGCCTTTGCCGTGCGTGCCGCCATGCCGCGTCTCTTCATCCGTTTGAGGGGAAACAGCGCGAAAGCGCTAATCGGGACGGCATAGGACGGGTTGCCGCACTCTATCCGGGCGGCACTTTCTTCCATCAAGGCCTGTAGCGGTTTCCGGAGGCTTCGGCCTCGCACCGCAAAACCTTCTTTTTCACCTAGCCGGCGCGGGCCGGTACCCCAGCATACGGAACATCATGTCCAGCGAAACCGAACTCAGCACGCCCTATTACCTGATCGACAAGGGCAGGCTGCTTGAAAACATGCGCAAGATGCAGGAGGTGCGCGAAAAGTCCGGCGCCAAGGTGCTGCTCGCGCTGAAATGCTTCGCGACATGGTCGGTGTTCGATCTCATGCGCGAATATATGGACGGCACCACCTCCTCCTCGCTCAACGAGGTGAAGCTCGGCCGCCGCCATTTCGGCGGCGAGACCCATGCCTACAGCGTCGCGTGGGCCGATCACGAGATAGATGAGGCGGTGGCTCACGCCGACAAGATCATCTTCAACTCGGTCGGCCAACTTGCGCGTTTCGCCGGCAGGGCAGGGAACATAGCCTGTGGCCTCAGGCTCAATCCGGGCGTCAGCTCCTCCTCCTTCGACCTTGCCGACCCGGCGCGCGCCTTCAGCCGGCTCGGCGAATGGGACCCCGGCAAGGTGGAGGCCGTGCTCGACCGCGTTTCGGGCTTCATGATCCACAACAATTGCGAGAATGCGGATTTCGGCCTCTTCGACCGGATGCTCGGCCAGATCGAGGAGCGTTTCGGCGATCTCCTGCACTATGCCGAGTGGGTCAGTCTCGGCGGCGGCATCCATTTCACCGGCGAGGGCTATCCGCTCGACGCATTCTGCGCGCGGCTGAAGCGGTTTTCCGAAACCTTCGGCGTGCAGGTCTATCTCGAGCCGGGCGAGGCCTCGATCACGGGCAGCACGACGCTCGAAGTCACGGTGCTCGACACGCTCTTCAACGGCAAGCATTTGGCCGTGGTGGATTCATCCATCGAGGCGCACATGCTCGACCTCCTCATCTATCGCGAGAACGCAAAGATTGTGCCCAACGAAGGCAGACACGAGATCATGGTCTGCGGGAAGTCGTGCCTCGCGGGCGATATTTTCGGCACCTTCCGCTTCCCGCATCCGTTGAAGATAGGTGACCGCCTCTCGATCCAGGACGCGGCCGGCTACACGATGGTCAAGAAGAACTGGTTCAACGGCGTGGAGATGCCGGCAATCGCCATTCGCGAGCTCGACGGCACGGTTCGGACCGTCCGCCGGTTCACCTATGCGGATTACGAACAAAGCTTGTCCTGAAGCCAAGGCTCTATTCCGACAAAGGAGACTTTCCGGAAATGAAGAAAAACGTCCTCATCATCGGCGCCGGCGGCGTGGCCCAGGTCGTGGCGCATAAATGCGCGCAGAACAACCATGCGCTCGGCGACATCCACATCGCCTCGCGGACGCGATCCAAATGCGATGCCATCGTCGCCTCCGTTCGCGGGAAAAACGCTCTGAAGGTCGACGGCAAGCTTGAAGCGCATGTGCTCGACGCGATGGATGTGGAGGCCACAAAAGCGCTGGTCGAAAAGACCGGCGCACGGATCGTCATCAATGTCGGCTCGGCCTTTCTCAATATGTCAGTGCTGTCGGCCTGCATCGCTACGGGTGCGGCCTATATCGACACCGCGATCCACGAGGACCCGTTGAAGATCTGCGAAACGCCGCCATGGTACGCGAACTACGAGTGGAAACGGCGTGCCGAATGCGAGAAGGCCGGTGTGACGGCCATCCTTGGCGCGGGCTTCGATCCTGGCGTCGTCAATGCCTATGCCAAACTCGCCTATGACGAATATTTCGACAGCATCGAATCCGTCGACATCGTCGATATCAATGCTGGTAGTCACGGCCGCTATTTCGCGACCAATTTCGATCCGGAGATCAATTTCCGCGAGTTCACGGGCCGGGTCTGGTCGTGGCAGGACGGGAAATGGGCCTCCAACGCCATGTTCGAGATCGGCAAGGAATGGGATTTGCCGGTCGTCGGCAAACAGAAAGCCTATATGACCGGGCACGACGAAGTGCATTCGCTGTCCCAGATCCTCGGGATCCCCAACGTCCGCTTCTGGATGGGCTTCGGCGAGCATTACATCAACGTCTTTACGGTGCTGAAGAATCTCGGGCTCCTTTCGGAGCAGCCGGTTAAAACCGCCGAAGGAGAGGAGGTGGTGCCGCTCAAACTGGTGAAGGCCGTGCTGCCCGACCCGGGATCGCTCGCCCCCGACTATGCCGGCAAGACCTGCATCGGCGATTTCGTCAGGGGCATGAAGGACGGCAGGCAGCGCGAACTGTTCATCTACAACGTGGCCGACCACGAGGAAGCCTATCGCGAAGTCGGCAGCCAGGGCATCTCCTATACGGCCGGTGTGCCCGCCGTCGCGGCCGCCATGCTGATCGCTTCGGGCGATTGGGATGTAAGGCGAATGGCCAATGTGGAGGAACTGCCGCCGCGGCCGTTTCTAGGGCTTCTGAACAGCATCGGCCTGCCGACACGCATAAGGGACGAAAAGGGTGATCGTGCCCTGACTTTCCAGCCGGCCGTCCAGCGCACTGCCGTTCCCGGTGAAGGCCGCAAAGCGACGGTTGCGGGCGCCGAGCGTGTGCGTCGCTTCGGGTGATCACATTCGCTGTAACAATCGCCGAAGGGTTTGACGAAAGCTTCTATCAGTACCAGAATATTGGTGCTCGATTGATGCGGTTCGCCGTCATCCGGACCTTGCGAGGCGCCGCAAGTCGCGCGGACGAGGCATCGATGGACGTTGATGAAACGGACAGAGGAGCGAGGCATGAATCCACCGGACAGTCTCATTCGGCTCTGCCGAACAGTAGAGCCGCGGCAGGCTTAGGCCGCGCCAAAAGGCGAAAGCCGAGGGCCCATGCCCTTCAAGGCGTTGAGCCGGCTGTCGATATCCCCCACATCGTAGAGACTATTGGTCGGATCTGCGGCTGAACACCGCGACGCATCCGAGAGATACACCGGCAGGATGGCCGGCGAATGATGGTCATACCACAAGAGCCCCGCGCGACCGGATGAAGCCGGCGGCGGGGCTGAGTTTTTGCAGAGTGAGGTTCTGGCGAGTTTAGCAGCGTCCCTCCAGATTCCTTTCACGTCGTCCTTCCAGGCTCGCTTCGCTCGCACCTATCACGCCGCAAGGTTGTCGTCCCTCGTGTCGTAGACATGATCGACGATGCCCCAGTCCTTCGCCTCCTCTGCGGTCATGAAATAGTCCCGGTCGAGCGTTCTTTCGACTTCCTCGGCGCCGCGCCCGCAATGTTTCGCATAGAGCGCGATCATCCTCTTCTTCGTCTTCACGATGTCCTCGGCATGGCGTTCGATGTCGGACGCCTGGCCCTGGAAACCGCCGAGCGGCTGATGGACGACGACGCTGGAATTGGGGAGCGCGATGCGGCGGCCGGGCGTTCCCGCCATCAGCAGGAACGAGGCCATGGAGCGCGCCGTTCCGATGCAGACGGTCGAGACCGGGCATTTGATGTAGCGCATCGTGTCGTAGATGGCGAAGCCGCTCGTCACCATGCCGCCGGGCGAGTT
>JBDZVC010000380.1:0-4238 GCA_040255475.1 Phyllobacteriaceae bacterium | reverse complement strand
ATTGAGAAAGAACCCATATCTTATTCTCTTTCGAACGTTTCCCTCGATTTGATCTAAGCGCTTTCGCCCGATCTTTCAAACGGAGAGTGCACAGAGTTTTCGCTTTTGAGCCAGCATGGTTACAGGGTGCGGACAATGAGCCGCACCTGGGGCGCCGCAACCGGACGCCAGCAATTCGGGTTCTATTCCTCGACGCGGGGCGTGAGCAGGCCGAGTTCTTCCAGATCGATATCGCTCAGCGGGTCCTCGTCCTCGGCAAGTTCGTCGGGATCGGCCGGCGGCTGCGGCATGGAGAAGTTCGACGGCATGCGCGTCGAGAGCAGCCCTGCCCCCTTCAACTCCTCCATTCCCGGCAGATCGCGGATTTCCGCGAGGCCGAAATGGTCGAGAAAACTCTCCGTCGTGCCGTAGGTCACGGGACGGCCCGGCGTACGGCGTCGCCCGCGCATCCTCACCCAGCCGGTTTCCAGCAGGAGGTCGAGCGTACCCTTGGACGTCTCGACGCCGCGTATATCCTCCATCTCGGCGCGGGTAACGGGCTGGTGATAAGCGACGATGGCCAGCACTTCCAGCGCCGCACGCGACAGCTTCTTCTGCTGTACGGCGTCGCGGCTCATCAGAAAGGCAAGGTCGCCGGCCGTACGGAAGGCCCAGGCGTCGGCGACACGGACGAGATTGACGCCGCGCTTCTCGTAGGCGCGCTGCAATTCGGCCATGACCTGCGGCACGTCGATGCCTTCCGGCAGGCGCGCGGCAAGCGCCTTTTCCGTCACCGGTTCGGTGGAGGCGAAGACGAGCGCTTCCGCCATCCGCATCGCCTCGGAAAGATGCAGGCGCTCGGCGGGGTTGCCGCTGAATTCTTCGGCTTCGTCTTCATCGTTCATGAACGGGACGACCGTCGCTGGTCCACCTTCAGCCACCAGTGACCTCCGTCAATTTGGTGCCCGGCGGATTCGGCTTCGAGCGCATATAGAGCGCTGCGAAGGCCTGTTCCTGCCGCATTTCCAGATGCCCCTCGCGCACCAGTTCCAGGCTGGCGGCGAAGGAACTGGCGATCGCGGTGACCCTCTCCTCGGGCGTTGCGAGATAGTCGAGAAGGAAACTGTCGAGCGCGGTCCAGTCGCGCATCTGCCCGACCAGCCGCATCAGGATGCCGCGCGCATCTTTCAGCGACCAGACGCCGCGCTTGGCGATCTGCACATTAGTGATCGCCTGGCGCTGGCGCTGCGCGGCATAGGCGGTGAGAAGATCGTAGAGCGAGGCGGAAAATTCGTTGCGCTTTTCGACAACCACGGCCTCCGGCATGCCGCGCGCGAAGACATCGCGGCCGAGCCGGTTGCGGTTGACGAGCCGCGCCGCCGCGTCGCGCATGGCCTCCAGCCGCTGCAGGCGGAACTGCAGCACCGCCGCCATCTCCTCGCCGGTCGCCTCTTCGTCGCCCGGCTGCTTGGGAATGAGGAGCTTGGATTTCAGGTAGGCGAGCCAGGCCGCCATGACGAGGTAGTCGGCGGCAAGCTCCAGCCGGAAATGCCGTGCCCGCTCGATGAAGAGGAGGTATTGCTCCGCGAGCGCAAGCACCGAGATGCGGGCAAGGTCGACCTTCTGGTTGCGGGCAAGATGCAGAAGCAGGTCGAGCGGCCCCTCGAAACCGTCGACATCGACGACAAGCGACGGCTCGGACGTGGCGCGCTCCGTGTCGTTGTCCGCCCACAGGCGCTCGAAAGGTGCTTTGTCGTTGTCCGGCAACCGCTTGCCCGTTTCCTGTCCTGTCCGGCCCTAAGCGGCCACCTCGAAATAACCCGCGAATTCCGCGCGCGCCTCCGCCTCTACCGTCGCGTCGGGCTTACGGCGCACGGCAAGCGCCTGCTCGGCCCGCTGAAGCGGCTTGCCGGAGAGCGGGCTGGCGGGCCCCGCGACAGCGCGCATTTCTTCCATCACGCCGTTGCAGTGAAGGACCAGATCGCATCCGGCGGCAAGGATTGCAGCCGCCTTCGTGGCGAAATCCCCAGAAAGCGCCTTCATGGAGACATCGTCGCTCATCAGAAGCCCGTCGAATCCGACTTCGCCACGGACGATCTCCCCGATGACCTTCGCGGAATGCGTTGCCGGATTGGCGGGATCGATCGCCGAATAGACGACATGCGCCGTCATCGCCATCGGCAGATCGCGAAGCGCCCGGAACGGGGCGAAATCGTGCCCGCGCAGTTCCTCCAGAGATGCATTGACCGTGGGGAGCTCGAAATGCGTGTCCGCGCCGGCGCGGCCATGGCCGGGAATATGCTTCATAACCGGCAGGACACCACCGGCGAAAAGCCCGTCGGCGGCGGCGCGGCCCATCGCGGCAACGGTCGCCGGATCGCGGGCGTAGGCACGCTGGCCGATCACGTCATGCGCGCCCTCCACCGGCACATCGAGCACCGGCAAGCAGTCGGCATCGACGCCGCAGCGGACGAGATCGAAGGCGTGCAGCCTGGACATCAGCCACGCTGCGCGCAAGCCCGCCTTGCGATCGCGCCGGTAAAGCTCGCCGAGCGCCGCCGCCGGCGGATAGTTCGGCGCGAGCGGTGGCCTGAGCCGTTGCACCCGCCCGCCCTCCTGGTCGATGAAGACCGGCGCATCCGGCCGGCCGACGCAGTCGCGCATGCCGGCTGTCAGGTCCCGCAACTGCGCGACCTCGCCGACATTGCGGGCGAAGAGGATGAAGCCCCATGGCCGCTCGTCGCGGTAGAAGGCGATTTCGTCCGGCGTCAAGCTCAAGCCCGACGCGCCGAGGATCATGCGTTTTGATTCGCTCATCGGTGCAGGATAGCGCGAAGCGGCCGTCGCCGCACCATCCGGTGCCGATGACCGCCTCGCCCGGCGCCTCGTTTGCTTTGCACATCCCGGCATTCTACGGCATGGTGCGTTCCCGGCGCGCTGCGCCGCAGATTCGCGCAGGAGCCGTTCGATGCGAGGAGAACAGTCGCCAGTGATGCCCCGTGGGATGCCCCGTGGGAGGAAGGCCCGTGCAGGCAGAATCGTCATGCTTGCCGCTTCCGTGGCGGCGCTCGTATCGCTTACGGCCTGTGCGGACATGGTCGGCAACACGAACAGGGAGGTCGTCAATTCCACCCAGTTCGACAACGTTCCGTGCAAGGACCTGATATCCCAGCGCAACACGCTTGTGGCGCGCTATGGCTCGCCCGACACACTGCCCGAAGGGCAAAGGCCCGGCGAACGGCCCTACCTGAAGCAGGAGCCGCTCGGCGCGTTCCTGGCACCGGATTTCCGCAGCAAGAACCAGCTTGAGACGCGCAAGGCGCTCGGACGTATCGACGCCATGAACCATTCGCTCCAGCGGCGTCAGTGCGAGGGAGCGCCCAAAGGCCAGAAAAAGCCGGGTTTGGGCTGACCGGCGCCGCGCTGCCGTTCATTCGATGCGATAAAATTCCGCCGCCGTTTCGCCGAACACCTTGTCGAATGCCGGTCCCTTGCCGACGATGGCTTCGGCAGTTTCGCGCCAGCCTTCGTAGCTGCCAGCCATCTCCAGCACCGGCCAGTCCGAACCCCACATGACCCGGTCCGGCCCGAACACCGAAAGCACGTGCTCGGCGCAAGGGCGCAGCGTTTCCAGCGTCCAGCCGGAAGCGGCCTCGGTTGCGAGGCCCGAAAGCTTGCAAAATACCGGCGTCTGCCGCGCGATCCTCTCCAAGCCGGCCGCCCAGTCGTCGAACCGGCCCTCGCGGATCACCGGCTTCATGCAATGGTCGACCACCGTGCGCATCGACGGGTAGCGATCGAAGAGCCGCAGGAAATTGTCGAGATGAATCGGGTAGCCGAGCGCGTCGAAGGTGAGATCGAGATCGATCAGCGCCCGGTAGCCCCATTGCACGTCGCTGCGGTGCATCCAGTCGGGATCGGCGATGTCCTGGATCATCGGCCGCACGCCCGAGAATTTCGGGTGCTTCGCCAGCCGCTCCAGATGCCGTCGATCCTCCGGCTTCTCGAAATCGACCCAGCCGACCACCTTGCCGATGAAGGGCGTGGCGTCGGCAAGGCCGAGCATATATTCGGTCTCTTCCACGCTCGGCGCGGCCTGCACCAGCACGGTGCGGTCGATGCCGAAGCGTTTCAGATGCGGCTCCAGCTCAGGCGGCAGGACAGTGCGCAGGATCGGCGCATCCGGCGGCAGCGAGGCCATCCAGCCATAGTCGCCGCGCGCCATGTTCCAGAAATGCTGGTGGGCATCGATGCGCATC
>JBDZVC010000379.1:0-4247 GCA_040255475.1 Phyllobacteriaceae bacterium | reverse complement strand
GCGTGCTGCCCCCGGGGGTCCTCGGCCAGGAAGCGCATGGCAACGTCGAAGCTCGCGCCGCCACAGCATTCCAGCGACAGGAGTTCGGGCAGGGCGCGGGCATAGGTGCCGGCGATGCGGGCGATGTCGTAGGTGCGCACCCTGGTCGCCAGAAGCGATTGATGACCGTCGCGCATGGTGGTGTCGGTGATCAGCACCTGTTTCCGCGCCCTGAGCCAGGCGGCGAATTTTTCCGGCCCGAGCGCGTCGAGCTTCTGCTTCGTGCCGTCGGGGACCGGCCCGGTGAACCATGGAATGACCGGGGGCGCGGCGTCGGCCTTCGGCTTCGGGCGTCCTCGCGTCTCGGGATGGCCGTTCACGGTCACGTCGGCGAGATAATTGAGGAGCTTGGTGGCGCGATCCTGCCGCTTCACCCGCGTGAAGAGTTCCGGCGTCCCGTCGATGAAGCGGGTAGTGTAGTCGTTCGCGCGGAATTTCGGGTGGGTGATGATCGCTTCGAGGAATGTCAGGTTGGTGGCGACACCGCGGATGCGGAACTCGCGGAGCGCCCGGTGCATGCGCGCGATCGCCTCGCGTGCGGTCGGCGCCCAGGCGGTCACCTTTTCGAGCAGCGGGTCGTAGTAGCGCGTGATGACGGCGCCGGAATAGGCGGTGCCACCGTCGAGGCGGATACCGAAGCCGGTCGCCCCGCGATAGGCGGTGATGCGGCCGTAATCGGGGATGAAGTTCTGCTCCGGGTCCTCGGTGGTGATACGGCATTGCAGCGCGTTGCCGTTCAGCCGGATCTCGCCCTGCGGGGGCACGCCGGATTCGGGCGTGCCTATGGCGAAGCCGTCGAGGATATGGATCTGCGCCTTGACGATGTCGATGCCGGTTACCTCCTCGGTCACCGTGTGCTCGACCTGGATGCGCGGATTGACCTCGATGAAATGGAACTTGCCGGTGTCGGCATCCATGAGGAATTCGACCGTGCCGGCCCCGATATAATCCGTCGCCCCGGCAATCTTCAGCGCGTGGCCGGAGAGCTCCTGCCGCTCGGCATCGTTCAGGTAGGGTGCCGGCGCGCGCTCGACGACCTTCTGGTTGCGACGCTGGATGGAGCAGTCGCGCTCGAAGAGATGGACGATGTTGCCGTGCATGTCGCCGAGGATCTGGACCTCGACATGGCGGGCGCGCTCGACGAGCTTCTCCAGATAGACCTCGTCCTTGCCGAAAGCGGCCTTCGCCTCGCGCCGACCTTCCGTCACCTCGCGGGAAAGATCGGCTTCGGAGCGGATGACGCGCATGCCGCGCCCGCCGCCGCCCCAGGAAGCTTTCAGCATCATCGGGTAGCCGATCGCTTCGGCCATCCGAGCGATCTCGTGGAGGTCGTCGGGCAGAGGTTCGGTAGCCGGGATCACCGGGACGCCAACCTCCATCGCCAGATTGCGGGCAGCGACCTTGTTGCCGAGTCGGCGCATGGTTTCGGGTTTCGGTCCGATGAAGACGAGGCCGTTCTCGGCGCAGGCCTCTGCGAATTCGGGGCTTTCCGAAAGAAGGCCGTAGCCGGGATGGACGGCGTCGGCGCCGGACAGTTTCGCCACGCGCATGATTTCGGGGATCGACAGATAGCTTTCGATCGGGCCGAGATCGGCCGTCAGATGCGGGCCGCGGCCGACCTGGTAGGATTCGTCGGCCTTGAAGCGGTGCAGCGAATATTTGTCCTCTTCCGCCCATATGGCGACCGTCTTCAGGCCGAGTTCGTTGGCGGCACGGAAAACGCGGATGGCGATCTCGGAGCGGTTGGCGACGAGGATTTTGGCGATTGGCACAAGGCACCTCCCGGCGGTCGTCATGGGCTGGAACAATGGTTAGCGCGTGCGATATTGCGGCGCAACATGATGTCTCTGCCTATCCGCGAAAGAAAACGGCCCGGCATGCGAAGATGCCGGGCCGCGAAGACGATCGTTCAGCCGGCTCTCCGCCGGCCGATGGACCGATCACTCGGTGTAGTAGTCGTACTTGCCGTCATGCCACTTGTACATGACGTAGCCGGGCAGCGTGACGTCGCCGTGATCGTTGAACTTGAGTTCGCCGAGCACCGTCTTGAACGTACCGGCGTTCAGCGCCTTCACGACTGGATCGAAATCCGTCTTGCCGGCAGTATTGGCAGCCTTTGCCCAGATCTGGATCGCGGCATAGGTGTAGAGCGCGTAGCCCTCGGTGCTCTTGCCGGCGGCAAGCAGTTCATCTACGACCGGCTTCGCGTCCGGGTTCTTGCGCGGATCCGGCGAGAAGGTCATCAATGTGCCTTCGCCGGCATCGCCGGTGATCGCCCAATACTCGTCGGTCACGAGCGCGTCGCCGGAAACCAGGACCGTCTTCATGCCCTGCTGGACCATCTGACGCTTAATGAGGCCGGCTTCGGTGTGATAGCCGCCGACATAAAGCACATCGATGTCGTTCTGCTTCAGCTTGGAGACGAGCGCGGTATAGTCCTTCTCGCCCGCGGTGTAGGATTCCACGAGCGCCGGCTTGCCGCCGAGCTTTTCGTAGTTCTCCTGGGTAGCGTCGGCAAGACCCTTGCCATAGGCGGTCTTGTCGTTGATGAAGGCGATCTTCTTGTCCTTGAAGTGATCCATCAGGAACTTCGCGGCGACTATGCCCTGCTGGTCGTCACGGCCGCAGACGCGGAAGATGCCCGGCCCCGGACGCTCGTCGGTGAATTTCGGATTGGTGGAAGCCGGCGAAATCTGGACGATGTTCTCGTCGGCATAGACCGAGGAGGCCGGGATAGACGAACCGGAGCAGAAATGCCCGGCGACGAAAACCACACCCTCACCGGCGAACTGGTTGGCGACCGCAACCGCCTGCTTGGGATCGCACGCATCGTCGCCGACCTCGAGTTTGAGCTTCTGGCCGAGAACACCGCCAGCCTTGTTGATGTCCTCGACGGCCTGCTCCGCGCCGCCCTTCATCTGCCCGCCGAAGGATGCGTACTGACCGGTCATCGGGCCTGCCACAGCGATGGTGATGTCGGCCCAGGCCGAGCCGCTCATCATCGCAAAGGTGAGGGCGACGCCCGCAAAAAGTGCCTTTTTCATGTTAACTCCCTTGTAATAACACCCCAGAGGTTTCTGCTGCCGCCCGGAAAAGGTGTCCGGTTTTTCCGGTTGGCCGGCGCGGGTCTTTCGTCCCGCTTGGCCGGCATGAAAGCCCAATTCAGCGCCGAAATAAAGGCTCCACACCGATTAATAGTGAACAGGTCAAGTTTTGCGCACCCAGCCGGCGGCTCCGCTACGCCTATAGTCGAAGCTGTATTGGGTGGTCATCTGCTTTGCACGCGTCAATTGGCGACCGACGAAAGCAATGATGAGAAGAATGATCAAGTCGACGATGTAGTAGTGAAGCGAAAGGAGTGAGCCGTGGAAGAGGGCGTAATGGATGAACCTGCACGCGGCAGTCAGCAGGATCATATAGACAGCCAACTGGGCGCCGCTATTCCACGAACGCGCGACTGCGCGGCCGGTGAGATAGGCCGCTCCGCCCGCCAGCACCACGGTGATCCAGAAGAACTCCCAGAACGTCACTTCCCACAGCAGGCCGTTTTCCTTGACCATTCCGTCCTCTCAGTGCCTGCCGCCTTCGAGATAGGCGGCGCGGACTTCCTCGCGCTTCAGGAGTTCAGCGCCCGTGCCGCTCATGGTGATGGTGCCGTTCACCATCACATGGCCGCGATGCGCGAGCTTGAGCGCATGGAATGCGTTCTGCTCGACCAGGAAGACGGTCAGCCCTTCCTGCCGGTTGAGCTCGCGGATAGCCTCGAAAATCTGCTTCACCACGAGCGGGGCGAGCCCGAGCGACGGCTCATCCAGAAGAAGCAGCTTGGGGCGGCTCATCAGAGCGCGGCCGATGGCGAGCATCTGCTGCTCTCCGCCCGAAAGCGTGCCTCCGCGCTGGCCGGCGCGCTCCTTGAGCCGCGGAAACAGCGTGAAGACGCGCCGGACATCGTCGTCGAAATGATCCGGCGGCACGAAGGTAGCCCCCATCTGGAGGTTTTCCATGACCGTCATCCGGGGGAAGATGCGGCGTCCCTCGGGCGACTGCGCGATGCCGAGCCGCATGATCTCATGGGTCGGCATGTTGGTGATGTCATGCCCGTCATAGGTTATCTGGCCGGCGCGCGCGCGGGGATCGCCGCAGATCGTCATCATCAGCGTCGACTTGCCGGCGCCATTGGCTCCGATCATGGTGACGATCTCGCCGCG
>JBDZVC010000045.1:9717-23832 GCA_040255475.1 Phyllobacteriaceae bacterium | reverse complement strand
GGCTGGCGTGCAGCCGGCAGGGCGTGGCGGCGGTCGAATTCGCCTTCGTCGCGCCCGTCCTGCTCGCACTTTATTTCGTCACGCTGGAGGTATCGCACGCCATCGAGACGAACAAGAAAGTGGGCCGGGCCGCGAGCATGATCGCCGACCTGATCACTCAGCAAGCGTGTGTCACGTCTACTTCCCTGGATGCCATCATGCAGATCGGCAAGGCGACATTGCAGCCCTACAACCGCAGCAATCTTGCCATCCACGTGACCGGTATCCAGATTTCGGACGACACTACGCCGAACGTCACGGTGGCATGGTCGCGCATGATGGCCGATACCGGAGCAACCGCCCCCGACCCGGGCGAGAAGGTAGGTGATCCCACCACCGTTCCGGACGAGCTGAAAATCGGCGGCACTTTCCTGGTGCGTGTGCAAAGCACGCTTGACTACCGCCCCATCATCGCCTGGAGCGCCGACGCCAAGCAGACGCTCGGCCTGATGGCCGCCTTCGACAACATCAATATGGCGGAGCAATATTACCTCCGCCCGCGCAGAAGCAATACCATCACTTACAGCGACACCTGCGCCTCGTAGCGACCGTTCGGCGAATTGCCAAATTCCAGGCGCGGTCCTATCTCTGCGGCGAGACGTGCTTGCAGATGACAGGAAGATAATGGCGCGCGCATTCCTCTTCGTCCTGGATTCCTTCGGCATCGGAGGTGCGCCGGACGCTGCATCCTTCGGCGACCAGGGTTCGGACACCCTCGGGCATATCGCATCGGCCTGTGCCCGCGGCGACGGCGATCGCGAAGGCCTGCGAAGCGGTCCGCTCGACCTGCCGAACATGCAGGCGCTCGGCCTTTGCCGCGCCGCGCGTCTCGCCGGCGGCACGGATACTCCGTCCGGAAACGCTCGGCCGGCGACCGGATTCTTCGGCTCGGCGAAAGAGGTGTCGAAAGGCAAGGACACGCCTTCGGGGCATTGGGAGATCGCCGGCGTTCCCGTCTCCTTCGACTGGGGATATTTCCCGGAGACGGTCCCGACCTTTCCTGCCGCGCTGACGGACGCGATCGTCCGCGAAGCCGGCCTTCCCGGCATTCTCGGGAATTGCCACGCGTCCGGAACGGAAATCATCGCCCTGCTCGGTGAGAAGCATGTCCGCTCGGGCAAACCGATCTGCTACACCTCGGCCGATTCCGTCTTCCAGATCGCGGCACATGAGACGCATTTCGGGCTCGAAAGGCTCTACGAACTTTGCACCATCGTCCGGCGTCTCGTCGATCCGCTTAATATCGGCCGGGTCATCGCGCGGCCCTTCGTCGGCGAGACCAGCGAGACATTCGAACGTACCGCCAACCGACGTGACTACGCCGTGCCGCCGCCGGAGCCGACGCTGCTCGACCGTCTCACGGAAGCGGGCCGGCAGGTCATCGGTATCGGCAAGATCGGCGATATCTTCGCGCATCGTGGCGTGGGTGAGGTACGCAAGGGCGCGGGCAACATGGCGCTTTTCGATGCCGCGCTCGGCGCGATGGACGATGCGAAGCCAGGCGATCTCGTCTTCGCCAACTTCGTCGATTTCGATTCGCTCTACGGCCACCGCCGCGACATTCCCGGCTACGCCGCGGCGCTCGAAGCCTTTGACCGGCGACTGCCCGAGGCGCTCGCTCGGCTGAAGGAAGGCGACCTTCTCATCCTCACCGCCGACCATGGCTGCGATCCCTCCTGGAAGGGCACGGATCATACGCGAGAGCAGGTGCCCGTCATCGGGACAGGGCCGGGTCTCGGCGGCGGCCCGATCGGTGCGCGCCCCACCTATGCCGATATCGGCGAGACGGTTGCCGAGCATCTCGGCATCCCGGCCGGCCGGCATGGCACCTCCTTCCACGCCGTGCTGACCGGCAATGCCTGAACTTCCTGAGGTCGAAACGGTTCGCCGGGGGCTCGAACCGGTCATGGAGAACGCGACGATCCGGGCCGTCCATGTCGGCCGGCCGGATCTGCGCTTCCCCTTTCCACAACGCTTCGCGGAGCGGCTCACCGGCCGGCGGATCGCCGGGCTTGGGCGGCGGGCCAAATACCTGATCGTCCATCTGGATGACGGCCTGGCGCTGATCGCCCATATGGGCATGTCCGGCTCCTTCCGGATCGAGGCCGACGGCAGCGCGCATGCGCCTGGCGAGTTCCACTATCCGCGCTCGAAGAACTCCGTCCACGATCATGTCCGCTTTGATCTAGAAAGCGACCGGGGCGAAAAGGCGAGCGTCGTCTTCAATGATCCGCGGCGCTTTGGCTTCATGCTGTTCGCGGAACCGGGGGCGCTTGCGGCGCACCCGCTTCTCGCGGCGCTTGGCGCCGAGCCGACCGGAAACGCGCTCGACGGAAAGCTTCTGTCTGGCCTCTTCGGCTGCCGCAAGGCGCCGCTCAAGGCGGCGCTGATGGACCAGCGCAGCATCGCCGGCCTCGGCAACATCTATGTCTGCGAGGCGCTCTGGCGCGCGGGGCTTTCGCCGCGCCGCAGCGCCGGCTCGATCGCGGGGGCGGCCGGGAAAACGACCCCACGCACCGACCGGCTCGCGGAAGCCATCCGAACCGTCATCGCCGATGCCATCGCGGCGGGAGGCTCGTCCCTGAAGGACTATATGCATGCCGACGGATCGCTCGGCTATTTCCAGCATTCCTTCGACGTCTACGACCGCGAGGGCGAGCCCTGCCACCGCTCGGGCTGCGGCGGCACGATCCGGCGCATCGTCCAGTCCGGGCGCTCGACCTTCTATTGCCCGGTCTGCCAACATTAGCTAATCGCTTCACAAGTTTGGCAGCGAAGGAGGATCGGCATGGCCTACGAAATGATATTGACCGAAACGCGCGGCAGGGTCGGCCTCGTAACGCTGAACCGGCCGAAGGCGCTCAACGCGCTCAATTCCGCCGTGCTTGCCGAAATCCTCTCGGCGCTGAACACTTTCGAGGCGGATGCGGATATCGGCGCCATCATCATCACCGGATCCGAGAAGGCTTTCGCCGCCGGCGCGGACATCAAGGAGATGCAGCCGAAAGGCTTCGCCGATGCCTATATGGAGGATTTCTTCGTCGGTTGGGAGGGTCTCACGCGCATCCGCAAGCCGATCATCGCAGCGGTCGCGGGGTACGCGCTGGGCGGCGGTTGCGTGCTTGCCATGATGTGCGATTTCATCATCGTGGCGGACAACGCCAAATTCGGCCAGCCGGAAATCACGCTCGGCATCATGCCTGGAATGGGCGGGTCGCAGCGGCTCACGCGCTTCGTCGGCAAATCGAAGGCCATGGATATGTGCCTGACCGGCCGGATGATGGAGGCGGATGAGGCGGAGCGCTCGGGCCTCGTCTCCCGCATCGTCCCGACTGCCGACCTCGTCGGGGAAGCGGTCAAGGCGGCGGAGAAGATCGCCGGCTTCTCGCTCCCCTCCGTCATGATGTGCAAGGAAACGGTCAACCGCGCCTATGAAACGACGCTCGCGGAAGGGTTGAGGTTCGAGCGCCGCGTCTTCCATTCCATGTTCGCACTGGCCGACCAGAAGGAGGGGATGGCAGCCTTCGTGGAAAAGCGGAAGCCCGATTTCAGGCATCGCTGATCACGTGCAGCCGCGCCTGAAATCCGTCGCCTGAATCCTTGTCCGAACCCCGTTGACGCGGCCGGATCGCTGCTCTATAAGCCGCGCCAGATGAGGCGGCCGTTGGCCGCCCTCGTGTTTTTGTGCGCCTGACGATTTCAACGCAGCATCGGCCGGCGCTTTAACGTACAAGAGAGGCATCCATGGCCAATACGGCGTCGGCCAAGAAGGCGGCTCGCAAGATCGAACGTCGCACCGAGATCAACAAAGTTCGCCGCTCGCGCATGCGCAGCTATGTGCGCAAGGTCGAAGAGGCCATCGCGTCGGGCAACAAGGAAGCGGCACAGGCCGCGCTGGTGGCTGCGCAGCCCGAACTGATGCGCGCGGCGACGAAGGGCGTGCTGCATGAGAACACCGCATCGCGCAAAGTGTCGCGGCTCGCCCGCCGGGTGAAGGCGCTCTCGGCCTGACCTTTCATTCCGCATCGGATTTCCGAAGCCCGGCTCCAGCCGGGCTTTTTTATTTGCCGTCAAAGGGTTGTGTAACGCTCTTTCCGAATGGGTTTCGGACGGACGGTCCTTTGCTGGCTATCCCTGCACCATCGTGGAAAAGCTGCGATTCGGCTGGGCGTCGAGGCATTCCGACCGCTCATAAAAAGGCGTTTAATATCAGCATGATGGCGATGGTTGTAAAGACGGCCGGTGGAAGAAGGATGACCCTCCGCCGCCACGGCAATGTCAAGATTCTTTTTTCAGTTTTTTTTCGTGAAACCGGTCTTGCGGGGATGACTGCAGAAAAGAGTTTGATTCAAAACAGCTTACGTAGAGTCCGCTTGGCGCGGCGTCTTCGAAACCCGCTCCTTGCCGCGACGATTATTTAAGAAATCGTTATTGGCGGCTTGCCCTCTCCACACCGACTTTTGTAGTGTCTGCCCGTCGAAAGGGACGGTCATTGGCCTAACCAATCAACCGGACCAGTCAAGCGGAAACTGGCGAGGGTTTGCGGCACGGAGCAATTCCGGGCACGGGCTAGCTATGCCTTTCGACAGGAGTGGGTGTGTGTCCGAGATGTTTGTGTTCGCGGCTCCGGCCATCCGCCCGGAAGACGATGGCGATTGCCCGTTGCGGATCGGGCGGAATCGCTGTTTCGCGGGCGGCGATGCGGAAGAAAGGAGATCATCGGGAAAAGGCGACTGACTGACGGTCCAGGACCGGAACGATACGAGGATTTTACTGGCTACAACCAGGCCGCGCCGAGCGGTGGCGCAACCAGGCGCTCGTGACGCGGCAAAGAATAGACGAGGGATTGTCATGCAAAGCGGCATCGAAGGGTCGGACCGACACGGTTCGTCCTTTCAAACGAATGCGGTAGAGGGGAACCTGATGACTGCCAACGACCCGGCAAGGGCGGAAAAGGCGTTCGAAAAGGTAAGGGCACAAATAAAAGCCCGCGTCGGGGGCGAAGTCTATTCAAGCTGGTTCGGCCGCATGAAGGTCGACGAATACTCCAAGGGGCTTGTCCGCCTCTCCGTACCGACCGCCTTTCTGCGGTCGTGGATCAACGGGCATTATCTGGATCTCATCACCGAGCTCTGGCAGAGCGAGGACCCTCATGCGCTGAAGGTCGAAATCGTCGTGCGATCGGCGGTGCGCCACGCCCGCCCGGTGGCCGATACGGCGGGGCCATCGGCCAAGCGACCGGCGCCGCAACTGGCGCCTGCAGTCGCAAGTGGAGGGCCGGTGGGTTCGCCGCGCATCGACCGCGCGCCGAACCATCGACCGCGCCATGCGGAAGCCGACGGTCGTCAAAACGTCATCGGATCGCCGCTCGATGCACGCTACACCTTCGAATCCTTCATCGAGGGCGCGTCGAACAGGGTAGCGTTCGCAGCGGCGCGCGCCGTCGCGGAGCATGCCTCCAACGCGGTACGCTTCAACCCGTTGTTCCTCCACGCTTCGGTCGGGCTCGGCAAGACGCATCTTCTGCAGGCGATCGCGGCGGAATCCCTCAAACGGCGGGCGCAGTCGCGGGTCGTCTATCTGACGGCCGAATATTTCATGTGGCGCTTCGCGACCGCCATCCGCGACAACAACGCGCTGACGCTCAAGGAGCAATTGCGCGACATCGACCTTCTCATCATCGACGACATGCAATTCCTGCAGGGCAAGTCGATCCAGCACGAATTCTGCCATCTCATCAACATGCTGCTCGACAGCGCCAAGCAGGTCGTGGTGGCCGCGGACCGCCCGCCCGCCGAGCTTGAATCGCTGGAACCGAGGGTGCGCTCACGCCTCAATGGCGGGGTGGCGCTCGAAATGTCGGCGCCCGACTACGCCATGCGGCTCGGCATGCTGAAGCAGCGACTGGAGGCGGCGCAGACCGAGGACGCGACGCTGGAGATCGCCGACGATATCCTCGAGCATGTGGCTGGCACCGTAACCGGCAGCGGCCGCGAGCTCGAAGGCGCCTTCAACCAGCTTCTCTTCCGCCGCTCCTTCGAGCCGATCAGCGTCGAGCGGATCGACGAGATCCTCAGCCATATCTACCGTTCAGGCGAGCCGAAGCGCGTCCGGATCGAGGATATCCAACGCGTCGTGGCGCGCCACTACAACGTGTCCAAGACGGAGCTGCTTTCCAACCGGCGCACGCGCACCATCGTCAAGCCGCGCCAGGTGGCGATGTACCTTTCCAAGGTGATGACGCCGCGCTCGCTGCCGGAGATCGGCCGGCGCTTCGGCGGCCGCGACCACACGACGGTGCTGCACGCCGTGCGCAAGATCGAGGACCTTTCCGGCACGGACAACAACCTCGCACAGGAACTGGAGCTTCTGCGGCGGCTGATCAGCGATCAGGCATAGGAAACGACAGGCCGGCGACCGACCACGGGATCGCCGGCTTCCGTTATCCCCAGAAAGGGCCGCCATCCTGCGTGAAGCGCGTGCAAAGGCTTGCGTTCGCGGCTGATTTCCTGTCAGTCTGCAACGGCTCCGGCCCGCAACAGGCCGGTGTCGGGCGCACTGCCCGGCAGGCGACAGTTTTCATTGATCTAGGCGAGTCCGGTTCGTTATGCGTGTGGTTCTTGAACGCTCCAACCTCCTGAAATCGCTCGGCCACGTCCACCGTGTCGTCGAGCGGCGCAACACGATCCCGATCCTGTCGAACGTGCTGCTCTCGGCCGACGGCGGCAGCCTCGAACTGAAGGCGACCGATCTCGACCTAGAGGTGACCGAGGCGGCTCCTGCTTCCGTCGAGCAAAAGGGCGCGACGACGGTTCCCGCCTATCTGCTCTACGACATCGTGCGCAAGCTGCCGGACGGCTCCGAGGTCATGCTCAGGACCGACGAGGACGGCAATGCCATGTCGGTGATCTCGGGCCGGTCGAGCTTCCGCCTGCAATGCCTGCCGCAATCGGATTTCCCCGAACTCTCGGCCGGCACGTTCCCGCATATCTTCCGGCTGGATTCTCCGTCGCTCAAGGGGCTGATCGAGAAGACGCAGTTCGCCATCTCGACGGAAGAAACACGCTATTATCTGAACGGTATCTACCTGCACGCGATCGAGGCGGACGGGAAGCTGAAGCTGCGTGCGGTCGCGACCGACGGGCATCGCCTGGCGCGCGCCGAGGTGGAGGCGCCGGCCGGCTCCGAGGGCATGCCGGGCATCATCATCCCGCGCAAGACCGTCAGCGAATTGCAGAAGCTGGTGGACGAGCCGGACGTCAAGGTGACGGTGGAACTCTCCGACACCAAGATCCGCTTCACCATCGGCAGCGTGGTGCTCACCTCGAAGCTCATCGACGGCACTTTCCCGGACTACCAGCGCGTCATACCGAGCGGCAACGACAAGAAGCTCGTCATCGACCGGCAGAGTTTCGCCGCCGCGGTCGACCGCGTCTCGACGATCTCGTCCGA
The DNA here is from genome assembly GCA_040255475.1 of Phyllobacteriaceae bacterium. Classification (GTDB taxonomy): domain Bacteria; phylum Pseudomonadota; class Alphaproteobacteria; order Rhizobiales; family Rhizobiaceae; genus Mesorhizobium_L. Next base: position 16,341 of record JBDZVC010000045.1, on the reverse strand, counting down.
GCGCGGGCGGGCGGTGAAACTGTCCATCGCCGACGGTCAGCTCACGCTGACGGTCAACAATCCGGATTCGGGCAGCGCCACCGAGGAACTGCCGGCGGACTACAGTTCCGACCCGCTCGAAATCGGCTTCAACGCGCGTTACCTGCTCGACATCGCCGGGCAGCTTTCAGGCGACACCGCCGAGTTCATGCTGGCCGATGCCGGCTCGCCGACGCTCATCCACGATTCGGCTGACGAGCACGCGCTTTACGTGCTCATGCCGATGCGGGTCTAAGGCGAGGCGTGAGCGAAACCGACAGGACCGGGCGGACACCTCCGGTCGACATATGCAGGCTGTCGCTGACCGATTTCCGCAATTACGCCGATCTCAGCCTCGACCTCAAACCCGGCGCCGTGGTGCTGACCGGCGAAAACGGCGCCGGCAAGACCAATCTCCTCGAAGCCGTCTCGCTCTTCAGCCCGGGCCGTGGCCTGCGCCGCGCGCCCTATGCGGAAATGGCGCGCGAGGGAGCCGGTGGCGGCGGCTTTGCCATCCATGCGCGGCTGGAGGGGCCGTTCGGCGAATGCGAGATCGGCACCGGGACGCTCGCCGCCGGCCCCGAAGAGGCGGATGGCAGCGCCCGCAGGGTCAGGATAAACGGCGCGCCGGCCAGATCGGCCGAGGAAATGCTGGAATGGCTCCGCGTCGTCTGGCTGACGCCGTCGATGGACGGGCTCTTCACCGGACCGGCCGGCGACCGCAGGCGCTTCCTCGACCGGCTGGTGCTTGCCATCGACCCGGCACACGGCAAGCGCACCCTCGACTATGAGCGCGCCATGCGCGGGCGCAACCGCCTCCTCGCCGAAGGCAGGATGGACGAAAGCTGGCTCGGCGCGATCGAGTTGCAGATGGCCGAGACGGGCGTGGCGATCGCCGCCGCGCGAGGCGAACTGGTACGGCTCGCAAGCGCCATGATCGAAAGGCTGCCGGACGACAGCGCCTTTCCGAAGGCCGACCTCGCCCTTTCCGGCACGCTGGAGGAGCAGATCGGCGAGCGTCCGGCCGTCGAGATCGAGGAATGGCTGCGGGGCGAGTTCGCTGCCGGCCGGATCCGCGACCGCGCCGCCGGCCGTACGCTCGACGGGCCGCAGCGCGCCGATTTCCTCGTTCGCCATCGGCCGAAGGCCATGCCGGCCGCGCTTTGCTCGACCGGCGAGCAGAAGGCGCTGCTCGTCGGCATCATGCTGGCGCATACGCGGCTGACGGGCGAGATGGCCGGCATGACGCCGATCCTCCTCCTCGACGAGATCGCGGCGCATTTCGACCAGCACCGCCGTGCAGCGCTCTTCGACATATTGGAGGAACTCGGCTGCCAGGTGTTCATGACGGGCACCGAGCCCGCGCTCTTCTCGGCGCTCAAAGGGAAGGCGCAATTCCTGAGGGTGGCATCCGGGACAGTGACCGAAACCGCCTGACAACGTCTTCCGCTGGTATTAGTTTCGTTCCATGAACCAGCATGAAACCCCTCCCCTCTCGCCAGAGGAACTCGAACGCTACGCACGCCATATCGTACTTGCCGAGATCGGCGGGCCGGGGCAGCAGAAGCTGAAGCGGGCGCGGGTGCTCGTCATTGGCGCGGGCGGGCTCGGCGCGCCGGTGCTTTCCTATCTTGCCGCGGCGGGTGTCGGGACGCTGGGCATCGTCGATGACGACACCGTGTCACTCTCCAATCTGCAACGGCAGATCATCCACGCGACCGGCAATATCGGCCAGACGAAGGCGGCGAGCGCAAGCGTCGCCATCGAAAGGCTCAACCCGCATGTGACGGTCGAGACGCATGCGTTGCGGCTTGCCGAAGAGAACGCCAGAGGGCTGGTCGCGGCCTATGACATCGTCGTGGACGGGTCCGACAATTTCGCCACGCGCTACGCCGCCGCCGATGCCTGCGCGGCGGAAAAACGCCCGCTGGTCACCGCGTCCGTCGGCCGCTTCGACGGGGCGCTTACCGTGCTGATGCCCTATGCGAAGGACGAGGAAGGCAGGCCTAATCCGTCCTATCGCGACCTCTATCCCGCGCCTCCGCCGGAAGGGATGGTACCTAGTTGCGCCGAAGCCGGTGTCCTAGGCGTCCTGACCGGAGTGCTCGGCACGCTGGAGGCGATGGAAGTCATCAAGCTCATCACCGGGGTCGGGGAACCGCTCGTAGGCCGGCTCCTGCTCTATGACAGCCTCGCCACCCGCTTCGAGACGATCCGCTACCGGCATCATGGCTGAAACATTTCAAGACAGCACGGCGGGTCAAAACAGTATGGCGGGCGAGCTTTCCGTCGTGCCGCTGCCGGAAAATTTCGACAGCTGGGAAGAATTGCTCGGCCTGATCCTGGCCTCTTTCCGCTACATGAACGGCGTCATCGATCCGCCCTCCTCCGCAGTCCGGCTGACCCCGGAGAGCCTGAGGCAGAAGGCGGCGGAGGAAACCGGCTTCCTTGCGCTCTTCGGCGGCCGGATGGTCGGCTGCGTCTTCCTGGCCAAAAAGGAGGATCATTTCTATCTCGGCAAGCTGGCTATCGATCCGGCTTGCCAGGGCCGCGGCATCGGGCGCCGCCTGGTCGAGACAGCCGAAAGCCATGCACGGGCTGCCGGCAAGCCTGTCATCGAATTGCAGGTGCGCGTCGAACTTACCGGCAATCAAGCGACCTTCCATCGCCTCGGCTTCCGCGAGACGGGTCGCACGGCACATGCCGGCTTCGATCGGCCGACATCCATCACCATGCGTAAGGATCTGCGCTGGTGACGCTTTCCCTTTCACCGGAAGAGCGGGCGATCGCGGCCGGAGGGCACGGCGCCGGCGCGGCGATGGCGATGCGCATCGTCGCGGAAAGCGCACGACTTCTCGGCGCACAAAGGCTTATCGGAATCGCCTCCGCGCATATCGACGGTGCGCTCTACCATGGCGATTCCGGCACGCTTTTCGCCGAAAGACTGGTCGAGGGTGGAGCGAAAGTTTCCGTCCGCGCGACACTCAATGTCGGCGCGCTCGATCTCACCGGCTGCTCGCAGGTGCGGCTTGCCGAGCCTGAGCGCGGCATGGCGCGGCGCATGATGGAAGCCTATCGCGCGCTCGGATGCGAGACGAGTTGGACCTGCGCGCCCTATCAGGCCGGGCACCGTCCGGCTTTCGGCACGGACGTCGCCTGGGGCGAATCGAACGCGGTCGTCTTCTGCAATTCGGTGCTTGGCGCGCGCACAAATCGCTATGGGGATTTCCTCGACATCGCCTGCGCAATCACCGGGCGCGCGCCGGACTATGGCCTTCATCGCTCGGAGAATCGCCGACCGAAGGTTCGCTTCGATCTTTCCGCCCTCGGCCCGGACTTTCTCGGCTCGGAAATCGCGTGGCCCGTCCTTGGCAGTCTTTACGGGCGCGAGACAGGCAACACGATCGGTATCGTGACAGGTATCGTGAAAGACCCGGGCGAGGATGCGCTGAAGGCGTTCGGCGCGGCGGCCGCCTCATCCGGCGCAGTGGGCCTTTTCCACATGGAAGGCGTGACGCCAGAGGCCAAGGCAGGTTCCCACGCCGATGCGCCGGAATTCGACCGGGAAATCCGCGTGACGGACGAGATGGTGCGTGCGGCGCAGGCGCGGCTCTCGACGGCTGAAAGGGCGGATCGCATCGACGCGGTGGCGATCGGCAGCCCGCACCTTTCGCTCGCCGAATTCGACGCGCTGGAACGGCTCCTCGCCGGCCGCCGGCTGAGCGTGCCGATCTATGCCTGCACGGGCCGCCATGTCCTTCCGGAACTGGAGCGGCGTGGAAGCCGCAGGGCGCTCGAAGCGGCGGGCGTGGTCGTTGTCGCCGATACCTGCGTCGTCGTCACGCCGATCCTCACGCCGCTCAAGGACGGCGTACTGATGACGAATTCAGGGAAGTTCGCGCACTACGCACCGGCCAATACCGGCTATTCGGTCCTCTATGCCTCGCTTGCCGATTGCGTCGAAAGCGCGGTCGCGGGCCGGCCGCGCATTGCGGGACAGGTGGCATGAGGGGGAGCGAGCAGGCCGACGTTCTGATCGCCGGAACCGACGATGCATCCGGCGAGGCGCTGGTTCTGACGGCGCCGATCAGCTTCTGGGGCGGCATCGATCCGAAGACCGGCCGCGTCATCGATCCGCGCCACCCGCAATCCGGCGCGAGCATTGCCGGCCGCGCGCTGTTCCTGCCCGGCACGATCGGGTCGTCCTCCGCCTCGGCGGTCCTGCTCGAACTGATTCGCGTAGGAATCGCGCCTGTCGCCATCGTCCTGCATGAACCGGATGCCATCCTCCTTCTCGGCCTGATCGTCGCCCGCGAGATGGGCTGGGCGCATCCGCCGGCGATCAGGCTCGACCGGGCGCGGCACGAGGCCTTTGCCGGCTCCCCGGTGACCGTGCGGGTCAATGGTCGGATCGAAGCGGCGATCCGTTGACCCTTTCCGTTTTCAGAACTCCCAGTGCTCTCCCTGCTCGGGCACTATGAAGTTGACGCCGAGATCGTTGCCTTCCTGCAGTTCCTTCAGGATCTCCACCTGCGGCTGGTCGCCCTTCTTCAGCGAATATTTGATGTGGCTGACGATGATCGGCAGATCCTTGAGCGCTCCGCCCCCGGCCTGATCGTCCAGGTCATGCAGCGATTTCAGGAGCCAGGCCGGCGTCAGATGGCCGAAGAGTTGCCTGTCGGGCTGGGCATTGCTGTAGGAGCTTTCGATGATGACAGCCTTCAGGCGGTGCGCTCTCACCTTGTCGGCAACCGCTGTCCAGACGTCGTGGATCCGCGTGGTCTTCTCTACCGCGTCGGGACCGGTATCGCCGAAGCAGAGCAGCGCGTCGTCACCGCTCTCGATGAGGAAAGCTGTCGATTCGACACCGCCATGACTGAGCGGAAAGGCGGTTACGTCCATGCCCGTCCCGGCGAGCGGAGTCTTCTGGCCGGCCGCCAGGTTTTCATAATGGTATTTCTTGAGCGCGGGCGGCTTGCCGCTATCGCCGAAATTCGGCCATGCTTCCCAGTTGAAGTAATTGCGTTCGATCCGTTCATTGACCGAGGGAAGCGCGTAGATCGGCTTCTTGCTGTCATCCGGCGAGGCGACGATCAGTCCTTCGATATGGTCAAGATGGGCATGGCTGATGAGATAGCCCTTGATCCTGTCGGTCAGGACGTAACCGATGCGGCTGTAGGAGGAATCCGCCGGCACTTCTACCTCTTCGAATGCTCCCTTGGAATCGGCGACGCGCAGGCCGTTGACCAATGCGCCGGCATCACAAGTCACATAGTTGCCCTCGCCATGGGCACCGACGAGATAGGCGCTGAGATTGCCATCCTCGATACCGCCGCGGGCGCCGAGCGCAACCACGTCGAAGCCTTCCCCGGCCTGCGCCGCGGCGGGCAGGAACACTGCCGCCAGTACCGATCCCAGAATGATCGCCTTCATGTGCTTCCTCGTGCCTCGGTAGGAAAGTCGCCGGCAAAGCGGCAGGCTCCGCCGCTTCCCGAATCCGCTGCCTGCAAGCCGCTCAGACCTTGTTCGGCAGCACGCGGTCCGGCGGCCGGTGGCCGTCGAAGAAGGCACGGATGTTGATGATGACCTTCTCGCCCATGTCGATGCGGCCTTCGATCGTCGCCGAGCCCATATGCGGCAGGAGCACGACCTTGCCTTTCGCCGCGAGCTTGACGAGCTTCGGGTTCACCGCCGGCTCGTGCTCGAAGACATCGAGTCCGGCGCCGGCAAGCTTCCCTTCCTGGATCATCTTCGCCAATGCGTCTTCGTCGATGATCTCTCCACGCGCGGTGTTGACCAGATAGGCGGTCGGCTGGAGAAGCGCGAGCCGACGCGCCGACAGGAGATGGAAGGTGGCGGGCGTCGAGGGGCAATTCACCGAGATGATGTCCATGCGCGCCAGCATCTGGTCGAGGCTTTCCCAATAGGTCGCCTCAAGCTCCTCCTCGATCGCCGGTGCGACGTGGTGGCGGTTATGATAATGGATCGAAAGGCCGAAAGCCTTGGCGCGGCGGGCGACCGCGGTGCCGATGCGGCCCATGCCGACGATGCCGAGCCGCTTGCCCCAGATACGACGCCCGAGCATCCAGGTCGGCGACCAGCCGGCCCATCTGCCGTCCGGGCGGAGAAGATCGGCGCCTTCGGTCAGCCGACGCGGCACGGCCAGCATCAGCGCCATGGTCATGTCCGCGGTGTCTTCGGTCAGCACGTTAGGCGTATTGGTGACGACGATGCCCTTCCGCGCTGCCGCCGCGACATCGATATTGTTCACGCCATTGCCGAAATTCGCGATGAGCTTCAAATTCGGCCCCGCCTGCTCGACAAGCGCCGAATCAATCTGGTCGGTGACGGTCGGCACCAGTACGTCCGCTTCCTTGACCGTCGCCACGAGCTCCGGCTGCGTCATCGGCCGGTCGTCGACATTCAACCGCGCGTCGAACAGTTCCCGCATCCGGGTTTCGACGGGATCCGGCAGCTTCCGCGTGATGACGACGAGAGGTTTTTTCCTGCCGGCCATTGTTTCCTCCGGGCCTTGTTGAGACCTCTTTAACCAAGACAGGCGAGACTTGAAGCGAAAATCGGCCTGACCTCTTCTGTAACAAGGGC
>JBDZVC010000045.1:0-9617 GCA_040255475.1 Phyllobacteriaceae bacterium | reverse complement strand
CAAGACAGGCGAGACTTGAAGCGAAAATCGGCCTGACCTCTTCTGTAACAAGGGCAGCCGTCCAAGACAAAGAAAAACCGGCCGCAGGCGTCGCCTACCGACGGTCAAAGCGAATGTAGGGTAAGCATCGTGCGTGGTCTGGTCTTCCTCGGAAAAGCCTCTGCGTTGGCACTTCTGTGCATCGGCTTCGCCTCGGCCACCATCACCAACCCGCATGGCGCGGCGTCCGCTGTAGCCAACGTCACACTCGGGCCGAGCGGCCTGCCGCTGCCGCGTTTCGTCAGCCTGAAATCCGGGCGGGTCAATGCGCGGATCGGACCGAGCTTCAGCTATCCGGTGGCGTGGCTCTATCTTAAAGAGGGCCTGCCTGTGGAAATCCTGCAGGAATACGACACGTGGCGGAAGATACGCGATGCGGACGGCGCAGAGGGGTGGATCAACCAGAGCCTGCTTTCAGGCCGGCGGACGGGCATCATAGCCCCCTGGCAGAAAGGCAAGGACGCCGAACTTCCGCTCTTCGCGGAGCCGGACAAGAAGGCATCTAGCATCGCCCTCATCGAACCCGGCGTGATCGGTACGATCCGCTCATGCAACGGGCAATGGTGCGAGATGGATTTTTCCGGGCGAACCGGCTGGATGGCGCAGACGCTGGTGTGGGGCGCCTATCCGGGCGAACTCATCAAGGATTGAGCTGAACAAAAGGCCCAGTCAGGGCTTCCTCGACTGCTTCCTACGCAGGCGCACGACAATATCGACGTTGGAGATTTCGAGGCCTTCGGGCGGCGGCGGCAGGTTGATCACGGTCACCGGGCCCTTTTCGATGTCGATATCGACGAGCCGGTTCTCCCCTTCCACAAAAAAGTGGTGATGATCGGAGGTGTTGGTGTCGAAATAGGTCTTCGCGCCCTCGACGGCCAGGATTCTGAGCAGGCCGGCTTCCGTGAACTGATGCAGGGCGTTGTAGACCGTCGCCAGCGACACCGGCACGCCCGCGGAGATCGCCTCCTCATGCAGTTCCTCGGCCGAGAGATGCCTGTCGCCCTGCGCGAACAGGAGATTAGCCAGCGCAACCCGTTGACGCGTCGGCCGCAGGCCGGCGTCCCGGACACGCCGCTCGATCGCCCTCATTTCCCGCAATGCCTCTGACGTCATCTCCACCGATATTCTTCCACCGCGGCGCCAACCCGAGGCCGACGCTCCGATATCAACAAACTTGATATATTCTGAGGGGGCCGCGCAATCAATAGCGGCGCATTGACCGGGGAAGCGGCCCACGCTAGAGCCAACGGCGGTTTCCGCAAGCCGGTGGTTTGTGTTAGGGAACCAATGAGAAGAACGGACGGCCACATGGTTGTCCCTCGCGGCCACCCCAGAGGGCTGTCTCGAAGGGGCCATTCCAGAGCTGTCACGGCAGGAGCAGCATGATCGCAGGCGCCAAATCCAGTTACGACTACGAGGACCTGCTGAGCTGCGCGCGCGGCGAACTGTTCGGCCCCGGCAATGCGCAACTGCCAGCGCCGCCCATGCTGATGTTCGACCGCATCACCGATATCAGCGAAACCGGAGGCGAGTTCGACAAGGGCTATATCCGTGCCGAACTCGACATAAAACCGGACCTCTGGTTCTTTCCCTGCCATTTCATCGGCAATCCGGTGATGCCTGGCTGCCTCGGTCTCGACGCGCTGTGGCAGATGACGGGCTTCTTCCTCGGCTGGCTCGGCGAGCCGGGCAAGGGCATGGCGCTCTCGACGGGCGAGGTGAAATTCAAGGGTATGGTGACGCCGGCCACGAAAAAGGTCGAGTATGGCGTCGACTTCAAACGCGTGCTGCGTGGCCGTCTCGTGCTCGGTATCGGCGACGGCTGGCTGAAAGCGGATGGCGATCCCATCTACAAGGCCACCGACCTCAGGGTCGGCCTATCCAAACAAGGCGCGGAATAAGCGCCTTCACGAGCGGGAGCCTGCAATGAGACGGGTGGTTGTCACCGGCATGGGGATCGTATCGCCTATCGGCAGCAATGCCGGGGAGGTGACGCAATCCCTGCGTGAAGCGAAATCGGGAATAAGCTTCTCGGAGGAATTCGCGGAGCATGGTTTCCGCTGCCAGGTCTGGGGCGCTCCGAGACTTGGCCTCACGGACCTCGCCGAGATGGTCGACCGGCGCGCCATGCGCTTCCTTTCCAAGGGCGGCGCATGGAACCATGTGGCGATGAGGCAGGCTATCGAGGATGCCGCCCTCCAGGAAGACGGCATCACCGACGAGCGTATCGGCATTATCATGGGATCAGGTGGACCGTCGACGCGCGTCATCGTGGAAGCCGCCGAGACCACTCTCAAGAACGACTCGCCGAAGCGGATCGGCCCCTTTGCCGTGCCAAAGGCGATGTCTTCGACCGCGTCGGCGACGCTTGCGACCTGGTTCAAGATACATGGCGTAAACTACTCTATCTCCTCGGCCTGCTCGACCTCGGCGCATTGCATCGGCAACGCCTACGAACTCATCCAGTGGGGCAAGCAGGACATGATCTTCGCCGGCGGACATGAGGATCTGGACTGGACGATGTCGGACCTCTTCGACGCCATGGGCGCGATGTCGAGCAAGTTCAACGACCGCCCGTCCGAGGCCTCCCGCGCCTACGATGTCGATCGAGACGGCTTCGTCATCGCCGGCGGCGCCGGCGTGCTGGTGCTGGAAGAACTGGAGCATGCGAAGGCACGCGGCGCCAGGATCCACGCCGAGATCGTCGGCTACGGCGCCACCTCCGACGGCTACGACATGGTCGCGCCCTCCGGCGAGGGCGCGGTGCGGTGCATGAAGCAGGCGCTCTCCACCGTCTCCGGCCGGGTCGACTACATCAACACGCACGGCACCTCGACGCCGATCGGGGATTCGCGGGAGATCGGTGCCATCCGTGAAGTCTTCGGCGACGACCTGCCGAAAGTCACCTCCACCAAGTCGCTGACGGGCCATTCCCTCGGGGCTGCCGGCGTGCAGGAATCGATCTATTCGATCCTGATGATGAAGGATCGCTTCATCGGGGAAAGCGCGCATATCGAAACGCTGGACCCGGAATTCGAGGGCATTCCAATCGTTCGCGAACGCATCGACAACGCCACGATCGATACCGTGCTGTCGAACTCGTTCGGTTTCGGCGGCACCAACGCGACACTCGTCTTCCGGCGTTATTCCGAGTAGGCGGCAGGCACGGTCGACCAATTCCGGAGCGCCGCCGGGGCCGAGATGCCCTTCGCGCTCATCTACGGGGATATTGCATGGAAGCATTGATGAAAGGAAAGCGGGGCCTGGTGATGGGCGTCGCCAACGATCATTCGATCGCCTGGGGCATCGCCAGACAATTGGCGGAGCATGGCGCCGAACTCGCTTTCACCTATCAGGGCGAAGCGTTCGGCCGCAGGGTCAAACCCCTGGCCGAGCAGCTCGGCGCCTCAATCGTGGTGCCCTGCGACGTGGAGGACAGTGTTTCTATCGACGGCACCTTCAAGGCATTGGAAACGGCCTGGGGCGGGCTCGATTTCGTCGTCCACGCCATCGGCTTTTCCGACAAGAACGAGCTGAAGGGCCTCTATGCCGACACGTCGCGCGAGAACTTCGTGCGCACCATGGTGATCTCCTGCTACTCCTTCACCGAAGTCGCCCGCAAGGCTGCCAGGCTGATGAACCATGGCGGCAGCCTCGTCACGCTGACCTATGCCGGTTCCGTCAGGGTCATGCCGAATTACAACGTCATGGGCGTGGCCAAGGCGGCGCTGGAGGCAAGCGTGCGTTACCTGGCGAGCGACTACGGACCGCGGGGTATCCGCGTCAACGCCATCTCCGCAGGCCCCGTGCGCACGCTCGCCGGCGCGGGTATTTCCGATGCCCGCCACATGTTTTCCTACCAGCAGCGCAACTCGCCGCTACGCCGGCCGATAACGCTGGAAGAGGTCGGCGGCTCCGCGCTTTATCTCCTGTCCGATCTTTCGTCGGGCGTGACCGGCGAAATCCACTATGTCGATTCCGGTTACCACATAGTCTCCATGCCGACGCTCGACGAGTTGAAGCGTACGGACGTCCCTTCAGAATGAGTGCAGGCATCAATACTTCCTTCACTACGCGGGAGGTTTTTGCGGCCGAGGGAAACGAATATTAAGCCGCCTCCTGCACACCATCCGTCGCATCAATGCGAGATGGAACGCGTTCCATGACGAATCCGAACCGAAGCACGACGTTTCGGCTCATCACCATCGCCAGTTCGGCGCTGAGCAGCTTCGTGCTCGGGCTGTGGGCACTGCAATTCGGCTTCGCCGCAGGCCCTCACGGCCTTTCGCCCGAAATCATGGCATCGATGATCGCCTGCCTGTGCGCACTTTCCGCCGGCGGGGCCGCCTTGTCCTATTTCGCGGGTATCGATGAATCCGCCGACTACGTTTTCAACGAGACCCAAGTCGACAAGCTGACCGGGCTTCACGCGCGCGTCGCCATGATCGGCAAGATCGCCGAAGCCTCGATTGCGGCTTCCCGCAGAGGCGAGCCCGTTTTCCTGATCGACATCGATATCGACCGTTTCAAGCAGATCAACGAGGCCATAGGCTACGGGCGGGCCGACGAGCTGGTCCGGGCCTTTGCCCGAAGGCTGAAAGAAAACCTGCCGAAACGGGCTGAGATCGGCCGCATCGGCGCCGGGCAATTCTGCATCCTTTATCCCGACCGCAAGGCCATGCCGGATATGGACATGATCGTACGGAACCTCATCGAGACGATGATGAAGCCCTACCAACTCGAAAGGCACTCCCAGTCGGTCAACATATCGGTGGGAGTCGTCGCCATCCCGAAGGATGGCAGCGATCCGACCACGCTCCTGCGCCGTTCAAATCTGGCGCTCCAGCATGCCCGGCTCGGCGGCCACGGCAATTGGGCGGTGTACCAGCCGGAAATGGGTGAGGTGGCCGATTTCCGCCGCTGGATCGAGGCCGAGCTTCTCACCGCATTCGAGCGGGGCGATTTCGAGCTCTACTACCAGCCTCAGTACGATCTCACCGCCGGCCGCATCGTCGGCTACGAGGCGCTCCTGCGTTGGAACCACCCGGAGCACGGCATGATCCCGCCGATGGAATTCGTTCCGATCGCGGAGGAAACGGGCATGATCGAGCCGATCGGGCGCTGGGTGCTGCGCACCGCCTGCCATGACGCGTTGCGGCTGCCGGAAGACTGCTTCGTCGCCGTGAACATTTCGCCGGTCCAGTTCATGAACACGGAATTCATCACAGCGGTGCGCAAGGCTCTCGAGGAGTCCGGGCTCGCGCCGGCACGGCTCGAACTGGAGGTGACCGAGACCGCGATGATGCAGGATCGCGGGCGCGCGGCCAAGATCCTGGAAGAACTGGCCGAGATCGGCATTTCGGTCGCAGTCGACGATTTCGGTACCGGCTATTCGAATTTGAGCTATCTGATCGACTTCTCCTTCCACAAGCTGAAGATCGACAAGACCTTCATCGATCGCCTGGAGGCGGACGCGAGTTCCGGTGCGGTTGTCTCGACCATCGTCGGCCTGTCGAGGGCGCTCGGCGTCCATACGATCGCCGAAGGTGTGGAGACCGAAAACCAGGCCACGCTCCTGAGGGCGGCGGGCTGCGACGTGGTGCAGGGTAATTTCTACGGAAGGCCCGCTCCTCTCTCCAGCGCCTTCGAGACGATGCAGGACTACAAGACAGCCGCGACAATCCATTGAGTGCCCTTCGGGCCTCTCAGGCCCCGCCGATCACCGCACCACCCACAGGACCTTGTAGCGGGCATCGCGGACCGTCTCGCCGGATTGCCGGAATTCCCTGGCAAGCAACTGTTCGTAAGGCAGTTGCCGGTTGGCGACGAGATAAAGCCGGCCGCCGGGTTTGAGCGCGCGCGCGGCGGCAAGGATCATCCCCTGCCCGATCGCCGGCTCGGCCGCACGGCCCGTATGGAAGGGCGGATTCATGACGATGAAATCGTAGCGGCGTTCGACGGGCTCACTCAGGAGATCGCTCCAGAAGAATCCCGTCTTTGCGCCGCTTCGAACGGCGGCGAGGTTCCCCCGCGCGGCCTCCAGCGCTTCAAAATCGGCCTCATAGAGATCGATCCGCGAAACGGCATCCGACCGCGACAAGAGTTCCGCCGCGAGATAGCCCCAGCCGGCGCCGAAATCGGCCACGTCGCCCGAAATATCGTCGGGAAGATGGGCTACCAGAAGCCGCGATCCGGGATCGGCGTGATCCGGTGAAAACATACCAGGCGCGGTACGGAAGCGGCCGTCCACCAAGGGTAGCGCGCCGGGCGCAAGCGCGCCCGCGACGGCAGCCATTTCGGCCGCGCGCGGAAACCAGAAGGCTATGCCGTGATATTTGGCCAGGCTTCCCGCAAGCGGCACCATTCCGGCAAGTTTCCGGCGCAGGCTGTCCATGCCGTTCACCTTGCTTCCGGCAACAAGGACGAGACCGCCCGCCTTCACCCGCGCCAGGGCATCCGCGATCCAGGCCTCGTTCCGACGCCTATGCCGGTCGCAAAGGATGAAGGCGGCGTCGTATCCCATGCCTTCCGCCTGCGGGAATACAGCAAAGCCCGCCGCTTCAAGCGCGCGGAAGGGAGGCCGGAAGGGCTGGACCAGGGTCAGGTCCACCGCGAAGTCGTCCGGCAGCCGTAAGCCGGGCCCGGCGCCAAGGAACAGGACACGCCCTCCCTTCGGCGGAACAGGCAGATCGCCCGTTTCGAAAGGATGGAAGAGCGTCTTGAGGCTATCGTCCGTCATCGCACATGCCGGATATCGTACGGACCGACAAGAAAACGGGCGCGCTCCAGGGAACGCGCCCGCCGGTTTCGTTCATGCGAGCGAGGATCACGCCTCGGCTTCGGCTTCCTCGCCCTTCTTCTCCTTGACGATCTCCTTGCCGGTCTTCTGATCGACGACCTTCATCGAAAGACGGACCTTGCCGCGCTCGTCGAAGCCCATGAGCTTGACGTAGACCTTGTCGCCTTCCTTGACCACATCGGTGGTCTTCTGGACGCGCTCAGACGCGAGTTGGGAGATATGGACGAGACCGTCGCGCGGACCGAAGAAATTGACGAAAGCGCCGAAATCGGTGGTCTTGACGACCGTGCCCTCGTAGATCTCGCCGACTTCCGGCTCGGCGACGATGGTGTGGATCCACTTCTTCGCCGCCTCGATCTCCTTGGCATTGGAGGAAGCGATCTTCACCGTGCCATCGTCCTCGATGTTGATCTTGGCGCCGGTCTTTTCCACGATCTCGCGGATGACCTTGCCGCCCGAGCCGATGACGTCGCGGATCTTGTCGACCGGGATGTTCATCACCTCGATGCGCGGGGCGAATTCGCCGAGTTCGGAGCGCGCGCCGGTGATCGCCTTGGCCATCTCGCCGAGGATATGCAGGCGGCCGTCCCTGGCCTGGCCGAGCGCCACCTTCATGATCTCTTCGGTGATGCCGTCGATCTTGATGTCCATCTGGAGCGAGGTGACGCCATTCGCCGTGCCCGCCACCTTGAAGTCCATGTCGCCGAGATGATCCTCGTCGCCGAGGATGTCGGACAGCACCGCGAAGCGCTCGCCTTCCTTGATGAGGCCCATGGCGATGCCGGCGACCGGCTTCTGGATCGGGACGCCCGCATCCATCAGCGCCAGCGAGGTGCCGCAGACCGTCGCCATCGAAGAAGAGCCGTTCGATTCAGTGATCTCGGAGACGATGCGGATCGTATAGGGGAACTGCTCCTCGCCCGGCAGCATCGGGTGGACGGCGCGCCATGCGAGCTTGCCGTGGCCGATCTCGCGGCGGCCGGGCGAACCCATACGGCCCGTCTCGCCAACCGAATAGGGCGGGAAATTGTAGTGGAGAAGGAACTTCTCCTTGTAGGTCCCGGTCAGCGCGTCGATGAACTGCTCGTCCTCGCCGGTGCCCAGCGTCGCAACCACCAACGCTTGCGTCTCGCCGCGCGTGAACAGCGCCGATCCGTGCGTGCGCGGCAGGACGCCAACCTCGGCGACGATGTTGCGCACGGTCTTGAGATCACGGCCGTCGATGCGCGAGCCGGTGTCGAGGATATTCCAGCGGACGATCTTCGCCTGCAATTCCTTGAACACGGTGCCGATCTGCTCGCCCGTATAACGCTCCTCCTCGCCCTCGGCGGGAGTGAGCGCGGCCTTGACCTTGGCCTTCACGGCGTCGACTGCGGCGTAGCGCTCCTGCTTGTCCGTGATCTTGTAGGCGGCGCGAAGATCGGCTTCCGCGATCTTCAGCATCTCGGCCTCGAGATCGGCATAGCTCGGGGACACGAAGTCGCGCGGCTCCTTGGCGGCCGCCTCGGCCAGCTTGATGATCGCGTCGATCACCGGCTGGAAGCTCTTGTGGCCGAACATGACGGCGCCGAGCATGGTCTCCTCGTCGAGTTCCTGGGCCTCGGACTCGACCATCAGGACGGCGTCGGCGGTGCCGGCGACGACGAGGTCGAGCTTCGATTCCGGCATCTCGTCGATATGCGGATTGAGCTTGTATTCGCCGTTCACATAGCCGACGCGGGCGCCGCCGATCGGACCCATGAAGGGAACGCCGGAGAGCGTCAACGCGGCGGAAGTGGCGACGATCGACAGAATGTCGGGATCGTTCTCCAGATCGTGCTGAAGCACGGTGACGACGATCTGCGTATCGTTCTTGTAGCCGTCGGCGAAGAGCGGGCGGATCGGGCGGTCGATCAGGCGGGAAACCAGCGTCTCCTTCTCGCTCGGCCGACCTTCGCGCTTGAAAAAGCCGCCCGGGATCTTGCCGGCGGCAAAGGTCTTTTCCTGGTAGTTGACGGTCAGCGGGAAGAAGTCGAGGCCGGGCTTCGGCTCCTTGGCCGAAACGACGGTGGCGAGCACGACGGTTTCGCCATAGGTGGCGAGTACGGCGCCATCGGCCTGACGCGCGATCTTGCCGGTCTCGAGGATGAGCGGACGACCGCCCCACTGGATTTCGATCTTGTGGTGATTGAACATGTCTTGTCCTTCATATGCGGCTAGACCGCCGCCGCCCTTTGCGACGCGGTCCAACCTTCGGCTTCCTTCGGACGAGCCACGGGCAAGACAACGGGAAGTCTGAAAGGCGGCACGTGCTCGTGCCTTCAGGCGTCCTGCAATCCTGCCCCATGACCGGCCCATGGGCGGTTCCCGCCGCCACTCTCGGCGGCCGGGACCCGTTTCGAGCCGCCCTGCAAGGGCTCTGGCTCGCGGACCGACGACCATCGCCGGCCCGAATGCACTGCCGGCGGGTTCCGGAAGGGAACTCGCCGGTCTATCCGATCAGCGGCGCAGACCGAGCTTCTCGATCAGCGTCTGGTAGCGCGTCTCGTCCTTGCCCTTCAGGTAGTCGAGCAGACGGCGGCGCTGCGAAACGAGCTTCAGGAGGCCACGGCGCGAATGATTGTCCTTCTTGTGGTCCTTGAAATGCTCGGTGAGATTCTTGATGCGCTCCGACAGAATGGCTACCTGGACTTCGGGCGAACCCGTATCGCCCTTCACGGTGGCGTATTCGGTCATGAGTTCCTGCTTGCGCGGTGCGGTTATCGACATCGTGCTTTTCCTTTCTGATCTTGCGGAAACG
>JBDZVC010000378.1:0-4257 GCA_040255475.1 Phyllobacteriaceae bacterium | reverse complement strand
GCCGGTCCCTCCCCACGCAACCACCGTCATGATCGGTGTTCCCGATGGGAGGAACCGACGGGGATTATGGATCAAGCGCGGAAGGCGGGGAGAATGGGAGAGAAGAAAATGCGGAAAGCCGGAAGATCAGCGGTTTCCGGAGGCAAACAGGCGCAGATCTATTCACGTCCTCTCCGGCCCGGCAGCTTAATCCAGCGGTTTCCCATATGTGGGTCAGGTCGAAGATAGCCGATCAGGCAAAGAACACAGATACCCAACCCGACAACCGGATATCGCAATGCGATCGCCGCGGCTCCACCGAAAAAGCATAATGTCATGATAGCGCGGAAACGCATGATCTTCCGCTCAGGTAGCGGAGCCTCGTTGCCGGAGCCGGGTCCGACAAGTTCCCAGATCAGACAGATATACGTCGCGTTCACAAGGAAAAATACCGCCGCGTAAAAGGCGACCGGCTGGGGCGCAAGCTCACTCACAGCCATCCATGCTGTAGCGAGCGGAAGCAGCGACATGGAAAATAGGTGAGCAAAATTGAACCATAAGAGCCGATGAGTCGCTTCCGTGGCATAGCGCATCAGATAATGATGATTGACCCACACAATAGCGATGAACAAGTAGCTCACCGCATAACTCAACCATGTGGGCCAAAGCGACAGGAATGCCACAAAGGTGGGCCGCTCGGGTGGCCGCAAGTCCAAGACCAGCACCGTAATAAGCACGGCAAAGACCCCGTCGGAAAACGCACTTAATCGCTCCGGGGTTGCCTTGCGAAGCATCGCCCCTAGCCTGTTTTTCCTGGCGGGCTTGCCCTCATCCGAATTTCCCCGTCCGTGGGAATCCCTTCGGCGCCATCCGCCCGGCCTGCGCCCTGTCACCCAGCCATTCGGCGAGTTCTTCCTTCGGTCGGGTGAAGGTTCGGCCCGAAGAGTCCTGCCAGGTGAGACCGTCGGCGAGCGAGAAGGTCTTGATGTCGGCGAGGCCGCCATCCTTGTAGCGTTGGAGGCGCACGCCCTTGCCGCGCGTCATTTCGGCGAGCTGGTCGAGCGGGAAGACGAGCAGCTTGCGGTTCTCGCCGATGACTGCGACATGGTCGCCTTCTACGAAGACGGCCATTTCAGCCTCGTCTGGCGCCTTCACGTTCATCACCTGCCTGCCCTTGCGGGTGTTGGCGACAAGTTCGTCCTCCGGCACGACGAAGCCGTAGCCGGCATGGCTGGCGAGGAGCAGCTTCCGTCCGCCCTGGAAGATAAAGGCGGTGGCAATGTCCTGATCGTTCTCCATGTCGACGATGAGCCTGACCGGCTCGCCATGGCCGCGGCCGCCGGGCAGACGGTCGGCGCCGATGGTGAAGAACTTGCCGCCCGTTGAGAACAAAAGCACCTTGTCGGTGGTCTGGGCGTGGAAGGCCATCTTCAGCTTGTCGCCCTCCTTGAAGGAGAGGCTTTCGAACTCCGCGAGATGGCCTTTCATGGCGCGCAGCCAGCCCTTGTCGGAGACGACCACGGTGATCGGCTCCTTTTCCACCATGGCGTTGTGCATGTCCTCGACATCGAGTTCGGGCGCATCGGCAAAGGTGGTGCGGCGGCGGCCGAGCGGCGTCTCGGGGCCGAATTTCTCGCGGATGAGGCGGATCTGATAGGCGATCATCTGCCATTGCTTCGGCTCGGAAGCGAGCAGCGCCTCGATCTGTTTCTTCTCCTCGGTGAGATCGTCGAACTCCTTGCGTATCTCGAATTCCTCGAGCTTGCGCAGGTTCCTCAATCGCATGTTCAGGATGGATTCGGCCTGCAGGTCGGTGAGGTCCCATCGGGCCATCATCACCTGTTTAGGCTCGTCCTCCTCGCGGATGATACGGATCACCTCGTCGATATTGAGATAGGCGATAAGCAGGCCGCCGAGGATTTCCAGCCGGCGCTCGATCTCGCCCAGCCTGTGGCGGGAACGGCGCTGCAGCACCTCGCGACGATGCGCCAGCCACTCGACCAGCGCCTCCTTCAGCGACAGCACGTTCGGCACCTTGCCGCGCGAGAGCACGTTCATGTTGAGCGAGATGCGGCTTTCGAGCTCGGTCAGCTTGAAGAGCGATTCCATCAGGATAGACGGATCGACGGTGCGGCTCTTCGGCACCAGCACGAGGCGGATGTCCTCCGTGCTCTCGTCGCGCACGTCCTCCAGGAGCGGCAGCTTGCGGGCGACGATCAGCTCGGCGATCTTCTCGACCAGCTTCGCCTTCTGCACCTGGTAGGGGATTTCGGTGACGACGACGACATAGGTGCCCCTGCCCTGGTCCTCCTGCTCCCAGCGGGCGCGGGTGCGAAAGGCGCCACGGCCGGTGCGGTAGGCCTCCACGATCGAGGCACGGCTGTCGACGATGATGCCGCCTGTCGGAAAATCCGGCCCCTGGACGATCTGCATCAAATCGTCCACGTCGGCGTCGGGATGCTCGATCAGGTGGAGGGCCGCATCGCAGATCTCGGCGGCATTGTGCGGCGGGATCGAAGTCGCCATGCCAACCGCGATGCCGGTCGAGCCGTTGGCGAGCAGGTTGGGGAAGGCGCCGGGGAGCACCACCGGCTCCTCGTCCTCCTCGTTGTAGGTCGGGCGATAATCGACGGCGTTTTCCGTGATGCCTTCCAGAAGCAGCGTCGCCACCTCCGTCATGCGCGCCTCGGTGTAGCGCATGGCAGCCGGGTTATCGCCGTCGATATTGCCGAAATTGCCCTGCCCGTCGGCGAGCGGGTAGCGCACGGAGAATTCCTGCGCCAGCCGGACCAGTGCGTCATAGATCGACTGGTCGCCATGCGGATGGAACTTGCCCATCACCTCGCCGACGATGCGGGCGCATTTGGCGAAGCCCTGGTCGGGGTTGAGGCGGAGCAGCCGCATGGCGTGCATGATGCGGCGCTGCACGGGCTTCAGCCCGTCGCGCATGTCTGGCAGCGCCCGGTGCATGATGGTCGACAGCGCATAGGCCAGATAGCGCTCTTCCAGCGCCTTCTTCAGGTCGACCGCTTCGATATTGTCGCCGCCGTCGGAGCCGGGCGGCAATGCCTCTTTACCCATGGTTTCGGGTTAGCCGAGAGGCTGATTCGCGGCAAGGGCAGCAGCAGGAAAACGCCGCAAAACCTGCCCTGCCAGCAGGATTCGTTTGCCTTCGGCCAGATATTTGCGCAATCTTGACCCAACGCCATCGTCCGGTCTTTTTCCTGTTCGACCGAGAGACGCATCCGTTCAGCAGTCCACTCAGAGGGACCCCATGTCAACAGTCCGGCCTCTCCTTCGCGCCTTCGTGGCATCCAGCTTCCTGATCGTCCTGCCCTTCGCCGCGGCGCAAGCGGCCGAGCCGGCCGATGTTGCGAACCGGCTGAAAGACGCGCTCGCCAGACAGGATGTCGATCTCCAGTGGAAGGGGATCAGCGGCGATGCTTCCTCCATGGTGCTTTCGGGCGTGACGGCCGGCGCATCTGGTACGGAGAAGCGCGCCGAGATCGGCGATATCACGCTGACCAATGTCTCCGAGGACGGCGACGATTATGTCATCGGCAATGCCTCGCTGCCCACCTACAGCGTCGTGAATGAGGGCGCCACCGCGTCGATGACGGACGTGTCCATCTCCGGCCTGAGATTGCCGCCGTCGGACAGCACCGACCCCATGGACAGCGTCATGCTCTACGACAAGGCGAAGATCGGCGAGGTGTCCGTCAAGCGCGACGGCAAACAGGTCTTCGACATGACTGGGTTTCACGTCGATATAACGCGCCCGGAGGGTGACAACCCGCTGAAGTTCGAAGGCGCGGCGGATAGCTTCACCGGCGACCTTTCCGGCATGAAGGACCCGAAATCGAAGGCGGCGATAGAGGCGCTCGGCTACGAGACGATAGAAGGCAGCTTCGCCATGGCGGGAAGCTGGGCACCGAAGACCGGCGAGGCGTCGCTCGACACCTACAAGCTTACCGTCAAAAACGCAGGCACGTTCGACATCAGCCTGAAGATGAGCGGCTACACGCCAGAATTCATCCGCTCGCTGCACGCCATCCGCAAGAAGATCGCGGAAGCGCCGGAGGACCAGAAGACGACGCAGTCGATGGCGTTGCTCGGCCTGATGCAACAGCTCTCCTTCAGCGGCGCGACGGTCCGGTTCGATGACGATTCGCTGACCGGCAAGGTCATGGACTATGCCGCCCAACAGCAGGGAACGAAGCGTGGCGACATCGCCAACCAGGCGAAGGCCGTTCTGCCTTTCATGCTCATGAAGCTCAA
>JBDZVC010000377.1:2150-4257 GCA_040255475.1 Phyllobacteriaceae bacterium | reverse complement strand
CCCACCAAACCACCGTCATGATCGGTGTTCCCGATGGAAGGAACTGACGGCGATTATGGGACAAGAGCAGGGGGCGTGGAGAAAGAAAGGTGCAGAAAATTCGACAGTCCAGGAAAGCGAACGGATCGGGAGACAAACGACCCCAGATTTATTCACGTCCTGTTCGGCCCTGTACCCGGCCGTGCGAACGCCTTCCTCTCGGCCTCCACCTCAGCGCGGCAGAAGCAGCCTTCGATGTGGTCGTTGACCATGCCCATGGCCTGCATGTGGGCGTACATGGTGGTGGGGCCGACGAAGGTGAAGCCACGCTTACGCAAATCTTTCGACAGCGCGGTCGAGGCCGCCGTCGTCGGGTTGGCTTTCAGGGTGGCCAGATCGACTATGGTCGGGCGCTCATGCAGTGCCGGTTCGAAGCTCCAGAAATAGGCGGCGAGCGAGCCTTTCTCCCCGATCAGTTCGATGGCGCGGCGGGCATTGTTGATGGCGGACGCGATCTTGCCGCGATGGCGGATGATGCCGGCGTCGCCAAGCATGCGCTCTATATCGGCATCACCGAAGGAAGCCACTTTCTCGATGTCGAAGCCGGCAAAGGCACGGCGGAAATTCTCCCGTTTCCTCAGGATGGTTATCCATGAGAGGCCGGACTGGAATCCCTCCAGGCACATCTTCTCGAAGAGCCGCGTATCGTCATCGACTGGCCTTCCCCACTCATGGTCATGGTAGGCGAGATAGAGTTCGTCCGTACCCGGCCAGAAGCAGCGCGTGCGGCTGTCCACGCCCTCGATCAGTCCCGGCCTCTCTTCATCCATTTTCTCACTCCGATCATGAAATGATTCAGGATATGCGGCCTAACGCATTGATCCCGTTTATTTACCTTGCCTTTACCAGATTCGGGAACCGGCCGGTAACCACAGCGAAAGCTTTCCGGAAAATCCCGCATTTTATCGATTGCGATTCACCTTTTGATTGCAGCGCGAGCCGCACATTCACGGACGAAACCCGGGGGCGGGGCGCGCGTCAAGCCGCTTTCGTTCCCGTATCGAGCGTACTGGTACGAATGGTGTCGTCATGAAAAGCATGTATCCGATCCTCGGCGCGGCCGTCGCGCTGTCCCTTCTCTCAGGCCCTGCGCAAGCCGAACAGCGCTATGCCGAACCGCCGCCGCTGGTGGTGAGCCCGGACCTTTCGGCACCCTGGGTGCTTCAGCTCCGGCGCGTGCCGAGGAATGTCCGTGTCCAGCCAGCGCCCGTGAGGCGTTACCAGGTCGAGCGCTACGAGCCCGGCGATCCCCTGCCCTCGCGCGCCGCCTATGCCCGCATGCCGGCACCCGATCTGAATACCGGCCGCGACAGGCGCATCCCCGACCTTCAAAACGCCTATGTCGTACCGCAAGGGCCGAATCGGGCGCCGAAGGTCGTACCGATGTATACCGAAAAGGAGATGGAACGGCCCTTCGACCCGAAATTCCTGCCGCGCGAGATCAGGTATGACGGTCCGCAGAAGCCGGGTACCATCGTCATCGATACGAAGACGAAATTCCTTTATCTGGTGCAGGATGGTGGCAGGGCCCGCCGCTACGGCGTCGGTGTCGGCAAGGAAGGCTTCGGCTGGACAGGCACGGAGACGATCAGCAGGAAGGCGGAATGGCCGGGCTGGACGCCGCCTTCCGAGATGATCACGCGCGAGAAAGCGAAGGGGCGCGTACTGCCGGCGCATATGGAAGGCGGGCTGAACAACCCGCTCGGCGCGCGCGCACTCTATCTCGGAGGCACGCTCTATCGCATCCACGGCACCAACGCACCGTGGACAATCGGCCACAATGTCTCCTCCGGATGCATCCGGATGCGCAATCAGGACGTGGTAGACCTTTACGAACGCGTCAAAGTCGGCACAAAGGTGGTCGTGCTTTAACGCATGTCTCCCGAAAGTGGGAACCGGTTTCGGGATAAAGACATGCGTAGAACGAAGAACCGAAAGCGTATAGAGCGAATCTGAAAGATCGCGATACGCTTTATGGATCGCGGGGGAAGGAACGGAGCCCGAGGGGTATGGGGCTTCGTTCCGACGCGAGCCGGGGCAGCGCGGAGGGGAAACCGCGCTGCCCTTT